>CP014963.1:3322500-3555507 GCA_001628815.1 Geobacter anodireducens
CCAGGAGCCGCCGGCAGTCGGCATGCCCCTGATCCGTGCCGAACAGGGTCAGGGCCTCGCCCAGGGCCGGCGCGATTCCCTCCCGGCCGGCCGTGGACCGGAAGCGTTCGAGGAGAGCGGTCAGCTCGGCCATCCGACGCGCAACAGGGGGCGGCAGCTCGACACCGGCCACGAGCGCCGGGAAATCGCCGGTCAGGGGAAGGGCCTCTTCCAGCCGACGGATGGCACCCTCGCCGATCCCCGGCAGCTCCTGTGCCAGGGCCAGCCAGTCGGCCAACTCCGTACTCCCCGCAGCGGCCCGGACAAACCGGGTGGCCGCGCCCGCTACCGGGCCGAGGAAGTAGGGAACGGCCCCCACCAACTGGAACGGAATCCCCCGCCGGTCCAGGGCGTTGGCCAACTCGTCGGCCTGCCGCGCCAACCGGTAGAGAATGGCGATGTCGCCGAAGCTCCGGCGGTTGTCCTGGTCGCCGCCCCGCCCCGAGGCGATGGAGAAACTGCTGATCCCCCCCATGAGCTCCTCGATGCGCCGAACGATAAACTCGGCCTCCGCCGCCGGCGTCGGAGCCCTGTACAACTCGATCGTTCCCTCCCGCGCCGTGGCAGGCGTTAGACTGATGCCGCTCCTGAGCCGGTTGTGGGCGATAACGGCCGATGCGGCCTCGATGAGGGGCGCCGCCGACCGGTAGTTGCGGCTGAGGTCCAGCCGCCGGGTGGCGGGAAGGTCGGCGAAACGGAAGAAAAAAGAGGGATCACTACCCCGGAAGCCGTAGATGGCCTGGTCTGGGTCGCCGATGGCGAAGATCGTGGCCTCTTCCCCCAAAATCTCCACCAGGGCGTACTGGGGAGCGTTCAGGTCCTGAAATTCGTCCACGAAGAGATGGGCGACTCCGGCGCACACCTGTCGCCGGAAGGTCTCGTCGCCTCTCAGGCGGCGGACCAGGGCCGGGACCACGTCGTCCAGGTCCATGGCGCCGCGCCGGGCCAGTTCGTCCAGGTAGAGGCGCACCGGCTCCGGTGCGTCCCCACCATTGTCGCGATGCAGAAAATCGGCGATCTCCCCGGCCAGGCCGTTCCGCTCCCGGACGCCGAGCTCGGGAAAGAGGCGCCGCAACAGCCGCTCCCGGCTTTCGTCCCCCACCACGACCCGGTCGGGGTCCTCGCGTCTGAGCCAGTCGAGGCAGAAGCGGTGGAAGGTGCCGACAAACACCTGCCCGGCAGCCTCGCCCGCCGCAGCGGCCAGTCGCTCCCGCACCTCGGCGGCTGCCCGGTTCGTGAAGGTGATGGCGCAGACCCGGCCCGGGTCCGTGTCAGGCATTGCCAGCAGCGCCGCCAGCCGGGCCACCAGGGTGTAGGTTTTGCCGGTACCCGGCCCTGCGGCCACCAGCACCCGGGGTGCATCGCAGGCGAGCGCCTCGGCCTGGCCGGGATCGGGTCCCGCGGCAGGCGCCGGATCGGGCGGGGCCACCGATCTTCGCCCGCCGGCTGCCGGAGGCCGGCCGGTCGCTTTGGGGCGCCCCGCCGGGGGGACTCCCCGTCGCTGAAGAGTCCCCCCTGTCCTGACAGCCGGGCCACTTCACCCTCCTCGAAGACCTTGATGGTTCCGTACTCGCCGTCGAAGCCCCCCTGGCGGATGACCCGCCCCTCTCTCATCCGGACGATCGCCTCCGCCAGGACCGGCGATGCGGCAGCGATCTCAGCGGAATCGGCCCGGAGAAGGATGTTCAGCTCCGAACCGAACCGGTCGATAAGCCGGACATAGTTGCTCATGACCTGTTTGGAGGCCGGTCCCACCCCGAGGATCTCCCCCACCACCTCTGCCAGCGGCACCAGACTGAAGAACGCCGGGGCGTCGGCGGGATAGAGCGGCGTGTCCCGGTCAGCCAGTTCCAGCACCCGGTGGAGCACCCCCACGGTGAGGGGGCGGCCGCACACGGGGCAGCGGCCCCCGTGCCGGCGCGTCTCGTCGGGTTCGAAGCGGATGCCGCAGTCCCGGTGACCGTCCATGTGGTACTTCCCCTCCTCGGGAAAGAACTCCACAGTGCCGCTGAAGGTTTCGCGGCTGTTGCCCTTCAGGGCGTCGCGCAGTGAAAAGAAGTCAAAGCCGGTGCTGAAGAGATTGGCCTCGCGCCCGAGCCGGGACGGGGAGTGGCAGTCAGAATTGGAGATGAGGGAGAACCGGTCCAGGGCGGAAATCAGCCGGTTCATGTCCGGATCGGAGGAAAGTCCGGTCTCCAGGGCAAACACGTGGGGGGTGAGGTCGCCGAAGCACTCTTCCACGGTATCGAAACCGGACTTGGAGCCGAACAGTGAAAACCAGGGGGTCCAGATGTGGGCCGGCACCAGGAATCCGTCCGACGTGGCCTCCAGCAGGATTTCCAGCAGGTTCCGGGAGTCGAGGCCGAGGATGGGGCGGCCATCGGACTCGATGTTGCCGATGCCGGCCAGCCGCGCGTTGATCCGTTCAGCCGCTGCAAAGTCAGGGACGTAGAGGAGGTTGTGAACCTTGCGCACCACGCCGTGCCGCTTGTAGATGCAACTGATCTCGGCGGTGAGCATGAAGCGGACCGGTGCCGAGGAGGGAGCGAGCCCGGCCAGGGGCGCGGGGACATTCTCGTCCCGCAGCCGGAAGAAGCCCGGCTCGGCCGGCTCCAGCACCTCCCGCAGCCGGGCGAACCACCCCGGATGGGTGAAGTCCCCCGTGCCCACCACCTGGATCCCCTTCACCCGGGCCCACCCGGCAAGCCCTGCAAGGTCGCACTCCTTGCTCGTTGCCCGGGAAAAGGGCGAATGGATGTGGAGATCGGCGCAATAGTCCATGGCAGAGGCACCCCCTGGATCGACGTTCGTGAGTACCATCAACCGTACACGTCAACCGGGCGCCTGTCCACCCCCTATTCCTCCGCCGGGGGCGGCACGCGGCCGGTTTGTCCGGAGTACGGCGGAGAGGCGGGATTGAGGCTGCGCGAGTTACGATGTTGCGGGATCCTTTCTACTTCTTGTCGCAGCAGCCTGACTCACCCCCCCTGCAGTGCCCATGACTCAACCTCCCAGTCCCAGGGGCACGCTCCCCTGGTAGACGGTAAACGCCCCCGGGCCAGAACCGAACCATTTTCAGGAGCCGAACTCCTGGCGCATGGCGATGCCCCCCACGCACGGCACGAAGGGTAGCAGAAACGCCGTCAGGGCCTTGTCCCAGGGGCATCATGGGAACTCCTGTCGTGAACACCCCGCTAGGGACGTGATTCGCTGCCCCCTGCCAGCGTTGCAGAATATACCGTCTAGAAACTGATCAGCGAGCGCAGACCCAGGGCCACCACGTCATCCCTGCTGCTGTCCCCCAGGGGATCGATCAGGTACTGAACCACAGGCGCGATGCCGATCTGCTCGTTCACCTGGACCTTGTAGTAGAGCTCCGCCAGCTTCTCCCGGGTGTCCGCGCCCACGGCCTTCACCTGCCCGTAGGCAACGCCGAGGACGTCGTCCTTGCGCTCGGGCAGCAGCCCGGCGTACTGACCGCCGCGCTCCAGGCCGTCGTCGTGGCGTAGACGTCCCCGTCACGCCGGCCGTAGCGCACGAACAGGGTCAGTTTGTCGGTCACCTGCTGGTCGGCGCTGATCCCGAACCCGAAGGCGTTTTCTCCTGCAGCTTCACCTCCCCATCGGCACGCGCCCCGTCCAGGCTGCCATAGACGCGGTAGGTCCCTTCCAGTTCGCCGACCTTGATGGTGTAGTCCAGCTCGGCTATGCCGTAGCCGTGTGAGAACATATCCTCCGTGTCGGTGTCGCCGCTGCCGTAGCCGAGCCCGAAGGTGAGCGATTCGCCCAGTTTTGCCTGGAGCCTGGCTCCCGGTCCGTTGCCGGGCGCACCCAGGACCGCCGAGTTCACGAAGGCCCCGGCCAGGAACTGGCTGTTCTCGTCGTTTGCCACGCCGTTGGCGTCAAAGTAGTTGGTCAGGTCGATCTTGCCTGCGGTGAGGATCAGGCGGTCATCAAAGGCGGCATGCTCCACCCATGCTCCCGGAAGCGGACCGTATCGCCGGTGCTGCCGGCCACGGCGTTCAGCAGCGAGAAGCTGGGCACCCTGGTGTCGATTCCGTTGCCGCCGGTCGCCTCCACGTCGATCACCGCGATGGTGTTCTCCCCCACCGTGAAGCTGAAGACCAGGTCTCCCCTGCGACCGCATCCGCGTGGTCGGAGGGCCCGTTGCCGATGGAGCCCTGGAGGACCCCCACGAGTCCCCCGCTGAGGGAGATGTTCCTGGTGATGGCGGTGAGCCTGGTGCCCAGGTCATCCCGGCGCTGCTGGAAGGTGCGGGTGCGGGCCAGGAGCATCTCCCCGCGCAGTTCGTCCTGGAGCTCCGCCAGGAGCAGGAGGTCTTCCTTGGCCACTGCTGCCGAGCCTTCCTTCACCACTTTCTCGGCCAGCTTCTCGGTCAGCAGCTCCAGCACCACCGCCAGGTCCGTGCGGGTGTAGCACACCTGGCCCGCCTCGAATTCCTTGGAGAACAGCCCCTCCACCTGATACGTGGCCCCAAGCCGTAACATCTCCTGGCAGGCCTTGTGCTTGATCTCGACCCTTTCGGGAAGAGCTAATTCCGGATTGCGCGCCATGGCTCCCGTGGAGCCGACGACCAGGCTGCCGAGCAGCGCTAGTCCCACCACCAATGCTTTCTTCACATTCCGCATGTTCCCCCCTTGTTGTATCGCTCCGACCGGTAGACAGCGCCTTCCGCTTTACTGTTGTAAAAATGATTATCATCTTCAGTAAATTGCCGCACGCCGTCATCAGTATGCAGGCCGCCGCCCCAGACCATGACCGTCAACGGTTTCCGCGAGCACCGCTCTTCACAAGACATTGTCGTCAGTAATGGTTTTTCCGCCGACCGTGGCCCGACCGCTCCGATTCCCCGGCATGGGCGACCGTGGCTGCAAGACAACTCAGGCAATCCCTGAACGTGCAGACACCACACGAATGGTTCATGAAGACCGGAATGCCGTTTTGCTTCGCCGCGGCCAGGGCCTCGTTCTTCACCCGGTGGGACACCTTGTTGGTGAAGATGACCAGGGCGTCGAAGCGCTTCAGCTTGACTGCTATTTTGTTTTCCGACCGGGAGAACATACGCAGTTCCACCCCTGAACGGACCGCCTCTTCCCGATAGTGTTTCTCCAGGCGGTCCATGCCGCCGATCACCGCAATACACACGGCCTTATCCTCCATTATTTTGAATTTCATTTTCATTCAAGGTCGGCGACTGGGTGTAACGTCCCGTCCGTCAGACAATCGAGCGCCGAGGCACAACTGTTCAGGCGCTCCGCCATCCGCGCCCGGCAGCAACGAAAGACTTCGGCAAGGCGCAGGCTCTCCCTGGGGTCGCCGAAGATCTTCCACGGTCCCTGGCAGACGAACGGAATCCTCACCAGCCCCATGAAAGCCAGCTCGTCTTTGAGAGGGTAACCCAGGAACACCCCGATCTCATGAGGAAAACCATGACCGGCGATGCGTGCCGACAGCTCCGTCAGCACCTCGTCAAGCCCGCTGGCTGTGCCGTATCCCGCCCACGCCAGCACCGCTGAGGCGCTGGGGCGCCGCAGCAGGGCCTCAAGGGTTTCCGGGCGATAGATAAGCAGCAACAGCGAATCCCCGCGGTCGGACAACTCCCGGACGCCAAGGCCGCTCTTGCCCAGTACCATCGCCCCCCACTGTTTCCAGAGGATGTAAAGATTGCGACCGCATGCGCGGCTACGGTTGGCAATGCCGATCAGGTTGGCGGGCTTTTCGCCCGCAAGCACCTCGGCCGCTTCCAGCGCGAGAAACGACGCCAGACACTCCCGGGGCTCAGCGAACCGTTCCGCCAGATCGTGCCAGACCGGCCGTCGAACACTGTGCCGCATTTCCGAAACAATCTGCCCCATGGCACCCCCTTTCCCCCGTCAGTACGTGACCGTGATGGCGTTAAGCTCTTCCCTGGCAATGCGGGGCGATCTTTTGAGATTCCAGGCACCGACCCACACCTTGAAGACCGCGAGGTTCTTTTGCCGCTCTTACTCTGTGGCACCGAGATGCTGGTACATAGTTCCCGGCGTGGCATCCTTGCTGTTTTTCCCGTCGTGAAGCCTGCGCATGATGGCGCCGGTGTCAGTCCACGCCGTATAAAAAACCAGATGACTATATGTGTCCATCCGCAGCCCCTGCCCCTTGGCAGGCCGTTTTTCCTTCTCGGCCTTGGAAGCATGATAGTCGGGGACGGCCTCTGCGCCATGCCAGCCTGCACACCTGGCATCGAAAGATCGGTTTTATGTCCGTGCGATAAGGTGCGGTAGCCGAAACCAAAACCCCATAACAATCTAACGTATCGCTGTTTTACCCGCAGCAAGCCCCACTATTGAACTTGAAAATGTTTTTCACTTTTAACAAGGTCGGCAATGTGTTGTCAATGATTTTTCGCAGCCGAAGCCCCGGAACGCATCCAACTGTGCCTACAGGGGGTCAACCGCGTTTCAATGATGTATTAAAGTGTTGATTCTCCGACGCCGGTTTCTTAGAATACGGCCAGCTTCAGGGAAAGCGGGGGACACGTGGTCACAATCCTACTCATTGCCGATCAAGCTCGGCTTGAAGGACTCTTCAGCTTCACGCAGGAGTCTTCTCAGATTCACTTCAGGATGTGTCGGACCCTGAACCAGGGCACCGAGGAGATGGCAGAAGCTGTCCCCGATTTCCTCTTCATCCAGAACCACCTGTCGGGACTTTCGGGCGAGATTCTCGCACGCCACCTGACCTCCGGCCAGACGGACGGGCGGCCCACAGTCGTTCTGTTCGGCGATGCGGCCGAGTGCGCGCCGGTGCCGGGCATAATCGACTCCTGCCTGGACCTCACTCAGGCGGATGCGGTCCTCGCCGCCGCCATTATCGGTCTCATTACCGGCGCCATGCATCGGCAAGACGAACCGGCGGTGACGGAGGCAGGGGCCGAAACGGAGGAAGCGCCGGCGACCGCCGGGGAGGCCGCCGCCCCACCCCAGGCAACGCAGGCGGCCGACCATGTCCCACCGGCTCCGGAACCGGCGGAACCATCCCCCTTTGACCAGAAACTGCAGAGTGTCATGGAAGAGACCCTTCCCCCCGTACCTCTTGCCGAGATCGAGGAGCAAGTGGCCCTTGGCAGGCAGGCTGAACCTGCCCATGACGACACGCCGCAAGGGCAGCCCGTCCGCAGGCGGCCCGGCGACTCCCGGTCCACGGTCAGGCCGGTCGCTATCGGTGCGGGGGTGTTGATTGTCGCGGCAGTGGTCATCTACCTCGCTGTCTCGCTTGGCACAAGCTCCACTACGCACCGCTCACAGGCCCTGGTTGCCGAAGTTAAACCTACGACTTCCGGCACAGCGCAGCAGAAGCCAGCGTCTCCGCCACCGGCACCCGCCCCGGAGACATTGCCTCCGGCGGCTCCGGCGATCGCTCCCGCCCAGGCCCTGCCGGCCGGTATGACCGAACTGCCCCCTTTCATTCCCCGCCAGAAACCCGACCGCGCGTATGGCGATAAAAATCCCGGATGGGAGCGATACCTGGGCGCCCGCACCGAGTTCAAGGTCTACCGCGAGGCAGGAGTCATCAAGGCGATCCAGTCCATCGACCGCAGCGGTGTCGGGATCCCCGAATCGTTCATGCGCGGAGCCCTTGAACAAATGACCCGGGTACGGCAGTTCTCCATCAACGACAAGGAAACCAAGGGCTCTTTCCACGTGGAAAAGGGTACGACCACGGCTGGGGCCAGGATACTGATCTACCGGACAGCGCCCAAAGGCTCCATCAGGGCGTTCGTAGTCTATTTCCCCTGATGGCCCTGCCATCCCGCTCTCCGAGGAACCACATGAACACATGCCATTTCTACCGGGTCCCGCTACTTCGTGCCTTTCTTCTGCTCATGGCCATTGGCGCCCCGGCGTCAGCCTCCGCCACCTCGTTCGAACTCGACGTGAAGGACTTGCAGACCGTTGCCCCGGCCAAGCGCACCCCCAAACGCAAGACCGCCGCTCCGGCCGCTTCTGCCGAAACAAAGCGCGGCACCGCACCTGCCGAAACAAAGGGTGGAGTTTCCCGCTATACCGTTAAGCCGGGAGATTTCATCTTCAAGGTACTGATGCGCGAATACGGCCTTTCCAATGCGGCGGCCGAAGCGCTCATCCCGGAGATTCAGAGGATCAACAACCTGCGGAGCATCACCCGTCTTTCGGTTGGGCAGACCATCCTCATCCCCCTTGCGGGACCACGCACTACCGGGCGCGCCCAGGAGACCGGTGAACGCCGGGAGCCGGCCGAACCCGCCGTAGCAGCGCCCCCCCCTGAGGAACCGTCGGCCCAGGCAGTGGCGCCCGCCCCTGCAGCACCGCCCGAGCCGACTGTCCCTCCCGCCGTGGAAGCAGCCGCGCCCCCCCGGCCCGCGCCGGCACCGATGGTGCGAGCCGTTGAAACAGCACCGCCTGCTTACCCGGTTCCTGCCGCCGCTCCGGCATCCGCCTCTTCCTTCAGCCAGCGGCTCATCTCCCTGTGGCAGAGCCTCGTCCCCGGCCAGGAGCGGGTGGGGCCCATCTCTCTCAACGGCAAGGTGCTCTCACCCGAAGAATTCCCTCTTCTGCTCGCCGCGGATGGAGGGAAGATCCTGGTCGACATGAAGGGAGCTCTACTCCCCCGCGACAAAAATATCCTGGCTGAAAAACACTCCGATATCCGGCTGATCTCCCGCGGAACCGGCAGCGAGCGTGATTTTTTCACCGTACTGCTTCGCGCCGCGGAATTCGCCCGCGTCGAGGAAGACGCCGTCGCCACCATAGGTTCGGATCCCCAACTCACGGTCCGGGCCGACTACCGAATCACCAGACTGCCGGCAGTGGCCATGCGTGGCCCGGAGAGCGTGCTCCTCTTCCTTGAACGGAGTGGCTCCTGCCTCCCGGCGGCACTCATCTCTACCCTGGCCGACAACGGAATCACTGTTGCGGAATTCTGCCAAGCCGCCCCGCAGCCACCGTCGGTGCCGGGCTACGAGGTGAGGGGCATCACCGGCACGACCCCGTGCGAGTTGGCTGTCCAGCTCCTCGACGCCCTGACCGTGAAGCTGGAACGCAACCGGATTGTATCGGGCTCCATGGGGGAGAATGCTGAGAGCCGGTTCAGCATCCGCGTGGAAGGGTACTTTGAAAACGACGGGAAAAAATTCATCCTGAGCTGCAACGACAATGATTCCTACAACTACACACTCTTTCGCCTGCTGCAACTGGAAGGATACGGCGTCATCCAACTGGGAGAAACGGACGACTTCGCCATCGTCGCGGACAGGATCCTCACGACTCTGCGCTATCCCCACTCCTTTGGCCGCCACGACTTTACCCATGACCGCTACACCGTATCGGTAGTAGGGTTCAGGGTGACGCGACTCGGACCGGTCAGCGGTCGGATGCTGATCATCGATCGCCCCGTGGACCCGGCATTCGCGGAATTATTACAATGGGAGCGCTAGCAGCATAGGGCAGAAAACGCAAAGAGGGGGGTGTCCGCCGGGACACCCCCCTCTTTGCATATGAACCGCCTGCCGTTCGACTGGAAGGTTGGTGCGTTACTGGCCAGCCATCTTGAGGAAGGCATCCGCGCGATAGAGTGTTGCGTCGGGGACCAGCGGCGAGGACGGGAAACGGGCCAGGAAGCGCTCGAACAGTTCAACGGACTGCGCGTAGGCCCCCGCCTTGTATGCGCTCACCCCTTTCTCGTAGAGAGAGTGCTCGCTTTCATCCGCCGTTGCCGTTTGGGGCCGGTGCGCTTCCGCCGCAGGCCGCGGGCTTGCCGGGGCCTTGGCGACCGCCGGCTTCGGCGCCCGGGCGGACGTGGTCACAGCGGCTCCCGCGTTGCCTTCCGGCGGGTCGCGCCCGGGACCACCTTCTTCTCCCGGACGGGGCGAGGGACCGGCTTCTTTCCGGCCACGGCGGCCGGAGCAGCGGAGGGCTGAAGGCTGAACTCCGCTTTCGGCCCGACCGGGGCCACCGGCACCATGAGTTTGTTGCCAGCGTAGATAAGGTCAGGGTTCTTGATTTCGTTGAAGAGAAGTATCTGGGGATAGTACCCGCCCTTGCCGTTGTACTTGCGGGAGAGGGAATACAGAGTATCCCCCTTCTGGATGGTTATGCTCCTGACGAGCACCCCTTCGTCCGGCCCCGAAGGACGAGCACCCTCCGAAGATTGGGGCGCATAGAGAAGGTATTCCCCGCCGGCTGCCAGGGAGGCCATGGAGAGGACGAGGGAGGCGGAAACGACCCTGAGTGCGCTCTTCATATCAGTACCTGTTTCCCAACTGATCTTGATACTTCAGGACATTCTTGACCTGGATGCTCGTTCCCACGGCAGTGCCCGAACGGACGCGGAACGTGACCTTGATGGTGCGCTTCTCGCTGGCGCCCAGTTCGTCAAAGGTCCAGAGATAGTCGCCGTTGGCATTTCGGGCGAACGACGGATCGGACGCCACCAGCTCCAGGTCCCTGGGCATGGTGCTCTGGAGCTCGACACTCTTGGCCATGTTCGAGCCGCGGTTCGTGAAGTTGAGCTCGAATGAGGAAACCTCGCCCGGCTTCAGGCGTCCGCCCTTGCCGCTCATGGCCAGGTCCACCACCGGCCGTGAGTAGAGAAGACGCAGCGAGGCAAGAGTTCCCCGGGTCCGGTCGGTTTCCGGCTCGAAGGCCAGGGCAACGGTGGCGGCAGTCCCGTCGCTCTCCGAGAGGGGAGTGGACAGATCGAGGATCACGTACGATTCTTCCTTGGGTGCGAGGGGGCCCACGTGGTTAATGATCGGCTCGTTGTTCTGCCGGATGCCGTCGCGGTTCAGGTCCTGGTAGACGGTATAGGCCACGTTCGGCGGAAGATTGGGCTTGATGATGACATCCTCGCGCTGGTTGCCGGTGTTGGTAACCACCAGCGGGATCGAAACCTGCTGGCCGGGGATCACCACGAGTTTCTCGCTGGCGGTCCTGACGGCCACCCCGCTTACCGGTTTGACCACAGCCGCCGCAGAGATGAACGAATCGCGGGTCTGCAGCTCGCTGTTGATCAGGTCGGCGCGCAGGAAGAGTTCCTGGCGTGCGATGGCCTCATCCTTGAGCTGGAACGTCACTTCGAACTCCCGGCTCTCCCCGGAAACGAGCCGCATGCCGTCCAGGACGAGAGCCGCCTTCATTTCCTGCTTGAACCCGGCCTCGCCAAAGTTCACCGGCTCATACTGGGGCGGATAGTTCAGGCGAAGCGCCACTCCCTGGGCAGCGGCGGTCCCGATATTGAGGAGCACGACCCGATAGGAGACCTTTTCGCCGGGAAGCACCTGATTCTTGTCCGTCTTGACCACTGCCCGCAGGAGCGGGGCCGAGGCGGTCAGGAAGATGTCCCGTGCCTGGGATGCCTCACGGTCGAGACGCGAGGCGACCTTGATCGGATAGACCAGCTTCTGCCCGTCGATAGCCTCACGGGGCACCGCAATGGAGAGTATCCCCCGGAATCGTTCTCCCGGCGCCAGGGAGGGCGTTAGGTTGATCGGCATCTCCTTCCGGCCGGCATCGGCGAACTGGGCTCCGAATTCGGGGGGGAAACCCGATTCCAGGTAGAAGCTGTCGGTGCCATTGCCCCGGTTGACCACTTCAAAGGGGATCTCGTGGCGCTTGCCGGCCTCAAGGCCCTGGGCCTGGGGCTGAATCGTGAGATCGGCATCGGCGAACTGCCCCACCTCCAGCGTGAGGACCTGGGCGTTCCTTTCGGGGAGCGCCGGAGGGGCAGCGGCAACGGCCGGGCTTGGTGCGACATGGGTGATCCCCATTTCCGCGAGCTTGGCGGCGGCAGCAGCAGCGGCCCGGGTCCCCGGGAAGCGGTCGATGAGCGATTTATACTCGGCAACGGCCTTCTCGCGCAGAGCGGCCCGCTTCTGTTCCTCGGCGCGGCGAACGGCGGCCTGTTCAGTCTCTTCCTTCTGACGGGCTGACTTCTCGGCAGCCAGGCGTTCGGCAGCCTCCCTGTCGCGCCGGGCCTGTTCGGCGGCCACGCGCTCGGCTTCGGCCTTGGCTGTCGCCGCCTGCTCCGCTGCTCTCAATTCTGCGGCAGTCTTCTCTGCGGCAAGACGCTCGGCAGCCGTCTTCTCTTCTGCTGCCTTCTGGGCGGCAACCTGCTCAGCTTCGGCTTTCTCGCGGGCTGCCTGCTCTGCGGCACGATGCTCGGCCGCCGCCTTCTCTTCTGCTGCCTTCTGGGCGGCAACCCGCTCAGCTTCGGCTTTCTCGCGGGTGGCCTGCTCTGCGGCAAGACGCTCGGCAGCCGCCTTCTCTTCCGCAGCCTTCTGGGCGGCAACCCTCTCAGCCTCGGCTTTCTCTCGGGCAGCCTGCTCTGCGGCGCGGCGCTCGGCAGCCGCCTTTTCTTGAGCGGCTTTCTGGGCGGCAAGCCTCTCAGCCTCCACCCGTTCGCGGGCAGCCTGCTCTGCGGCAAGGCGCTCGGCAGCCGCTTTCTCCTCAGCAGCTTTCCGGGCGGCAGCTTGACTCGCAGCGGTAGCGGCAGCAGTGGCGGCACCTACCGCCTCAGCAGTAGTGGTGGCGGCTCCGGCAGTGGCACCCGCCGCTTTCTGGGCAGCCTGTTCAGCAGCCTGGCGGGCAGCGGCGGTCTTTTCAGCCAGAGCCTGGCGGGCAGCCGCAGGCTCCGAAACCGCCGGCTCGGCCCCTCGCCGGGCCATTGCCGGGAGTTGCTCCCCCTTGTCGTAACGTGTTACGAGGCCGAGGAGATCGTCCTCCACAGTTCCCTTGAGAGGACTGTCGGGGTATTCCTTGAAAAACTGCGACATATAGCGGGCGGCATCCCGCTCGTACCCAGCTTTGAAGCTTGCCCGGGCAAGCCAGAAAATGGCCATGTCGCGCAACGGCGTATCGGGATACTTATCGAGGACCGTCTTCATCCGGTCGATGGCTGCCTGGTAGTCCTTCTTCTGATAGGCGTTGAAGCCGGCAATGAATATCTGTGAGTCTTCAGAGGTGACGGCAAAGGCGGGGGAGGTAAGGAGCGACGCGATTATGAGATATCCGGCAAGGCACCTGACAAAGGTAATGCGGAAGGATTTCATAAAATTCACGGGCTTAACCTTTCCAGTGGCTTGCAGGGGGTGTAAGTAATCAGTTCAGTTACATAGCATCATAACCGTGGCTTGTCAACGGGGAATGCCGGCGCGAACCCCTGTAATTACGCGATAAACGGCCCAACGGATCAACTGTGGCCCGAGGATGGCTTCGCCTTCCCAAAACTGCTGCCTGCCGCTATACTGGCATCATGTTCGACACCAGGCGACTGACAACCCTCCCCGACGCTCCGGGCGTCTACCTCATGAAGGGACACGGTGGGGACATTCTTTACGTGGGAAAGGCCAAGAGCCTCCGGAAACGGGTCCGCTCCTATTTCAGCAAGGGGGGAGAGTCGCGCTACCATATCCGGTTCCTGGTGGGACGGGTCGCCGACATCGACGTGATCGTCACCGACACGGAGAAGGAAGCCCTCCTCCTCGAGAACACCCTTATCAAGGAACACCGACCCCGGTACAACCTGGACCTGCGGGACGACAAAACCTACTTTTCCCTCCGGCTCGACATGAATGAGGAGTTTCCCCGCCTGACTATCGTGAGACGGCCGGCCAGGGACGGAGCCCGCTACTTCGGCCCCTATTCCTCCGCTTCTGCCGCCCGGGAGGTCCTCAAGCAGTTGTACAAGCTCTTCCCGCTCCGCCACTACCCGCTGGAGACCTGCCGCCGCCGCAGGCGCCCCTGCCTCTTTTACCAGCTCAGGCAGTGCGCCGCCCCCTGCCACGGGCTCATCTCGGGCGAAAACTACCAATCGCTGGCAGAAGGCGCGGCCCTGTTCCTTGCGGGGAAAAACAGCGACCTGACCCGTCTCTACCGGCAGCGCATGGCCGCGGCAGCAGCGGATGAACGGTATGAGGACGCCGCCCGCTACAGGGACCTGATCCGCGCCATCGAGGTGACCGTGGAGAAACAGAAGATGGTGGCCGGCGACAGGGACACGGACGTGGTCGGATTCTTTCGCGACGTCACAGACCTCTCCGTCTCGATTCTGTTCTACCGCGGCGGCCGTCTCATGGGGAGCCGCAACTATTTCCTGGACTGGGAAATGGATGACGCCGAGGGGCTCTCGTCATTCCTGTCCGTCTACTACAACAGGGATGTCGTCATCCCCGATGAAATCCTCATCCCCTTCACCGTGGACGACACGGATCCCCTCGGGGAACTGCTAACGGAACGGCGGGGTAAAAAGACCGTTCTCCGCCACCCCGTGCGAGGGACCAAGGCAGAACTGGTCAGGCTGGCGGCGAGAAACGCCGAGGCGTACCTGCGTGAAAAGAGGGAAAAGGACTCCGGCATGGAGCAGGTTCTCGGAGAGCTCAAGGAAAAGCTCCACCTGGCCAATCTTCCCCGACGGATCGAATGCTACGACATATCCACCATCCAGGGCCGCTATTCCGTGGGAAGCAGGGTCCGGTTTCAGAATGGCGCTCCGGACACGACGGGGTACCGCCGCTACCGGATACGGACCGTTCCCGGCACCGACGACTTCGCCATGATGCACGAAGTTCTGTCCCGGCGCTTCAGGGACGGACACGGCGGGGACGATCGGCCGGACCTCATCGTGATTGACGGGGGAATTGGGCAGTTGAATGTGCTGACCGCAATCCTGGAGGAGCTGGGGCTTCACGGCATTGATGCCGTCTCCCTGGCAAAAAGCAGGGTAGAACGAAATATGTCCGATAATGAGGTGGTCCGGAGCGACGAACGGGTCTTTCTCCCCGGCCGCCGCAACCCGGTGGTGCTCCGGCAGAACGGTGCACCGCTTCTGCTCCTGGCACGAATCCGGGACGAAGCTCATCGCTTTGCCATAACCTATCACCAGAAACTGCGCGGCAAAGGCTCGATCCGATCGATCCTGGAAGGCATCCCCGGTATCGGCGAAAAACGCAAACGTGAACTGCTGAAACGTTTCGGCAGCATCAGGGCACTGCGCGAGGCGGACCGAGAACAGCTTGCCACCGTCCCCTCCGTCTCACCCGCCCTGGCGGATGCCATCTGGAAGGCTCTCCACGGCGAAGAGTCCGAGGCTCCATAGACGCAGGCCCTGAAAACACAAGGCGGCCCCCGTGCGGGAGGCCGCCTTGTGTGCGGACAGAGTGAGCCGAAGCGCCCTACTTCTCAGCCAGCAGCTTCTTCACCAGGTCTTCCATTTTTCTCAAGGTCTCATCGGAGCCACCCATGAACTTTTCCGCCACGTTACCTTTCTTGTCGATGACGTACACCGTCGGCAGCGACCGGAGCCCGTAGTCGGTCTGGATGTCACCAGATGCCAGGGCAACGGGATAGTTGATCCGCTTGCTGACGATGAAATCCTTGACTCCCTTCTCGTCTCCCTCGTCGAGAGAGAGGCCGAGAATCTGGAGACCCTGCTTGCCGTATTTGCGATTGAGGGTTACCAGGTGGGGGATGGCATCCCGGCAAGGGGGGCACCAGGTGGCGAAAAAGTCGACCACCAGCACATAGCCCTTGTAATTGGCCAGACTGATGGGCTGGCCGGACGTGCTCACCACCTTGAGGGGAGGAGCCGGCTCACCCTTTTTGGGCAGGGCGAAGGACGGCGATGCGAATCCGCTCACAATAACGAAGGCCGCTGCCGCGACGGCCCCAAGGATACCGGTAACCTTCATAAGATTCCCTCTTGTACCGATTACAGCGCTTTTTTGATAAGCGCCTCAAGTTGGGCTTTGGGCACGGCCCCCACCACCTGATCCACGACCTTGCCCTCCTTGAAGAGGATAACGGTGGGGATGCCGCGTACGCCATACTTGCCCGGGGTTCCGGGGTTGTCATCAACATTGACCTTGCCGACCTTCACTTTTCCGTCGAATTCGTCGGCAATGGCATCGATGACTGGAGCGATGGCCTTGCAGGGGGCGCACCAGGTGGCCCAGAAATCAACGAGAACCGGAACGGGTGATTTGAGCACCTCGTTATCGAAGGTATCGTCACTGAATGTGAGGACTTTGTCGCTGGCCATGAAAGCCTCCTTTGCCGAAAAGAATAGTAGTTTTAGAATATAGCCGAGCGACCTCAAAACATCAAGGAGGAAATCGGTCGCAATCGGCGCGCTTCCCACCGCAGAGTGCCGTTTCCGGCAAACGCGCCACCCTTGGCAAACGTGGTGAAATCTGCTACACCAGGACCTATTATGGCATATTTTATTGACACCGGGGAAACAAGCTCATGACATTTCTCCCCATCAACCTCAACGTGACCGGTCGTCCCGTGACCGTCGTGGGCGGCGGAAGGGTTGCCAGGCGCAAGTGCCTCTCCTTGCTGGAGGCCGGTGCCCGGGTGACGGTCATTGCCCCCCGGCTTGATGCGCAGTTGCTGGAGCTGGCCAATGACGGCTTGATCTGCCTGGCACAGCGGCCCTATGCAGACGGCGACCTGGCGGGCTCGGTGCTTGTCTATGCCGCCACCGACGATCCGGCTGTGAACCGGGCCGTGGCCGCGGAGGCCCATGACAGGGGGATTCCCGTTGACGTTATCGACGCCCCCGAACGGGGGAGTTTCATCAGCCCGGCCGTCCTCAGGCGAGGCGACCTGGTGATCGCCGTCTCCACCGGCGGCGGCGTCCCCGGCTTCGCGGCACGCGTCAGGGATGACATCGCCGGCACCATTGGCCAGGAATATGCTGAAGCCCTGCTCATACTTGGCGCGATTCGTGAAAAGCTGTTGACTGCGTCAAAAAACGCCGCATACAATAAGAACATTTTGCACGACCTGTCCGCTGCACCGCTGCCTGAAATGGTCAGATCGCGGAACTTCGAGGAACTGGACCGAACCCTCGCGCGCATCGCCGGTCCCGACTGTACCTTGGAAAACCTGGGATTCGGGAGAAAGGACTCCCCATGAACGCCGTTCTTTTTGTCGCAACCCTGCTGCTCTACCTCGCTGCGAGCGCCGCCTATCTCGCGTTTCTCGTCAAGCCGCGGGAGGTGCTCGGCAAGGTCTCCCGATGGGTACTGACCGGCGGGTTCGCTGTCCATGCCGTCTATACCGTGGACCGCTATATCGAGGCGGGCTACACGCCGATTACCAACCTCCACGAGTCGCTCTCTTTTTTCGGCCTGGCAATCGCGGGGGTTTATCTGGTTTTTGAGCGCAAGTACCGCACCATCATCCTCGGCTCCTTCATTACGCCCCTCGTGCTCTTGATCCTGATCGGCTCCACCGGCTTCCCCACGGCCATCTCGCCTCTCAATCCGGTTCTCAAGAGCCGCTGGCTCGCCATTCATACGGTCATGGCGTTCTTGGGCTACGCAGCCTTCGCGGTGGCCTTCGGCGCAGCATCATGTACCTCATTCAGGAACACTTTCTCAAAAACAAAAAGCTCGGCGCGCTCTATCAGAAGCTTCCCTCCCTGGACGTGCTCGACGAAATCAACTACCGCTGCCTCACCCTCGGCTTCCCGCTCCTCACCTTCGCGATCATCAGCGGCGCAATCTGGCTGAAACCGCCTGGGGCACTTACTGGAGCTGGGACCCGAAGGAAACCTGGTCCCTCATTACGTGGTTCGTCTATGCGGCGCTGCTCCACGGCCGGCTCACCACCGGCTGGCGCGGCAAAAAAGCGGCCTGGCTCGCCATTATCGGCTTTTTCGTGCTCCTCTTTACCTTCCTCGGCGTGAACCTCTTCATGTCGGGATTGCACAGCTACAAGTGAGAGAAGAGGCATACTGACATGAACATTGTTGTGGTGGGGCTCTCGCACAAAACAGCCTCCGTGGAGATTCGCGAGAAAGTCGCTTTTTCGCCAACCCAGATGGAAAACCCCCTGAGGACGCTCGTCGCCATTGATGACATCGCCGAGGCGGTAATCGTCTCTACCTGTAACCGGGTCGAACTCTACGCCTCGACCCGAGACGTGGCCGGCGGCATGGCGCGGCTCAAACGCTTCATGGGCGACTATCACGGTGTTCCCGTCGAGGTTCTTGAGCCCCACCTGTACAGTCATCACGGGGAAGCGGCCATACGGCACGTGTTCCGGGTGGCGGCAAGCCTTGACTCCATGGTCGTGGGCGAACCCCAGATCCTCGGCCAGATCAAGACCGCCTACGGCTATGCCGCGGAATTCAAGACTTCGGGCATCATCCTCAACCGTTTCCTGCACAAGGCATTTTCCGTGGCCAAGCGGGTCCGTACCGAGACGAAGATTGCTTCGTCGGCCGTTTCGGTATCCTTTGCCGCCGTGGAGCTGGCACGCAAGATCTTCGGCGACCTTTCCGACAAGACCGTCATGCTCATCGGTGCCGGGGAGATGTGCGAGCTGGCGGCAAAACACTTCCTGACCAACGGGGTACGCGGCGTCATGGTCACCAACCGGACCTACGAGCGGGCCGAACGGCTTGCCGAGGAGTTCGAGGGGAAGGCGATCCACTTCGAGGACCTCTTTGACCAGCTCCACAAGGCGGACATCGTACTCTCCTCCACGGGTGCCACCCACTACATCATCCGGCCCAAGGACATCGAAGAAGTGATCCGCCGCCGGAAGATGAAGCCCATGTTTTTCATAGACATCGCCGTCCCGCGGGATATCGATCCCAAGGTCAACGACGTGGAGAACGTCTATCTCTACGACATGGACGACCTCCAGAACGTGGTCGCCTCCAACCTCCAGCTACGGGCCGAGGAGGCCAAGAAGGCGGAAGGCATCATCGAGGAGGAGATCGGCCAGTTCTACAAGTGGATATCAAGCCTTGAGGTCACGCCGACCATCGTGGCCCTGCGCTCCAAATTCGAGGATGTCCGCCGGGCCGAGCTGGAAAAGACCCTCTCGGCCTGGAAAGACCTGCCCCCCGATGGAGCAAAGCGGCTGGAGGCACTCACTGCCGCCATCGTCAACAAACTCCTCCACCCTCCCACCGCCACCCTCAAGCGGACCGGCCAGGGGGGGAGGACCGATCTTTACGTGGACGCCCTGCGCACCCTCTTCGATCTCCAGACCGAGCTTCCGGAACCCGAAGGAAGCCTGGAGCTTGAGGAGTAACCCGCTCGGCCCCTCTGCTGCATGTATGTGCTACCCCATTAACGAGACAGTAAGGAGACCGGAAACCTATGGCACTTAACCGCCTCAGAATCGGAACCCGGGCGAGCCAGCTCGCTCTCTGGCAGGCCAATTGGGTCAAGTCCGAGCTGGAAAAACGCTACCCCGGCATGGAGGTCGAGCTGGTGAAGATCAAGACCACCGGCGACAAGATCCTTGACGTCCCCCTGGCCCAGGTGGGCGGCAAGGGCCTCTTCGTCAAAGAGATCGAGGAGGCGATGCTGAGGGGCGAGATCGACATCGCCGTGCACAGCATGAAGGACGTGCCGACCGAGTTTCCCGAAGGTCTCGGGCTGGTCTGCATCACCGAGCGCGAAGATCCCCGCGATGCTGTCATTTCCAACGGCGTGGCCTTTGCCGACCTGCCCCGGGGGGCAAAGATCGGCACGTCGGCCCTGCGCCGCCAGGCCCAGCTTCTCAAGGTCCGTCCCGACCTGGAAATGGTGATCATCCGCGGCAACGTGGAGACGCGCATCCGGAAGCTCACCGAGGACAAGCTGGACGCCGTCATCCTGGCCGCCGCAGGCCTCAAGCGCCTCGGATTCACCGATGCGGTGACCGAATATCTGCCCGTGGACCTCTCCCTGCCGGCCATTGGTCAAGGCGCCCTGGGCCTGGAGTGCCGCCTCGACGATCAGGCCGTCCGGGAAACCATCGACTTTTTCAACCACCCGGACACCGCCCACGCGGTACGGGCCGAGCGGGCACTGCTCTGGCGCTGCGAGGGGGGATGCCAGGTTCCCATCGCCGCCCACGGCCAGGTGAGCGGAGATTCCCTCGTCCTGACCGGCTTCATCGCCTCCGTGGATGGCACCCGTTCCGTCAAGGAGAGCATCTCGGGGCCGGTGACCGAGTGCGAGAAGCTCGGCATCGCCCTGGCCGAGAAGCTCCTCACCGACGGCGGGCACGAAATTCTTGCCGAGGTCTACCAGCGGGAAGTGTCCCGGGAGAAGGAAATCCCGGTCTAATCGTCCATCCGCTTCACCGTCTCCGGCCACAGGGGACATGGAGGGATTCAGAGGAAACCTGCCCGGACCTTCTTCCTCTGAAATTCTCTGTGCCCCCTGTGGTCGGCTTTTTTGCACAATGACCATGTCCACAGCGTCCCGTAACAATTGTCTTGTCTACCTCATCGGCGCCGGCCCCGGCGACCCGGGCCTCATCACGGTTCGGGGCCGGGAATGCATCGCGCGGGCCGATGTGGTCATTTACGACTATCTGGCCAACGACGAGCTCCTCTCCTTCGCCCGTCCCGATGCGGAACTCATTTATGCCGGCAAGGTGGGGGGTCAACACAACCGGGCCCAGTGGCAGATCAATGAGCTCCTGGTCCGCAAGGCGCTTGAAGGACGCATCGTGGCGCGCCTCAAGGGAGGCGACCCCTTTGTCTTCGGCCGGGGCGGCGAGGAGTGCGAGGCCCTGGTCACCGCCGGCGTACCCTTCGAGGTGGTGCCGGGAGTGACCGCGGGAATCGGGGCTGCGGCCTACGCCGGCATCCCCCTCACCCACCGCAACGTCACCACATCGGTCGCCTTTGTCACGGGACACGAGAGCCCGGGCAAGGAATCGTCGGACATCGACTGGGAAGGGCTGTCACTCGGCAGCGGCACCGTTGTGTTCTACATGGGAGTGAAGAGTCTCCCGCACATTACGGAGAACCTCATGGCCCACGGCCGGCGCGCCGACACCCCGGTGGCCCTTGTCCGCTGGGGAACCCGGCCGGAGCAGGAAGTTCTGGTGGGAACGCTGGCCGACATCGCCGACAAGGTCCGCCGCACAGGGTTCAAGGCACCGGCCATAACCGTTGTGGGCGAGGTGGTCCGGCTTCGTGAAACGCTTCGCTGGTTCGACAACCGGCCCCTCTTCGGCCGCAGTATCATGGTCACCCGCGCCGCCGACCAGGCGGGCGAGTTCAGCGCCATGCTCCGGTCCCTGGGCGCACGGGTGTTGGAGTGCCCCACCATCGCCATCGTGCCGCCCGAGAGCTGGGAAGACCTCGACAACGCCATCAGCCGCATCGATACCTTTGACTGGGCCATCTTCACCTCATTCAACGCCGTACGCTTCTTCTTCCAGCGGCTGGCCGCCGCGGGTCGCGACTCGCGCGCCCTGGGAGCTTGCCGGATCTGCGTCGTGGGCCCGAAAACGGCCGAGGCCCTTGCCCCCTACGGGATCCGGCCCGACCTGGTGGCCGCAGACTATAAAGGAGAAGGGGTTATTGACGTGCTTCGCGACGTGCCGCTGGCCGGCAAACGGGTCCTGTTCCCCAAAAGTGACCGGGCGCGGGACGTGATCCCCACGGGCCTTGCAGCCTTCGGCGCCCAGGTCGAGGCACCGATCGCCTACCGCAACGCCACGCCCGAGGCGCTCCCGGCCGGCGTTGTCGAGGAACTGGAGGCCCGGCGCGTTCACTGCGTAACATTTACCTCCTCGTCCACCGTGCAGAACCTGGCGGCCATTCTTGGCGAGAACAGAATGCTCCACCTGCTGGAAGGGGTAACCATAGCCTCCATCGGTCCCATCACCTCCCGCAGTTGCCGCGAGCTGGGACTGCAGGTCCATATCGAGCCGCAGGAGTACACCCTGGCGGCCCTCGCCGCCGAGATGGTCCGCCACGTCGCGGCACCTGCCTGAGCCACGTTCACGGGGCAGTAGAGCTGAATGGAGCCCTTGCTCACCGACACCCATTGCCACCTGGACGCCCCGCCCCTGCGAGGACGCCTCGACGAGGTCCTGGCTTCGGCTCGCCATGCCGGCGTCGACCGGATCATCGTCCCCGGCGTTGCCCCGGAGGGATGGGATGAGATCGCCCTCCTGCCCCACAGGTACTCCCGTGTTTCCGCCGCCTTCGGCATCCATCCCATGTACGCGGACCGGGCCGACGAGCAGACCCTCGCCCGGCTCGCAGAACTGGCGCGTGATGCCGTTGCCGTCGGTGAAATCGGCCTCGACTACCTCTGCGCCGTTCCCCGCCCCGTTCAACAGGCGGCCTTCAGGGCCCAGCTCCGCGTGGCGGTAGAGGCCGGTGCACCCGTTCTGATTCACTGCCGCCGCGCTTTTACCGACCTGCTTGCCATCCTGCGCGAAGAGCATATCTCCCGCATCGGCGGCGTGATGCACGCCTTTTCCGGGAGCGCCGAAATCATGGCAGAGTGCCTGAAGCTCGGGCTCCACATCGCCGTTTCAGGAGTGGTGACACGCCCAAACGCGGTCCGTCCGCTGGAAATCGCACGCATCATCCCGGCGGACCGGCTGCTTCTGGAGACCGATGCCCCCGACATGACGCCCAGCTCCCGGCACGGGTGCCCCAACGAGCCGGCATTCCTCACGGAGACGGCACAACGGGTGGCGGAGCTCCGGGGAACGACCATCCGGGAACTCGCCGCCCAGACAACCCGAAACGCCCTCTGGCTCTTCCGCCGGATCGACACAATCTAACCCGTTGCACTGACACCGAGGTACCCCATGTCCCTTCACCGTTTTTCACGCACCGAGATCCTGATCGGCCCCGAAGGCTTCAGCGGCTGCACGGCTCGACTGTTGCCGTGTTCGGCCTCGGCGGGGTCGGCAGCTTCGCGGCAGAGGCCCTCTGCCGTGCCGGGATCGGCCGGCTGGTCCTCGTCGATTTCGACGATATCTGCCTCACCAACGTCAACCGGCAGCTCCACGCCCTGGACGGGACCGTGGGGCGCGCCAAGGTGCAGGTCATGGCCGAACGCCTCCGCCTCATCAATCCCCGGACGGACATTGTCCCCCACAAGGACTTCTACGAGGCGGGGAACAGCGACTTCCTCCTTTCGGGGGGTCATGACTACGTGGTGGACGCCATCGACCACATCACGAGCAAGCTCCACCTGATCAGAAGCTGCAAGGAGCGGGGGCTGCCCATCGTCTCAAGCATGGGGGCCGCCAACAAGCTCGACCCCACCAGGATCCGGGCGGCGGATATTGCCCAGACGAGCACCTGCCGCATGGCCAAGGTGGTGCGAAAGCTCCTCCGCAAGCAGGGGATCACAAACGGTGTCAAAGTGGTCTACTCCACCGAAGAGTATCGCGAACAGGCCATGCCTGATGCCGGGTGCAGATCCGACTGCATCTGCCCCAACAAAGAGGAACAACGGTTCTCCTGTGAGCACCGCCGGACGATCCTCGGCAGCATCTCCTTCATCCCCAGCATATTCGGACTCACCATGGCCGGCATCGTGGTGAACGACCTGCTGGAGCCCCGTTGAAAATTGCGTTGACCGGTTGAACGGCGCATAACTGCCGCTATACTGTGTTTACACAATCGATATGATGGGATGAAAGGAGGAATACTTCATGGGCAAGGAATATTCGGTACAGGAAGCTCTTAAGCTGGCAATCAAGGGTGAAAAGGACAGCATGGACTTCTACCGCAAGGCAGCGACCGTTACCAAGAATGAACGGGCCAGGAAAGTCTTCGACCTGCTCGCCAATGAAGAAGTCGGCCACCTCAAGGCATTCTTCGACCACTACAAGGGGGGCGATTTCGGCGACATCGCTGCCTACATGGCCCAGCCGGTCGACACCAAGAATCCGACCTACATGGCGCTCGTGAAGGCCATCGATGAGGAAACCCACGAGCAGAAAGCGCTCGAAATAGCCCTGAAAGAAGAGAAGGCCTGCATCGACCAGTACACCGTCCTTGCCAAGGACATTATCGATCCCCTGGTCAAGGGAATTTTCCAACAGGTCATCAAGGAGACGGAAAAGCATCTGGCGCTGATCGAGGAGGAGTATCGGCACGTCATGACCATGGTCCACGAGTCGGACCAGGACACATACGTGCGGGAATAATCGGAAAACTCACGGGATTTCTTCACCCCCATGAACAAGAGCGGCCCAGCGTCAGGGGCCGCTCTTTTCGCGTCATGGAGTCGTGCGGGCCGAGCTCACGGCTCAGCGGAGCGGGCCTCAGCCGCCGCCAATGGAACAGGCGTGGCCGACCGCCGGCGCACCGCCGGCCGAGCTGCCCACGGCGGGGGCGGAGATGAGTTTTCTGACCCGGTCGGAACCGCACGCAGGGCAGGATGTCTCGCGCTCGCCCGTGCCCATCTTCTGGAGCAGGGAAAACGTCCCGCCACAGTCCTCACAGCGATATTCGTATATCGGCATCTGCAACCTCCTATCTGCTCTATTTATATTCAAAATGTCATATATTGCGTGGTTTAATCAATGCGATTCTGGCCCTGCCACGGGACGAATAACCGGCGCGCTGGACGGAAAAAGGGCGGCCCCTTCAGAGGCCGCCCTTTTTTCAGCAGAAGATAGTGCCGCTCGTTAGCCCATCTTGGCCAGAAGCGGCACAATGAGAAGCGACACGATGTTGATGATCTTGATCATGGGGTTGACGGCCGGGCCGGCGGTATCCTTGTAGGGGTCGCCCACGGTGTCGCCCGTGACGGCAGCCTTGTGGGCTTCACCACCCTTGCCGCCGTGATAGCCGTCCTCGATGTACTTTTTGGCGTTGTCCCAGGCACCGCCGCCGGTGGTCATGGAAATGGCGACGAAAATGCCCGTGACGATGGTGCCGACGATCACGCCCCCCAGGGCCTTGGGGCCGAGGGTAAAGCCGATGATGACCGGTGCGGCGATGGGAATGATGCCCGGGATCACCATTTCCTTGAGGGCGCTCTTGGTGACGATGTCGACGCAGGCGGCATAGTCGGGCTTGCCGGTGCCTTCCATGATCCCCTTGATCTCGCGGAACTGGCGGCGGACCTCTTCAACGACCGAGCCGCCGGCCTTGCCGACCGCCTCCATGCAGAGGGCGGCAAAGTAGTAGGGCAGCATGCCGCCCAGGAAGAGACCAACGATGATGTAGGGGTCGGCCAGGCTGAACTCGATGTTCTGCCCCGCCAGCTTCAGCTCGTCCACGTAGGAGGTGAAGAGAATGACCGCGGCCAGACCGGCGGAACCGATGGCGTAGCCCTTGGTGACGGCCTTGGTGGTGTTGCCCACGGCGTCCAGGGGGTCGGTGACGGCGCGGACCGAATCGTCCAGTTCGGCCATCTCGGCGATGCCGCCGGCGTTATCGGTGATGGGGCCGTAGGCGTCCATGGCAACGACGATACCCGTCAGCGACAGCATGGACACGGCGGCAATGGCGATGCCGTACACGCCGGCGCACTGGAACGCCACGATGATGCCGGCGGCGATGACGATGATCGGCATGGCCGTGGACTTCATGGAAACGCCGAGGCCTGCGATGATGTTGGTGGCGTGGCCCGTGGTGGAGGCCTGGGCAATGTGCTTCACCGGGGCGTACTCGGTGGCGGTGTAGTATTCGGTGATCCAGAAGATGGCACCGGTGACCACCAGGCCGACGATGGCGGAGATGAAGATGCTGGTGGCGGAGTAGCCCGTGGGGTTCCCTTCGGGGAACATCTGAACCGTGACGAAGTAGAAGGCGATACAGGCGATGACGCCGGAGGCGATCAGACCCTTGTAGAGGGCGGGCATGATCTTCTGGCTGGCGCCGAGCTTGACGAAGAAGGTGCCGATGATGGAGGCGATGATGGAGATGCCGCCGAGGATCAGCGGATAGGTCACCGCGCCGGAGAAGTTGTTGAAGGCAATGGCGCCCAGCAGCATGGCGGCGATGAGGGTAACGGCATAGGTTTCGAACAGGTCGGCGGCCATGCCGGCGCAGTCGCCCACGTTGTCGCCCACGTTGTCGGCGATGACCGCCGGGTTGCGCGGATCGTCCTCGGGAATGCCGGCTTCAACCTTGCCAACCAGGTCGGCACCCACGTCGGCCCCTTTGGTGAAAATACCGCCGCCGAGACGGGCGAAGATCGAGATCAGGGAGCCGCCGAAGCCGAGGCCCACCAGTTGGCTCACGATATCCTTGACCGGAGCGCCGGGCATCAGTTGCTGCAGCACCAGATAGTAACCGGCCACACCCAGGAGCCCGAGGCCGACCACCAGCATGCCGGTGATTGCCCCGCCCTTGAAGGCCACGTTGAGAGCCTTGTGGATGCCGGACTTGGCGGCTTCAGTGGTCCGGATATTGGCGCGGACCGAAACGAACATGCCGATGAAGCCGGTCAGGCCGGAGAAAACGGCGCCGATGGCGAAACCGACCGCGGTTTTCATCCCCAGCGTGGCGAACAGGGCAATGAACATGACCACGCCGACCACGGCGATGATGGTGTACTGGCGCTTCATGTAAGCGCCGGCACCCTCCTGGACCGCTGCGGCGATCTGGCGCATCCGCTCGTTCCCCTGGGGGAGCCCCAGGATCCACTGGGCCGAGGCGAGGCCGTAGACAACGGCCGCCGCAGCACAGGCCAAGGCGAAATAGACTGCATACTGTTCCATGAACCAACCTCCTATGATAGATAGCCGAACAGGCCGTGTTTCCGCAAAAAAAGCCCCGCGTCCGCAGAGCGAAAAACGAAAAATTGTTATAGGAAACCATGCGAATTGTCAATGTTAAAATGCCTTATGCGCCCCCTGTGGCGGCAATAGTGCAAAGAGGCTTGTTGACTCGTGCAAAGCCTGATAGTATTGAACAATTATTGACGTAGACTCCCAAATGCAATAAAATACCAATCACATGGAACAGAAAATTCAATTCAAAGAATCAAAGCTTCAGGCCCTCGAAACGGGGTGCCGCCAAAACGGGTTCGCCATGACCGTCCAGCGCCGGGTCATCATGGAGGCACTGGCGGAACGGACCGACCACCCCACGGCCGATCAATTGTATGATACGGTCAAGGGCCGTCTGCGCGGCATCTCCCGGACAACGGTGTATCGTGTCCTGGAGACCCTGGTGGGCATCGGGGTCGCGCAAAAGATCAGCAATCCGGAGGCAAAGGCCCGATTCGATGCAGACACCGAGCGTCACCATCACGCGGTCTGTTCCCGGTGCCAGCGGGTAAGCGACATTCACGACCCCCAGCTCAACGCGCTTCCGATGCCGACCGGCGAGATCGGGGGGTTCACCATCACCGACTACTCCATCAACTTCAGCGGGCTGTGCGCCGACTGTCGTTAGATCAGTCTCTGACAAAAGGAGGGATTTCATGAAAAAATGGCGTTGCGTTGTCTGCGACTACATCCACGAAGGCCCCGAACCGCCCGACACCTGTCCCGTGTGCGGCGTCGGTCCTGATCAATTCGAAGAAATAACCTGAGAAGACCCGGTTTCACTGCATGACATCAAGGATCCGTTGCGCCAGGGAGGGTTGATAGATGGAGTTCGCAACACTGGAAGACATTATCCGCTTCGCCGTTCAACGGGAAGAAACCGCCTACCGCCTGTACAAGACGGCGGCAGAGAAGGCCACAAGCATAGCGGCACGCAAGATGTTCGAAGAGATGGCCCATGAGGAGGCGGGTCACAAGCACGCCTTTGAGAACCTGAACATCGAAGGTGCCGAGCGCTACACCTTTGCAGAACGGCCTGACATGAAGCTGGCCGAGTACATGGTCGACCTTCCGTTCAGGGAGGACATGGACTACCCGGAGATTCTCCGCTATGCCATGAAGACCGAGGAATCGGCCTACAAACTCTACATGGCCGCGTCCGAAATGACCGACGACCCGAAACTCAAGCGGATGCTCATGGTGCTCGCCGATGTGGAAAAGGGCCACAAGCTGAAGGTCGAAGCCCTGTACGACGAGAAAGTACTCACCGAGATGTAGCAGGAACCGGCGGCCTGGATGCAGAGACGCCTCCACGCCCCTCCGGCCCTCCCCCTTTGGTGAGGGCCGTTCATGTTTCAAGAGCACGGAATCATCACTCCCAACCGACACAGAAGGAGGTTACGCCAGTGAAAGCTGTTGAAATAAGACAAGGTGTGTTCTGGGTGGGCGCCGTTGACTGGGCGGTGCGCGACTTCCACGGTTATGAAACCCCGCGCGGCACCACCTACAACAACTTCCTCATCATGGACGAGGAAATCACCCTCATCGATACGGTGAAGTACGATTTCGCCGACCTGACCATCAAGAACATCGCCGGAATTGTCGATCCGGCACGGATCAAGAACATCATCATCAACCACATCGAAAACGACCACGCGTCCAGCCTTGACCGGATCATGGCCCTGGCTCCCCAGGCGACAATCTACATATCCGAAAAGGGTCGTAAAGGCCTTGAGCGGTTCTTCGACCTTTCAAACTGGAGCGTCAAAACGGTCAAGACCGGCGACACCCTCTCCATCGGCTCCCGCACCCTGGAGTTCCTGGAAACCCCCATGCTCCACTGGCCCGACTCCATGGTGACCTATTCGCGCCAGGACCGTATCCTGTTCACCCAGGATGCGTTCGGCCAGCACGTGGCCTCGGCCAGCCGGTTCGACGACGAATTCGAGAAGAGCGATTCGGCCGCTGAACTCGAAGACGCCGTCGTCGACTACTACGCCAACATCCTGATGCCTTTCGGCCAGATGATCAAAACCAAGATAGCGGAAATCCAGGCAAAGGGATTCGACATCGACATCATCGCACCGGACCACGGCCTCATCTGGCGTGCCAACCCGGGCAAGGTCCTCAATATGTACCTGGACATGGCCAATGGAAAAGCGAACGAATCGGTCGCCATCATCTACGACACCATGTGGCAGAGCACCGAGAAGATGGCGGTCCCCATTGCCGAGGGAATCAGGGCCGAAGGGCTCGACTGCCGCGTCGTAAAGCTGCGGGCCACCCCCATGAGCGTCGCCATCAAGGAGTTCTGGAAATCGCGCGGCGCCCTCATCGGCTCGCCGACCCTGAACAACATCCTCTACCCCTCCGTGGCCGAATTCCTGACCCACCTGCGGGGACTGCGGCCCAAGAACCGGCTCGTGGGCGCCTTCGGCAGCTACGGTTGGGGCGGAGGCGCGGTGCGGGACGCCTATGAAGAATTCAAGAAAATGGGACTGCAGGCCGTCGAGCCGGGATACCAGATACCCTATCGTCCTTCCCGGGCCGACGAGGAGGGCGCCTTCGAATTCGGTCGCACCTTTGCCCGGCAGGTCATCGAGTACCACAAGGGATTCTGACCCCCGTGGCCCCGTAAATTCGCACCGGAACGGGCGCGGCCCCGCGTGCCCCGCCTGTTCCGGCTTTCTTGCGCTTTGCTGCACGAACCTGTATCATCGAACCCCATGGACCTGAAGTACGGCGACACTTCATTCCCCCTGGCAATCCCCCCCGAGCGTCTCATGGGCGTCATCCGCCCGTCGGCGCCCGACCCGGACGGCGACCCGGCAGCCATCATCTCCGAAGCCCTGGACCGCTGCGCCGACACCATCGCCACCTTCAGGCCGGGCGAACGTGTCGTCATCGTCACCTCGGACATCACCCGCTACACCGGGAGCGAGATCTACCTCCCGCTCCTGGTGGAGCGTCTTGCGGCCGCAGGTATCCGGGAGCGCGACATGGAAATCGTCGTGGCCCTCGGCATCCACCGCAAGCAGATGAAACACGAACATCGGCGGATCGCGGGCCCCCTCTACGGCCGGATTCGCATCACGGACCACGAGTGTGACGACCCCGGCAAGCTCGTCATGGTCGGCCGCACATCCACCGGCATCGACGTGGTGGTGAACCGCACGGTGGCGGAGGCCGACCGGGTGATCCTCACCGGAGCCATCGGCTTCCACTACTTTGCCGGCTTCGGCGGAGGACGCAAGAGCATCCTGCCAGGCGTGGCAGGCCGTGCCAGTTGCATGGCGAGCCATTTCGCCGTTCTGAATCCCGGCGAAGGCACCGGCAGAAACCCTCTGGCCACCACCGGCAACCTGGAAGGCAACCCGGTCCACCGGGCCATGGTCGAGGCCTGTGCCATGGTGGCCCCCGAATTCATCCTGAACACGGTCCTGTCCCCCGCCAAGCGAATCATCGCCGCCTTTGCCGGCCACTGGCGCGAGGCACACGAAGAGGGGTGCCGTTTCTATGCCGAACGGTTCTCCTTTCCCCTGGAGAAGCAGGCTGACCTGGTGGTCGTTTCCTGCGGCGGCTACCCCAAGGACATCAACGTCATCCAGTCCCACAAGTCCATGGAGTACGGCTGTCAGGCCCTCCGCAGGGGAGGCGTCATGATCCTGCTGGCCCAGTGCCGGGACGGCTACGGCAATGCAACGTTCTTCGACTGGTTCCGGTTCCGGGACTGGATGCCTTTGAAGCGCGGCTGCGAAGCCACTACGAAATCAACGGCCAGACCGCTTACTCGCTGCTGCAAAAGGCCCGAACCTTCAGCATCATCCTGGTTTCTGACCTTCCCCCGGAGGAGGTGCGGGCCATGGGAATGACCCCCGCCAGGACCCTCGACGAGGCCATGGCAACGGCGACGGGCCTGCTCCCGGCCGACTATGCCGCCTACGTCATCCCCGAGGGGGGGACGGTGCTGCCGATAACGATGTAGGGGCAAACCTCGTGTTTGCCCGATCTTGGGCGATCACAAGGATCGCCCCTACAAAGGACATTGCAACAATGATTGATTCCCGCATCATTCAAGAATTGAAACTAATCGTCGGCACCGACAACGTGGCGACCGACCGCCAGGATCTGCTCTGCTACGGCTATGACGCCACCCAGATGGAATTTCTCCCCGACGCCGTGGTCCACCCGGGCTCGCCGGAGGAGATCGCCGCCATCCTGAAGCTGGCCAATGCGGAGCGCTTTCCGGTCTTTCCCCGGGGCGCCGGCAGCGGCTTCACCGGCGGCGCGCTCCCCAAGGGGGGCGGCATCGTCCTGGTCGTTACCCGGCTGAACCGCATCCTCCGCATCGACACCGAGAACCTGGTCGCCGAGGTGGAGCCGGGTGTCGTCACGGAGCAGTTCCAACAGGAGGTGGAAAAGCTGGGGCTCTTCTACCCCCCCGATCCGGCCTCCCTCAAGTTTTCCACCTTGGGCGGCAACGTGGCCGAGAACGCCGGCGGCCCCCGCTGCGTCAAGTACGGCGTCACCCGCGACTTCGTCATGGGTCTGGAAGTGGTGCTTCCCACCGGCGAGATCATCCGCACCGGCGGCGAAACCTACAAGGGAGTGGTCGGATACGACCTGACCCGCCTCCTGTGCGGCAGCGAGGGAACCCTCGGGATCATCACCAAGATCATCTTCAAGCTGTTGCCGCTGCCCGAGGCCAAGAAGACCATGCTGACCATCTTCGATTCCATCGACGGCGCGGCAAAGGCGGTCTCCACGATAATCGGCAACAAGATCATTCCCACGACCCTCGAGTTCATGGACCACGCCACCCTTCAGTGCGTGGAGAAGCGCTTCAATCTGGGGATTCCGGCAGAGGGGCGGGCGGTGCTCCTGATCGAGGTGGACGGAGACCGGGACCTGATCGAAAAGCAGGCGGCACGCATCCAGGACCTGATCAGGCCCCTGGGCCTCGTGGAATGCAAGATCGCCCGGGACGCGGCCGAATCCGAGGCCCTCTGGAAGGTGCGGCGCCTGGTGTCGCCATCGTTGCGGGACGTGAATCCGGACAAGTTCAACGAGGACATCGTGGTCCCGCGCTCGAAAGTACCGGACGTCATCCGCGCCATCGACAGGATCCGGCAGAAGTACGACATTCCCATCGTCAACTTCGGCCATGCGGGCGACGGCAACATCCACGTCAACGTCATGGTCGACAAATCCGTGGCCGGGCAGGAGGAAAAGGCCCATCAAGCCATCGGTGAAATCTTCCAGGCCGCCCTGGACCTGAACGGTACCATGTCCGGCGAACACGGTGTTGGCCTGGCCAAGCAGCCTTACATCCACCTGGAGCTGAAGCCGGCCCAGGTGGCGGCCATGCAGGCCGTCAAGAAGGCTTTGGACCCGAACGACATCCTCAATCCTGGGAAGATGTTCCCGAGAGAAGATTGAAGGATAAATTCTTCTTTTCAACACAGAGCAACAGAGAAACCTTTTTCCCGAACATAGCTCAGTTGCTCGGCTGCTCTGTGTTTCATAAGGGCTTTTTATGATTCAGAAGGACTCAAACGTGTCTGCCTTGCAGCGAGTCGAAAACGAATTGAAGAAATGCGTCAAGTGCGGCGCCTGCCGCGCCCATTGCCCGGCCTTTGCAGCCTGGCAGCGTGAGCCGGCCGTGGCCCGCGGCAAGGTGGCCGTTGCCCAGCACATCCTCAAGGGGGACGTGGGGCTGGACGACCAGACCTACGCGATCATGTCCAAGTGCCTGCTCTGCGGCAGTTGCGTGGAAAAGTGCCCCAATGACGTGCCCACCGACGAGATCGTCGTCACCGCCCGGGAAGTCCTGGCCCGGCGCCGCGGGCTCACCACCTTCCACAAGGCCGTGGGGCAGGTCATTAAGAACCGCCGGCTGATGTCCTTCGGAGCCCTTGCCGCCGCAATCCTGGGGCCGCTCTTTTTCCGCAAGGTCCCCCAGACCTCGGGGCTGCGGCTCCGTTTCCCCCTTCCCTTTGTGGGAAACCGTCGCCACATTCCCCAGATCGCCCGCAAGCCCTTCATGGACCGCCATCCGGAGGTCATTCAGGGCGAGCCGGGCAAACCCCGCGTTGTCTTCTACGTGGGCTGCATGACCAACTTCGTCTACACCGAAGTGGGCGAGGCAGCCCTGGCCCTGTTCCGCCACCTGGGATGCACCGTCATCATCCCCAAGGGACAGGGATGCTGTGGTCTTCCGGGCATGTCCGGCGGCGACCTGGACACTGTCCGCGGCCTTGCCGAACAGAACCTGGCGGCCCTCGAGAAGTATGAGGCCGACTATGTCATGACTGCCTGCGCCACCTGCGGCGGGGCGCTCCACAAATTCTACCCCGCCCTCATCGGCAAGCGGCACCCGGAGCTGGCAACGCGGATCAGGGCCATTGCCGACAAAACGGTCGACGCGGCCCAACTCCTCCAGCAGCTCGGGCTGCATCCGGAGGAAACGGGGGTGGGCGAGCGCCTGAAGATCACCTACCACGACCCCTGCCACCTGCGGACCAGGAACATCACCCGCCAGCCCCGCGAACTACTGAAAGGCTCTCCCGGGGTCGAACTCGCGGAGATGGAGGGTGCCGACAAATGTTGCGGACTTGGCGGCACCTTCAATGTCTATCACTATGACGCGTCCCTGAAGATCAATGAGGGAAAGAGCGCGGCCATCGAAAAGACCGGTGCCGACGCGGTCGTCACCGGTTGTCCCGGCTGCATGATGCAGCTCTCCGACGGGCTCAAGCAGCGGGGTAACCGCACCCGTGTCATGCATACCCTTGAAGTGCTCGCCCGGGCGCTCGGAAAGTAATCGATTCAGGGGAGCGGGGGTGCACGCCCCGCTCCCCTATCCACATGCTCCCGAAAAAATCGTTCTAGTTCTCCCAATGCCCCGTTGAGACGCTCTCCCTCCCCCCCGTGCCATCGCTCACCCGCCATAAACTCTTAAGCCAAGATAAAAATTCTTTTATTGACATTACACGGTTGATTGAGGTATTACACAATCGAATAAAAACCAGTTCTATTTCTTAAAACACAACGGCGTAAAATAAAAACAAGGAACCGGTGCGCCGACACCGCTTCCGTCTGCCGACGACGTTGTGGGTGTTCCGGAGAGGTGGATGACCGAGTATAATATCGGGGCAAAAATCAAAAAGCTCCGTCTCGCCAAAAAGCTGACGCTCCAGGCGGTGGCGCGCGAAACCGGTTTTTCCCCGGCCCTCATCTCCCAAATCGAGAACAACAACGTTTCTCCGCCCATTGCCACCCTTTCGAAGATCGCCAAGTTCTTCGATGTGAAGATCAGCCTTTTCTTCTCAGAGGATGAGGAGGAGCACCGCTACGAAGTGGTGCGCCGGGGTGAACGCAAGGTCATCCCGCGCGTTATCTCCCGGGCCGGAACCAGCCAGGGCTACTCCTACGAATCACTCTCCTTCCGCAAGCAAAACAAAAAAATGGAGCCGTTTCTGCTGACGGTCACTGAAAAGGCCGCAGAAGAAAACACCTACAGCCATGACGGCGAGGAGTTTCTGTTCGTCATGAAGGGAACGGCTGAGCTTTTGCTTGAGGATGAGCGCGTCGTCCTGGAAGAGGGTGACTGCGTCTACTTTGATTCCTCCCTGAAACATCGCCTCCTTTCCAAGGACGGCAGTGAAGTACAGGTCCTCGCCGTAGTCACCCGTTGAACGGGTACCATCCGAACAGGTTCATGGGGCCGGTCCGCTACACGTGCCCCTTTTTTTATACAACTCACCGTATACGGCAGATGCATTTACGGGTCACGGCCCGCACGGGACGGGTACCCCGGGCTACTTATGTTGGAATCCATTACGCAGAGGAGGATGTGTGAATGAAGTGTGAAGCACGGCAGTCGCATGCAGCTAAATCCACGTACCGGAAGGATTGCGGAGATGTCCATGAAAGCAACTAAACCGTCATTGAACAACCCCTTTGACCCGCCCGAGAAAGTGGAGTTCACCATCCCGGGGGAGATTTCACGCACGACCGGTCCCTATGAAGAAGCCATGAAGGAAGGGTACGACCTGATCCAGCGCCCTATCAAATCGGTCAGCATCGATCAGATCGAAAAGCAGCACTTCAAAAAGCGGATGACCGTATGGGAGCGGATCAAGGTGCTCACCGACAAGGAGCCCAACGTCCTCTACCAGAACTGGGGCAAAAACCTGGACGGCGCCTCGCTGGTAACCGCCATCCTCAACATCGGCGGCCGTGATGTGGCGGTATACGGCCACGACTTTACCGTACGCGCCGGTTCCATCGACGCCACCAACGGCAGCAAACTGGCCCGTCTCTTCAACATGGCCGGCGAAAAGGGGATTCCCCTCATCGGCATGAACGACTCCGCAGGCGCCTTCGTCCCGGCCGGAGTCGGCGGTCTCGACGGCTACGCCGAGGCGTTCACGGCGCTGCGCAAGATCAGCGGCGTAGTCCCCTCCATCATGTGCATGTTCGGCTTTAATGCCGGCGGCGGCTCCTACCTGCCGCGGCAGGGGAGCTTCGTCATCCAGCCCGCCGACACCTTCTTCGGCCTCACCGGGCCCGGCGTCGTCAAATCGGTTCTCGGCGAGGACATCACTCCCGATGAGCTCGGCGGTCCCAAGGTCCACGGCAGATCGGGCGTGGCCGACCTGACCGTCTCCGACGAGGTGGCTGCCCTCCGGACAGCGGTCCGGCTCCTGTCCTACATTCCGGACAACAACAGCGTGGGCGCCCCGCTCCAGGAGACCAGCGATCCCCTGAACCGCAAGACCTGGGAGATCAACACCCTCCTGAAAAAGGCCTTCAACTCGCCGACCGGCTTCAACACGCCGTTCGACGTGTCCATCATCATCCAGCAGATCTGCGACCATGGCGACTACTTCGAACTGCAGCCCGAGCGGGCACGGGAGGCGGTAACCGCCTTCGGCCGCCTGGGGGGTCAGGTCGTGGGCTTCGTGGCCAACAACTCGGCCGTGGCCTCGGGTCAGATCGACTGCGACTCGGCGGTGAAGATCGCCCGGTTTGTCCGGTTCTGCAACATCTACAATATTCCCATCATTTTCATGGAGGACACCACCGGCTTCCTGCCGGGCCGCGAGCAGGAAAGCCGCGGCATCGTCCAGGCCGGCCGCTCCATGCTCGACGCCATCGTCGACGTCCGCACCCCGCGGATCCTGCTGATTCTCCGCAACGCCTTCGGCGGTGCCTACGCCTCCTACAACAACTACCCCACAGGCGCAGACCTGGTACTGGCCCTTCCCACAACCCGCCTCGCCGTCATGGGGCCGGCCGGCAAGGAATTCGTCTACAAGGACGAAATCCGCAAGATCCGCGGTGCCGTTGCCGACATGATCAAGAAGGGGGTTGAAGAGCGCACCAAGGCCGGCATGGAGGCCGGAGCCGCCAAAAAAGATGCGGAGAAAGAAGCGGCCGAGTGGCTGAAGGGCCAGGAAACCGCCCTGAACCAGCGATACGAAAAAGAACTGATGAATCCGAAGGAAGGTCTGGCCTTGGGCTCAATCTCCTCCATCGTGATGCCGACCGATCTGCGCCAGGTACTCGGCGAAAACATCGCCTTCCTGATGCGGCACTACAAGCCGTCGCCCATGTGCGGCCCGCAGCGCGAGTTCCACTAAGCCAATAATCACCTTCACCAACATAGAGCAACCGAGGATTACAGAGCCGACAAAAAAGTGCTGACACCCCATCGCTAACCTGTGAAATCTGTTTGATTTTCTCAGTTGCTCAGTTGCTCGGTGCTTCAAAAAGTTTTTTTATCTTAATCTGGAGATAGAAACCAATGACCGACCTGTACAATAACAACCCCCTCATTCACCGGGACCGCCGGCTGAGCACGTCCGTTTCCGAGTGGGTGCGCTCCTTTGCCTGTGAAGACCTGAAGCCGCTCATCGTCTGCCGCGGTCCCATCCGCAAGGAGGCCATGGATGTCTTTGAGGAGATGGGAATCTCCCACTACGGCATCCTCCTCTCCGAGAAGGACTCCATAGTCTACGCCAATGCCCTGGCCCCGGAACTGCGCCAGTTGACCGATTCCAACCGGGTCCACCGAGTGCCCGACTATACCGGCGCCACCAAGGAGGAGCGGGTCGAGCGGATCGGCCAGATCATCCAGATCGCCAAGGACAACGGCTACGACTCCATCTTCGCCGGTTACGGCTTCATGGCCGAAGACGAGGAGTTCGTGGCAGCCATCGAAAACGCCGGTCTCTCCTTCATGGGCCCCAACTCCTGCACCCAGGCGGACGCCGGCAAGAAGGACGAGGCCAAGCGGACCGCCCTGCAGGTAGGGGTCAGCGTTACCCCCGGCATCAACAACGTTACCGCCCGGACCCTGGTCGCGAAGCACCCGACCCGCGAGGCACTCCTGGCCCTGGCAAAGGCCAATGGCCTCGACGTGGATGTCAAGGTACTTGGAGACGCGAAGCTTTCCCTGGAAGAGCTTGCCGACGAGATCCTCTACGCCTCCTACGCCAAGGGGATCGACCTCTACTCCATTGAGGAACTCTCCGCCCAGGTGCAGGTGGAAGTGGAGAACATGTTCCGGGAGTACCCCGGCAGCCGGATCCGCCTCAAGGCCATCGGCGGTGGCGGCGGCAAGGGACAGCGGATTCTCGGCGCCTCCCTCCTCAACATCAAGAAGCCCACCGACGCCCGGATCAAGGAAGCGGCCGCCGAGGCCCCGGGCCTGGTCCGGGAGGTCCTGAACGAGGTCAAGGCCAACGGCGTGGGCGACAACAAAAACGTCCTGATCGAGCTCAACATCGAGCAGACCCGCCATAACGAAATCCAGCTCCTGGGCAATGGCGAGTGGTGCATCTCCATGGGGGGCCGCGACTGCTCCCTCCAGATGCACGAGCAGAAACTCCTGGAAATCTCCGTCACCCAGGAAGGGCTGGCAGCTGCCATCGACAAGGCCAAGAATGCCGGGCGCACCGCCGAGGTGAAGGCCCTGGAGAGCGATCTCAAGGTCCTCAAGCGGATGGAGGAGGATGCCGCCAAATTCGGTGTTGCCGTAGGGCTCGACTCCGCCTCAACCTTCGAGTGCATCGTGGACCGGGACCGCTACTACTTCATGGAGGTGAACACCCGCATCCAGGTGGAGCACCGGGTCTCGGAGCTCTGCTACTCCCTCAAGTTCACCAACCCCAAGGACAAGAACGACTTTTTCATCGTCGAATCCCTGGTTGAGGCCATGGCGCTTCTGGTGCGCCACAAGAAGCGGCTCCCCAAGCCGGAACGGATTCCCCGGTTCGCGCCGGCGCCGAGGCGCGCCTCAACGCCACCGACGCCTCCCTCTCCCCCCACGCCGGCGGCATGATTCGCTACTGGTCGGCCCCCATCGAAGGGGAAATCCGCGATGATCAGGGAATCTGCCTGGTCAACCCCGACACCGGCATGTTCATGCGCTACAAGGTTGCCGGAGCCTACGACTCCAACATCGCCCTCCTCCTCACCAAGGGGGAGGACCGCCTCGACAGCTACCTGAAACTCTCCGAGGTGCTGGGCAAGACCACCCTGCGGGGAACCGACCTGGCCACCAACCTGGAGTTCCACTACGGCCTGGTCAACTGGTTCCTCGGCCAGAACGTCATGGCCAAGCCGACCACCCGCTTCGTGGTTCCCTACCTGACCCTGGTGGGCTTGTTGAAGGAAGAGGCCAACAAGCTCGATACCCTCTTTGCCTTCATCCAGATGAAAAAAGCCTATGCCAAGAAAATGGCCGAGCAGTTCCCCGATGACCCGAAGATCGCCAAGGAGATGTCCGCGATCCTCGATCGCAAGGGGACCCTCGTCACCCGTCCCATGGACCGGCTCCTGGCCGATCCCCACCTCCTCTCGGGGTGGCTCTCCGTCAACCGGAAGAACTTCGCCATGGAAAACGGAAGGTGGTCTGGCACGACAACCCCTTCGTGATCCTGGGGGACACCTACGAGTACCTCAACATGTCCTATGACCCGGCAGCACCGGCCGCCGACGTCATCTGGAGCCACGATAACGACCTGCTCCAGAGGGGGCTGCGTTTTTACACCACCCTGGCCGGGAAGTTCAACCTCGGGCTCCACGAGTTCGATGCCCTCTCGGCCCTCCTGGCCAACGAGAAGCCCCAGGGCGGGTTCTCTGCCGGGGAGTGGCTTGAAATCCAGTCGGCTCACATGGGCTTCGAGGCGGGCCTCGAACTTCTCGGCATGCTCTTCATCATCGCCGAGACCGTGAAGTTCTGGGACTTCAAGGTGGAGGAAGACCTGGAGGTCACCATCCCCGACTACCTGAACGATCCGGAGTTACAGGCCAGGATGAAGAAGGTGCTGGTCCCCCCTCCGGCCACCAAGCCGACGAGGTCGTTGCCATGTGCGGCGGCATGTACTACGGCCAGGAAGCCCCGGGCATGCCCCCCTTCGTAACCGAGGGGATGCATTTCGAGAAGGGGCAGCCCCTCTACATCATCGAAGTCATGAAGATGTTCAACACCGTCCGGGCCACCTTCTCGGGCACCATCGACAAGATCATCATGCAGGGGGCCGACGGCAGCATCGTCCAGAAGGGGCAGCCCCTCTTCAAAGTAACGCCTGACGAGAAATTCGTGGAAGTGAACCCGGAAGAACTGGAGCAGATCAAGCGCGAACGGACCGCAGCCTATCTCAAGGCTGTTCTCTAGGCGCGGGGCGGACTGATACGCAGAGGGCTCCGTGCCACATCCGGAAGCCCTCACCGTACCCGCCGACCCTGCCCGAAAAGGCGGGGTCGGCTTTTATGGGGCGCAGGACGTCAGCGGCACCCTGCGCCACAGAACCCGCAGACAGGGCGTAGCGCAGCACAGCCCCGACGAATACCACTTACCGCCATAGAGGAGGATACCGTGAAAAAAGGGAAACTGATCGTTATCGAGGGAATCAGCGGCTCCGGCCAGCAGGTCAAGGCAGGCATCGTGGCGCTCCACAGCACCCTCGTGGAGAACAAGTACGATGTCGTCGAATGCGCCAATCCCGATTCAGGCCGGGCAAAGGAACTGGGAATCGCCAACCTGCTCAACTGGCCCTTCGGCAGAACCCCCCGGGCCGACTTCTTGTTCGAGAGCGCGGTCCGGACCGAAGTATTCAAGAACGTCGTCGAGCCAGCCCTGGAGCAGGACAAGATAGTTCTCTGCAAGCAATCGAGCATTTCATCCCTGGCAAACGCCTGGGTCAGCGGCTACACCAAGCATTTCGACGTATTGCGCCATATTGACAAGATTTCCAGGGGATTTCTCTTCGAGGACGAGATCTATCCGGATCTGACCATCTTCATCGACGTACCGGCCCAGGAGGCCTTCGAGCGGGTCGAGGACGTCCTTCAGATCCACCACGAAGGGGGTATCGACTACTACAATCAGATGCGCGAGTTCTATCTCAAGGAGATTTCCCGGTGGCGCGGGGTCAGAATCGACGCCTCCGCCGACAGGCATCCTGAAATAATCAATGCCGAAATCTGGGACGTGGTCAAGAAAATCCTCTAGGCCACGCCCGTGCACCACACCGCAGCTCTGACGCCCCGGATGGGGCGTCTCTGCGTACGGTGCCATGACTCTGCAGAAAACTCAGAGACTCCCAACGCATCAGAAGGAGATATCCATGAGCATCAGCGAAAAGAAACAGGCTTGGCAGGATACTGTCGTAGCCAAGAATATTGCCAAGGCGCCCGAGCGGAAGGCCGAGTTCCGGACCACCTCCGGCATCGAGATGGAGCGCTGCTTCACCCCGGCGTTCGAAGACTACCCGGGTTACGGGGAAACCCTCGGCTTCCCGGGCCAGTACCCCTTTACCCGGGGCGTACAGCCCACCATGTACCGGGGGCGTTTCTGGACCATGCGGCAGTACGCCGGCTTCGGCACGGCGAAAGAGTCCAACGAGCGCTACAAATACCTCCTCCAGGCGGGTCAGACCGGTCTTTCCGTCGCCTTCGACCTTCCCACTCAGATGGGCTACGATTCCGATGCCGCCATGGCCGCCGGCGAGGTGGGCAAGGTGGGGGTCGCCATCGACTCCCTGGCCGACATGGAAGTGCTCTTCGACGGCATCCCCCTTGACCAGGTCTCCACCTCCATGACCATCAACTCAACGGCCGCCATCCTCCTTGCCATGTATATTGCCGTGGCCGAGAAACAGGGGGTGCCGGCCGACAAGATTTCCGGCACCATCCAGAACGACATCCTCAAGGAATACATGGCACGCGGCACCTACATCTACCCCCCTCGCGAGTCCATGCGGATCATCACCGACATCTTCGCCTACTGCAAAGACTGCGTTCCCAAATGGAACACCATCTCCATCTCCGGCTACCATATCCGCGAGGCCGGCTCCAGCGCGGTGCAGGAAGTGGCGTTCACCCTGGCCGACGGCATCGCCTACGTGGATGCCGCCATCAAGGCAGGCCTGTCGGTTGATGAATTCGCCCCCCGTCTTGCCTTCTTCTTCAACGCGCACAACAACCTGCTGGAGGAAGTGGCGAAATTCAGGGCCGCCCGTCGCATGTGGGCCACCATCATGAAGGAACGCTTCGGCGCCAAGGACCCCCGGTCCATGATGCTGCGTTTCCACACCCAGACCGCCGGCTGCACCCTCACCGCCCAGCAGCCCGACAACAACATCATGCGGGTCACCATCCAGGCGCTGGCAGCGGTGCTTGGCGGCACCCAGTCGCTCCACACCAACTCCCGCGACGAGGCATTGGCGCTGCCCACCGAGGATTCGGTCCGTATCGCGCTCCGCACCCAGCAGGTCATCGCCTATGAATCGGGCGCCGCCGACTCCATTGACCCGCTGGCCGGCAGTTTCCTCGTGGAATCCCTCACCGACCAGATCGAACGGGCCGCGTTCGACTACATCGAGAAGATCGACCGCCTCGGCGGAGCAGTGGAGGCCATCTCGCGCGGCTTCCAGCAGAAGGAGATCCAGGACTCGGCCTATGCCTACCAGCGTGCCATCGAAACCGATGACATGATCATCGTCGGGGTCAACCGGTTCACCATCCAGAACGAGCCCCAGCCCGAACTCCTCAGAATCAAGGAAGAGGTGGAGATCGCCCAGAGGAAAGCGCTCGCCGAGATGAAAACCAAGCGGGACAGCGCGAAGATCCAGGAGGCTCTCAAGGCCCTCGAAGCCGCTGCGCGGGGCACCGACAACCTGATGCCCCCCATCCTGCAGGCCGTCAAGACCTATGCTACCCTTGGCGAGATTGCGACGTACTGAGGGGTGTCTTCGGTGTGCACCGGGAGACGGTGGTTCTGTAGCTCCATCAAGGGACGGCTCAAACGAGCCGTCCCTTCAGTGAAAAGGACACGCAAATGCTCAGTAAAATCAACCACATCGGCATCGCCGTCAAATCCCTCGACGAAGCAGCCCCCTTTTACCGCGACCATCTCGGCATGGCCTTCACGGGAACCGAAGAAGTGGCAGAGCAGAAGGTCCGGGTTGCCTTCTTCCAGATCGGTGAAACCAAGATCGAACTCCTGGAGCCCACGGCCGAAGACAGCCCCATCGCCAAATTCCTGGAAAAGAACGGCAACGGAATTCATCATATCGCCTATGAGGTGGATGATATTGAAGCGGCCATCGCGAAACTGGTCGCGGACGGAACCCGGATGATCGACAGCGCGCCCCGCGCCGGCGCGCACGGGGCGCGCATCGCCTTTGTTCATCCGAAGAGCAGCGGCGGCGTTCTCACGGAACTGTGCCAGGCAGGGCACTGAGCGTCAACCTGTGGCGGGAGGGTCTGCCGATGCAGTCTGCCACTGAATTTTCTCTTGACTTTTGTCCTGCATTGACTATAGTGGCGTAAATTTTAAAACACCATTTTGTTTCGAGGTGATGGCAACGAAACACGGCTGCAACATGGGAACAGCAGAGAGCTGCGGATGCACGTCCATGAATTACGACTATTTTGGCATTGACAGACAAGCCCTTAATGGGCGATAGTTAATCGGCTTGAGGACCTTGATGCGAATGTATCCGGATAATCGTGCGATCCTGCATATATGTAACAAGAGAAAACCCTTTCCGCGCCTGATGCATCAGGTGGTGTAAAGGGTTTGTCTTTTGGAGGGGGTACCATCGGGATACGTATCCGATACTTGATCTGAAAGGTGGTGATCAACGGGGCTTCTTACGCATTCAAGGCAGGCTTCACCAGCAACCATGCTGTCTTATCACCAATGAAGGAGGCAATGATGAAAAAGAAGATTTTTGCAGTGGCTGCCGCCGGTGCCATGACCGCTGCGACGGCAGTTCCGGCCCTGGCGCTGGAGAACGAGTTCCACGGGATGTTCCGGGTGTTCGGGACCATTTCCAACTATGGTTCCACTAATGCTTCTGGCAGCACCATCGCTGGCGTCCTCACGCCGGACCTGTCCAGCGACGCCCCCACGCGGGGTTACATGGAGCAGCGGGCACGCCTCATGTACATCGCCAAGGCCAACGACGACCTGAAACTGGTCACTCACTTCGAGATCGACTCCCGCTGGGGCGACAACGCGTACAACAGCAACAATACCACCCGCAATAACGGTGGCGCGATCGGCGCCGACCAGACAAACCTGGAAACGAAGAACGTTTACCTGGACTTCAACATTCCGTCCACGCCCCTCAACTTCAAGGTCGGTATCCAGCCCTGGGTCGACTCCTACGGCGGCATACTCGTGAACGCCGACATGGCCGGCGCCTTGGCGACCGCAAAGTACGCCGGGTTCACCAATTCACTCGGCTGGTTCCGGTTCAACGAAGATGCAGGTTCCCTGCCCGGCAAGGCAACCCGCGACTTCATGATCCTCGACACCAAGTACAACCTCTCCAAGGACATCAGAATCGGTGGGTCCTACTACCTCCTCACTGACGACCGCGCTGCCAGCGACAACACCTATACCCACATGATCGGCGTCAACGCCGACATGAAGTTCGATCCGGTGACCGTCGGAGCGTTCGGTATGTACCAGTTCGGCGACACCCCCTCCACTGTCAACAGTGACCTGAGCGCCTTCCTCGTCGGCACTACCGCCAAGGCCAAGGTCGGCATCGGCACCGTAAAGCTTGCCGCCCTCTACGTGTCTGGTGAGCAAAACGCCAACACCGACAGCAGCGCCTTCCAGCCGATCAACTCCGAGAGCAGCTTCTACGCCGCCGACATGCAGATCATGCTCCGCAACAAGTGGAACGTCAACAATGATCGCTCGCTCGTCCAGAACATCTCCAACTTCTACGGCGCCTTTGTCGCTACGACGCCAACATCACCGACAAGCTCTTTGCCAACGTGAACGCAGGCTTCGGCTTCGCCGCACAGACCGCCGGAAAGGGCACTGCCGCTGAACCCGACAGCAGCTATCGCGGCACTGAACTCAACGCCGAAGTCGGCTACAAACTCTTCGACAACATGACCGTCATGGCCCAGGGCGCTTACTTCATCCTCGGCGACTTCTATCAGAAGACGAAGGGTGGCGTCGACAACAATCTGGATGACCCCTATCAGGCACGCCTGATGGTGAACTACGCGTTCTAAGCGATGTGCCGCATCGGGAACTGCTTGTTCCCGATGCAGCGCTTGCAAATTTTCAACTGCCTGCTTTACTGGGCAGTACCAGTTCCATTACTTGAATCGGAGGTTAATTCATGAAAAAGATGGCAATCATGGTTATGGCCGCCTTCATGATGTCGGCCACGGTGCCGGCTCTCGCGGCAGAAATGACCAAGGAAGAGAAGGACATGTGCCTCCTGGCGTCCAAGAACTGCGGCATGGAGGTCGATTCGCTCCAGAAGAAGATCAAGAAGCTTAACGCCGAAATCAAGAAGGGCAAGAAGGTCTACTCGGCCGATGAGATCAAGAAGCTCCAGCAAAAGCTGGATGAGGCCAACAGCCTGCTCGACCAGATCCTCACCGGCACTGGCGGCGGCAACTAAGCCCAGCGCGACATGGCAGTTCCCCGAGGGAGAGGAAACTCTCCCCTCTTTTCGTTCAACGCCTTGCATTGCCTGCATTTTCGCCACTATTGCTTTGACATGGCTGGTGCGGTTTGCAATAATCTGCCGGTCACGGCTTCAGCCTGCGCATCCAATTACAGAGCCTTCGGGGGCCACGATGAAAAAGCTTGCCATTTTTGCCTGTTCCTTGCTGCTGCTCATCCTTGCTGCCGGCATCGCATCCGCAGCCCAGATCAAGGTGTACGTCTCGGAGTTTGCCATAACCGGGGCCGCCAACAAGGATGAACTGAAGACGACCCTTCAGACGCTCCTCGCTTCTCGCCTGAGCGGTGACTCGCTGCTGTCGGTGGATTCTCCGGCCGGGGCCGATGTCCTGGTAAAAGGGAGCTACATCGCCTTCGGCAAAATCTTCAGCATCGATGCAGTGGCACGGGACGCGGGGGGCAGGGTCATCGCCCGCTCCTTCCAGCAGGGCGAGAGCAGGATGAGTTGATCCCCGCAGTGGGCAAGCTCGGGCAAGGACTGGCAACAGAGATCGCTGCCAAGGCGGCCGCCGCACCATCCACGCCGGCGCAGCCCCTGCGCAGCATGCCGGCACCTGTCGCGCAGGACATCGAAAAACCGGAGCAGGCGAGCGGCGGCGACATCGTGCGCACCCCATTGGCCAGCGATATCGTAAAGCCCCAGGATGTTACCAGAACAGCCAGTGGCGGTTGGCTGAGTCAACGGCTCACCGGCGAACTCATGGCCATCGCCCCCGGCAAGCTCATGGCCGATGGCTCCCAGGACTTCTACATTGCCGGCGACAAGTCCCTTCGGCTGTACCGCAAGAGCGACAGCCTCAAGCTCCTGGCCGAGGTAACCTTCGGGGCGCGGGAAAAAGTGCTCGGCATCGATTCGGCCGATCTGGACAAAGACGGTATGCCCGAGGCGTATGTAACCATCATGGACGGCGAATCCCTCGCCTCCCAGGTCTGGGTCGCCGACGGCAACAACCTCAAGCGGGTTGCGGCCAAGCTTCCCTACTATTTCCGCGGCATTGCCCTGGATGGCGGGGAGCGGAAAATCTACGTGCAGCAGATGAGCAGCGACCGGGATTTTTACGGCGACATCTTTGAGCTTGCCACGTCGGGCAAATCCTACGAGGCAAAAAACCCCTTCAAACTTCCCCGGTTCGGATATCTCTATAACTTCAACCGCTTCCGTGACAGCACCGGCGCCGGAAATTGGGTGGTGATCAATGACGATGGCTACCTCATCGTCTATTCCCCGGCCGGCGAAGAGCTATGGCGCAGCAGCGACAAATTCGGCGGCAGCGAAACGTATTTCCTTCGTGAGGACCTGGCCAACGTGCGCACCACAGGCGATCCCAACCGCTGGGTATTCCTGGAGCAGCGCATCACCGTGACCCCGACGGGCGACGTAATCGTCCCCAAGAACGACGGCATGTTCGTGGTCGGCAACAACCGGGCCTACAAGAAGAGTTCCGTCTACTGCTTCGCCTGGAACGGCTCGTCGCTGGACGAAAAGTGGCATACCAAGCAAAGCCAGAACTATTTGCCCGACTACTTCTACGATCACAGCCGGCGGGAGCTGGTCAATCTCGAGATCGTCAAGAAGGAAGGTCTCCTGACCGGCGGCGCCAGCATGGTGGCGGTGCGCAAGGTTGAATGACCGCGTCCGACTGGAATGCACGCTCAAGGGGCCCTGCGGCCCCTTTTCCGCCTGTGGGCGCGGGGATATAATCATTGACATACCCCCGCTCAACTGCTAGGATTTTCGGGTTTTTCGTCCACTTACCCCTCACGGGCCCCTACAGACAGGTCAACACACGTGACTCCGATACCCCCCATAGAAGCCCCCCTTCCCAAGGGGGTGACAGATTTTCTCCCTGAAAAGGCCGACAAGATCGGCTACATCGAGGGCAAAATCCGCAAAGTCTTCGAGCTCTGGGGGTTCCGGCGGATCATCACGCCGCTCCTGGAGTTCGAGGACGTGATTGCAGCCGGCCTCGGCGACGACCTGAAGGCGAAGACATTTCGCTTCGATGACCGCCAAAGCGGCAAACTGATTGCCGTTCCTTCCGACATTACGCCCCAGATCGCCCGCATCGTGGCAACCCGCCTGAGGGGTTATCCCCTGCCCCACCGTATTTGCTACAGCGGGAGGGTGCTGCGCCATGCGGAGCTCCAGTCGGGTCGGAGCCGCGAGATCTTCCAGTCGGGCGTAGAGCTCATCGGCCTCGACTCGCCCGAAGCGGATGCCGAAATGGTTGCCATGGCAGTGGAAGCCCTCAAGGGGCTCGGTTTCGAGGACTTCAAGATCGACCTGGGACACGTGGGATTCATTCGGGGAATCATGACGGCGTCGGGGCTCGAAGTGGCGGTGCGCTGCCGGCTTCAGGAGGCCATCGGCAAGAAGGACCTGTCCGCGGTCAAGTCGATCCTGGCGGAGTCGCCCCTCCCTGATGCGGCAAAGGATGAACTGGCCGCCCTTCCCCGCCTGTTCGGCGGCCGCGAGGTGCTGGACGAAGCCGGGCGCGTGGCGACCAACGACACCTCGCGCCGGGCCCTGGACAACATCTCGCAGGTTCTGGACTTACTCGATATTCATGGAGTTTCAGACCATTTAACCATTGATCTGGGCGAAGTTCGCGGGCTTGACTACCATACCGGCCTCACCTTCGAAGGCTTCGTGACCGGCATGGGCGAGGCCGTCTGCAGCGGCGGCCGCTACGACACGCTCACGGCGCGCTACGGTTTTCCGGCACCGGCCACGGGCTTCACCTTCAACGTACTGGCGCTTCTGTCGGCCCTTGAGAAGAGGCCCGACGTGGAAGCGAGCAAGACCCGGGACATCCTCATCTTCAATCAGCAGGACGACCGGCGCGAGGCGCTCGAAATCGCCCAGCAGTTGCGGCGCCGGGGATATACCACCGCCCGCGACATCATACGCAGAAATCTCGACGATTCGCTCGACTACGCGCGCCGCATGAACATCCTCCGCATGATGGTGGTCGGCGGTGACCAGTGCGGACCGGACGAGGTCTACCTCGTCCGCGTTGCAGACGGACAGGGACAACGGATAAAGAAGGCAGAGGTGTTCAGCGAACGGTTTTCGCTGGACGCCGGACCTGACAAGGAGTCTTAAATGGCTAACGTGGTTGTGGTTGGTGCCCAGTGGGGCGACGAAGGCAAGGGAAAGGTCGTTGACATCTATACCGAGCATGCGGACGACGTGGTCCGTTTCCAGGGGGGAAACAACGCCGGTCACACCCTGGTCGTAGGGGAGGAAAAGGTGGTTCTCCACCTGATCCCCTCGGGCATTCTCCACGAGGGTAAACGGTGCATCATCGGCAACGGCGTGGTTCTCGACCCCGAGGTCTTCATCCAGGAGATCACCCGCCTCAAGGACAAGGGCCGCCTCAAGGACGACAGGGCGCTCCTGGTCAGCGAATCGATCCACATCATCATGCCCTACCACAAGCGGATCGACATCGCCCGCGAAGCCAAGAGCGGCGAAAAGAAAATCGGCACCACCGGCCGGGGGATCGGCCCCACCTATGAGGACAAGATCGGCCGGCGCGGCATCCGGCTCATGGACCTCCTCGATCGCGACGTGTTTGCGCGCAAGCTAAAGGAAAACCTTGAGGAGAAGAACGTCATTCTCGAAAAACTCCTGGGCGACAAGCCTTCACCTTCGAGGAGATTTACGAGCAGTACTGCGGCTATGCCGACATCCTCAGAAACTACGTGGCCGACACGAGCCTCATCCTTTACAACGACAGCAAGGCCGGCAAGAAGCTCCTCTTCGAGGGAGCCCAGGGCACGCTCCTGGACGTGGACCACGGCACCTACCCCTTTGTTACCTCCTCATCCACCTGCGCGGGCGGTGCCTGCACCGGCACTGGCATGAGCCCCCGGGACATCCATGAGATCATCGGCATATCCAAGGCCTATGTCACGCGGGTCGGCAGCGGCCCGTTCCCCACGGAGCTTCTTGACGCCGATGGCGAGAAACTGCGCCAGGTCGGCCATGAATTCGGCGCAACCACCGGACGGCCGCGCCGCTGCGGCTGGTTCGACGCCATGGTGGTCCGCTACGCGGTACGGGTCAACGGCCTCACCGGCGTGGCACTGACAAAGCTCGACGTCCTGAACGATTTCGAGACCATCAAAGTCTGCACCGGCTACACCTTCGAAGGCAAGCCCCTGACCGACCTCCCCGCCAACCTCGCCGTGTTCGAAAAGTGCGAACCGGTCTACGAGGAACTGCCGGGCTGGATGAGCGACATCAGCGGGGCGCGCACCTTCGAGGAACTGCCCGAGAAGGCGAAAAGCTACGTGAAGCGACTCGAGCAACTGATTGGCTGCCCCATCGTCCTCGTCTCCATCGGGCCGCGACGGGACCAGACCATCATCATCAGCAACCCGTTTCTGGATAAAGCATAAAAAATGCTTGACCGGCAACAAGGAGTCTGATAAAAGTTGTCTTCTCTTTGCGAGCCGCTAGCTCAGATGGTAGAGCACCTGACTTTTAATCAGGTGGTCGTTGGTTCGATCCCAACGCGGCTCACCAACCACACACAAAGAACCCGGCCGAACATTCGACCGGGTTCTTTTCCCTTCGTCCCCTTCGTCTAGCCCGGCCCAGGACACCGCCCTTTCACGGCGGCGACGGGGGTTCAAATCCCCCAGGGGACGCCAACATGATGAAAGCCCTTCCACTCCGCGCGGAAGGGCTTTTTTCTTAACTGTAGTCCATGGCGATCCAGCGTCGGCAGCACTCCCAGCTCCACCTTGCACTCCCTTCTCCTGGCAGTTATGCCGTCCTCGTCCAAGGTGCGAAAGGATGACCCTTCATCCGTTGAAAAGCCTGTGGCTAGTGCAAGTTCCGACCTGTTTATCACCAGATGATCATCATACAGCTCCTGACGCCGCAAGGATTCTGAGCGGGCGATACGGTAGCTCGTTGCCCCGCGCGCATGACAGCAACTTACATTATGCCTTGACTCCACATATGGGCCCATGATATTAATCCGACACAACATCTGGTAACCTTATAACAATTGAATAGCCAATCACGGTGCCCGCACGGGCTTGATAGGGAAGAGGGGTGTAGCTCGGTGAACGAGCGATTCCCCCGCGGACCCGCCGCTGTAAGCGAGGACGAAGGGCGACATGCCACTGGCCGAATGGCCGGGAAGGCGCCCGGAGGATGATTCGCAAGCCAGAAGACCTGCCGTCGATTTCAACCACAGTACCTGCCGATTGTTATCGGCAGCAGCTCCCCGGGAACCGGGAGTGCGTGGACTATGGAACAGAAGGGCTTTGAACACGGAAAGTCCGCATGGTGCTTCGGCACGTGCGGACTTTTTTTGTCCCTTCTCGCCTCTTTCACTACTCACCGGACCCCTGGAGCAAGGGAGTCCCCACAATGCACCATACCTCAGTTTCCTCACTTCCCACCGCTGTCATCAAGCGTGACGGAACCCGCGCCTCCTTCGACGAATCCAGGATCCAAGCCGCCATTCTCAAGGCCGGACGAGCCAGTGGTGAACTCGACGGGGACGAGGCCGGGCTCCTCAGCCGACAGGTGATCAAAGTGCTGCGGCACCGTTTCCCCGAAACCCCGCCCCACGTTGAGCACATCCAGGACGTGGTGGAACAGGCCCTGATCTCGGCCAACCACTTCGCCACCATGCGGGCCTATGCGGTCTACCGGGAGCAGCGCACCAAGCTCCGTCAGGACAAGAAAACCGTGGTGGATGTCTCCGCATCGGTCAACGAATACCTGGACCAGTCCGACTGGCGGGTCAGCGCCAACGCCAACCAGGGGTATTCCCTTGGCGGATTGATCCTCAACGTTGCCGGCAAGGTGACGGCCAATTACTGGCTCAATCACGTCTATCCTCCGGAAATCGGCGAGGCCCATCGGGACGGGAGCATCCACATCCACGACCTGGATATGCTCTCCGGCTACTGCGCCGGTTGGTCCCTGCGCATGCTCCTCGCCGAAGGGTTCAACGGCGTACCGGGCAAGGTCGAGGCATCTCCTCCAAAACATATGTCCAGCGCCATCGGACAGATCGTCAACTTTCTCGGCACCCTGCAAAACGAATGGGCCGGCGCCCAGGCCTTCAGCTCCTTCGACACCTACATGGCTCCCTTCATCCGCAAGGACCGGCTCTCCTACGAAGAGGTCAGGCAGCACATCCAGGAACTGATCTTCAACCTGAACGTTCCGTCCCGCTGGGGAACCCAGACCCCCTTCACAAATCTCACCTTCGACTGGACCTGCCCGGAGGACCTGAAGGGTCAGGTGCCGATAATCGGCGGCGCGGAGATGCCCTTCACCTACGGCGAACTGCAGGCGGAAACGGACCTGATCAACCGGGCCTATATCGAAGTGATGACCAGCGGTGATGCAAAGGGCAGGGTCTTCACCTTCCCGATTCCAACCTACAACATTACCCCCGATTTCCCATGGGAAAGCGAGAATGCCGGGTTCTTGTTCGCCATGACCGCCCGTTACGGCCTGCCTTACTTCCAGAACTTCATCAACTCGGAGCTCACGCCCAGCATGGTCCGTTCCATGTGCTGCCGCCTTCAGCTTGACCTGCGGGAACTGCTGAAACGGGGCAATGGCCTCTTCGGCTCTGCCGAGCAGACCGGCTCCATCGGTGTAGCCACCATCAACTGTGCCCGGCTGGGGTACCAGCATCGGGGAGATGAAACGGGACTTTTCAGGCGGCTGGACCAGTTGCTTGAAATCAGTTGCACAAGCCTGGAGATCAAGCGCAAGGTAATCCAGCGCCACATGGATAATGGTCTGTTCCCCTACACCAAGCGCTACCTGGGTACCCTGCGCAATCACTTTTCCACCATCGGGGTCAACGGCATCAATGAGATGATCCGCAATTTCACCTCAGATTCCGAGGATATCGCCACGCCAGCGGGACACGCGCTGGCGGTGCGGTTGCTCGATCACCTGAGGCAGCGGATGGTCGAGTTCCAGGAAGAGACCGGCCATATGTACAACCTGGAGGCCACCCCTGCGGAAGGGACCACCTACCGCTTTGCCCGGGAGGACAAAAAGCGCTTTCCCGGCATTATCCAGGCCGGCACGTCTGATGCGCCTTACTACACCAACTCGTCCCAACTGCCGGCAGGATTCACCGATGACCCGTTCGAGGCGCTGAAGCGCCAGGAAGAGCTGCAGGGCAAGTATACCGGCGGCACAGTGCTGCACCTTTACCTGGCAGAGCGGGTTTCCAGTGCGGAAGCCTGCAAGACGCTGGTTCGGCGTTCGCTGGAGCGGTTCAGGCTGCCGTATCTCACTGTTACCCCAACCTTCTCCATCTGCCCCAGACACGGTTACCTCAGCGGCGAACACCAGTTTTGCCCCCTCTGCGATCAGGACCTGATCCGCAGACGAGCCAACCACCAAGGAGGTTCAGCATGAACAGCCACCAGCAACAGCATACGGACATTCCCCAGGAGCAGCGTCAACCGTGCGAGGTCTGGACCAGGGTGATGGGGTATCATCGCCCGGTCGCCTCCTTCAACACCGGCAAACAGGCTGAATATGCTGAACGCCGGTTTTTCAGGGAGACGGAGGTGACCAAGCCGTAGAGCCTATGATTTCTCGGCTGCGACAACAAAACCCGATAAAACTGCGGCCGTGCGTTCCAGGCGAAGGCTGGCGGCCACGGCGTGCATCGCCCGGGCTGCACCGATCCGATCAGACGTGAACAGGAGCACCCATGCTTGCCATTGGCGGCCTTACCCCCTTTACCACCATCGACTATCCCGGCAAACTGGCGGCGGTGCTCTTCTGCCAGGGCTGCCCCTGGCGTTGCGGCTACTGTCACAACCGCCACCTGTTAACGTGTGGCCAACCTGGAACGGTGCCGTGGGGAGATGTGCTCCGTTTCCTCGAACAGCGGCACGGCCTGCTGGATGCCGTGGTCTTCAGCGGCGGCGAGCCGACCATGCAGCACGGGCTGAGATCGGCTCTTGCCGAAGTACGGCACATGGGCTTTTCAACTGGGCTGCATACGGCCGGGCCTTTCCCCGAGCGTCTCCACTCCTGCCTGCCATATCTGGACTGGGTCGGCATGGATATCAAGGCATCCTTTGACGAGTATCACCTGATAACAGCCATGCCGGGAAGCGGCGACGCCGCCCGACAGAGCGCGGAACTGTTGTGCCGGAGCGGCGTACCACACCAATTCCGCACCACCCTCGATCCGTTCCTCCTGAACGGCGGCAGGATCGAAACGATGCGGCAGCGAGTGAGGGAGAAATGGGGAGAAGAATTGATCGTGCAGCCGTGCCAGGTTCATGCCCGGACCTGAGCTACTGAGCGGCATATCCGCCTGGAGCATCCGGACAGGGACGCAGAGCGTATCGGCTCCTCTTTTCAAGTTAGCCAATAGCCCCCTTGTTCGGCGGGCTCTTCTGTGATATAGACGGTGGCACGATTTCAATATTAGTAACACCAAGCGGAATTTTTCCGCAGGACACCTGTCGACTGACGGAAAGGCACCTTTACATGCTCATCGTAACCGGCGGCGCCGGCATGATAGGCAGCGCCGTTGTCCATGAACTGAATCAACGCGGCCAGGACGATATCCTGGTGGTTGATCATCTCGGTACCGGAAATAAATGGAAAAACCTTCGGGCACTCCGGTTTCGGGATTACCTGGAGAAGGATGTCTTTCTCCGGCAGATTGTCGCAGATGGGGCTTTCGGCGGGGAACGGATCGATGCGATCCTGCACCTGGGGGCCTGTTCCGCCACCACGGAGCGGGACGCCTCCTATCTGATCGAAAACAATTTTGCCTATTCCAAGCAGCTTGCCCTGTATGCGGCGGCGAACGGCATCCGCTTCATCTATGCCTCCAGCGCCGCCACCTACGGTGACGGCAGCCACGGCTTCCTGGACGACGAGACAGCGCTGTGCTCATTGCGGCCACTCAATATGTACGGCTACTCCAAACATCTCTTTGATCTCTGGGCCAGGGCCAACGGGCTGCTGGAGAAGATGGTGGGGTTGAAATACTTCAATGTCTTCGGTCCTAACGAGCATCACAAGGGGGATATGCGCTCACTGGTTCTCAAGGCGTATGAACAGATCCTTGCCACCGGTACGTTGCGTCTCTTCAGGTCCCATCGCTCCGATTACGCCGATGGCGAGCAGCAACGCGACTTCATCTACGTGAAAGACGCCGCCGCCATGACACTGCACTTTCTGGACAAGCCGCACATCAACGGTATCTTCAACATCGGCGGCGGCGAAGCCACCAGTTGGAACCGGCTGGCCGCCGCAATCTTCAACGCACTGAACAGACCACCCCGCATCGAATATATCGATATGCCGGAGGAGATCCGTGACACCTATCAGTACCATACCTGCGCCGACATCAACAGGCTGCGCCAATCCGGTTACGACCGGAAAATAACGCAGCTCGAATCATCCGTAGAGGACTATGTGACAAATTATCTGCTGCCTGGCAAGCACCTCGGCGAGCGGTAACCGTCATGTCGGCCCCTCTTCTGGGCAGAGGCAGCTCCTTTATGGGGACGACGGCATTGGACCTTATGTTGTTCAGCGGCTGAAGCGAGAGAAGCGAGCACCTCCCCGGATAGCCGCGATGGCGGGACATGCGCCTTTAAATCAGATGGTTCGCCACAACTATCTGTGCTACCGGCATAGATCTTTGTGACGAACCCCATGACAACCTAATATCGGATCACGGTGCCCGCAAGGGCTTGATAGGGAAGAGGGGTGTATTTCCGCCAGGAAAGAGTCCCCCGCGGACCCGCCGCTGTAAGCGAGGACAAAGGGCAGCACGTCACTGGTCACATGACCGGGAAGACGCCCGGAGGATGATTCGCGAGCCAGAAGACCTGCCTGATCTCAGCACTCGCCAGTCCCGACGGTAAAGGGAGAGTGGAACCATGAACAGGCTTTGAATACGGAAAGTCCGTCTGCTGCTTCGGCACAGACGGACTTTTTCATTTCAGGGTTCGGGGCAAGCCGGTCTGCCGGATTGTCCGGAAGGGGGGTGGGATAAGAGGCAACATAACTCGAAACCACGTAATCCATTCAGCACCAGGGCCCGGTCAAGGGAAGTGGAGTGCGATTCTCCCGCTGCCCCGCAGCCGTAAAGGGAACGAACGCCCAAAAGAGCCACTGTCAGGAGCAATACTCGATGGGAAGGCGGGCACGTAGGCAGCCCTCAAGCCGGAAGACCTGTCCGGGCCGAACACTATTTCCCGAGGGAGGAAAAGATGAAACGTAACTGGAAAAAACTGATGGCCCGGCTTGCCGTGATGACAGTCGGTCTTGTTTCGCCCGCTTTTGCCCTTAACCCCGACCTTGCCGTGCCGGAACAAGTCGAGATCAAGCACAAGGCCTGCCAGGAGATGTTACGGCTCGCCGCCACGTATCAGGTGGAGGGGCTGTTCTCCAAGGAATTCGAGGCGGGCCAGGTGTGCTACACCCGCACGGACCTGGCGGTGGTGCTGGAGCTGCTGACCGAGAAGCTGGCCGAGAAAGTGGTGAAGGAAGGCTCGGCAGCAGTGGCCAAGGAAGACCTCCTGCTCCTGGCGGAGCTCCAGGACGAACTGCGCGGGGAGATGCTCCTGGCCCGCACCCGCACCTTCCAGCAGCGCCGGGATGACCTGGGCACCAGGCTCACCGCCATCACCAGGAACATCTCCCTCAGCGGGGGACTCGTGGGGGTCCTCCAGGGCTCCATCGGCAACGGGCCCTCCGACCACGCGGATGCGGTCGGCAGGGGAGACCTGGTCTTCAGCTTCACGGTGGGGGAGAACACCATCGCGGTGATCGACGTGGAGGCGACCGGCGGCAACGGAATCGACACCAGGGTGCCCAGCTTCTCGCTGCTGAACGCCGTGGCCGGCAGCACCGGCGATACGGTCCGCTTCCGGGAGGCATGGGTGGAGCATGCCGCCTTTGATGACCGCCTGATCCTCACCGCAGGCAAGATCGACCTGACCAACTACTTTGACGCCAACGGCGTGGCAAACGACGAGAACAGCCAGTTCCTGGCCGGGGCCTTCGTGAACTCGGCGGTCCTGGGTGCGCCCGGCAACGGACCGGGAGCCAGGCTCCAGGCAAAACTGGGCGAATCGCTCACCTTCGGGCTCGGCTACGGCAGCGGCGACACCGACACGGAGGATATGTTCTCACACGGCTACGGCATAGCCGAGCTGGACTACACCATCAAGGTCGGCGAACTGGAAGGGACCTACCGCGTCTATGGCAGCCTGGACGGGGCGCGTGCCGATGGGGAGGTGAAGCTGCAGGAGAAAAACGCCTTCGGGTTCGGGATCAGCGCCGACCAGCAGGTGACCGACAAACTGACCCTGTTCGTGCGCTACGGCCGGCGTGACGGGGACGTCTACGCCACGACGACGGCCTGGAGCGCCGGCGGTCAGTACGCCGGGCTGCTGCCCGAGCGCAAGGACGACGTCCTCGGCGTTGCCTACGGGCAGGTGAAGGCCGTGGGCGCGGACACCCGGGAGAAGCTGGCGGAGCTCTACTACAAGGTCCAGGTGAACGAGCAGATCGGCATCGCGCCTGTGGTTCAGTACCTGATCGATCCCCTGGGGGACAGCAGCAGGGATGACGTGGTGGCCCTGGGTCTGCGCTCGCTGATCAGTTTCTAGACGACGAGGATCGGGCACCACCAGCGAACACACCACTTACAAGGAGACACGTCATGCACATCATGGAAGGATTTCTGCCGGTCAAACACGCCGTTGGCTGGAGCATTGCCTCGGCCCCCTTCGTGGCCTACGGGCTGCGCACCGTCAACAAACGGATCAAGGAGAACCCGGAGCAACGCATGCTGCTGGGGGTGGCCACGGCCTTCACCTTTGTGCTGTCGGCCCTCAAGATGCCCTCGGTCACCGGCAGTTGCTCCCACCCCACCGGCACCGGCCTGGGAGCCGTGCTGTTCGGGCCAGCGGCCATGGCCCCCATCGGCGGCGTGGTGCTGCTGTTCCAGGCCCTGCTGCTGGCCCACGGCGGCCTCACCACCCTGGGGGCCAACATCTTCTCCATGGCCATTGTGGGCCCCTTTACCGCCTTTGCCGTCTACCGCCTCGCCCGGGCGGCACGCCTCCCCTTTGGCGTGGGCATTTTCCTGGCAGCCGCCCTGGGGGACATCCTGACCTATGTCACCACCTCGGTGCAACTGGCCCTGGCCTTTCCCGACCCGGCAGGCGGATTCGCCGCCTCCTTCGTCAAGTTCGCCGGCATCTTCGCCGTGACCCAGATCCCCCTGGCCATCAGCGAGGGGCTGCTGACGGTGATCGTCTCCAATGCCCTGGCCCGCTTCACCCCCCGGGAGTTGCAGGCCCTGAAGGTGGTCGAGGAGGTGCGGGCATGAAACGGTTTCAGAATCTCATCCTGCTGGCCCTGGTGGTTATCCTGGTTGTTCTGCCGCTGTTGTTGGTGAGGGCACCGAAACCGGGACCCGATGGCAAGACCGTGGAAATCTTTACCGGAGCCGATGGCCAGGCAGAGGATATGATTGGAAAAATTGTTCCTGATTACCAGCCGTGGGCTGAACCGCTGCTGGAACCGCCAAGCGGCGAGATAGAATCGCTGCTCTTCGTCCTCCAGGCGGCTCTGGGGGCGGGCTTTATCGGTTACTGGTACGGCAGCGCCGCCACCCGTACCCGACTGCGGCAGGAACAGGATAAACGGGCATGATGCTCCTGGAGCGATATGCCTACACCAATCGCTGGCGGCGGGTCGACCCCGCCGCCAAGGGGCTCTTCTCCCTGTGCGGGCTGACGGCAGTGTTCATGGCAACGGGCCCTGCCGCCGCTGTGCCGGCAGTGGCGCTGGTTGCGACCACCCTGGTCGGGACCGGCATGCCGCTGAAGAGCTACCTGCGGGTGGCTGCCCCGGCCCTGCTCTTCCTCGCGACCAGCGCCCTGACCCTGCTCGTGTCCCTGCGCCCGGGCGGTCCGTCCGGGATTGTCCTGTCCCTGGTCCCGGCGGAGCTGCCCCACGCGGCCCTGGTCTGCACCCGCTCCCTGGGAGGGCTGGCTGCCCTGCTCTTCCTGGCCCTGACCACGCCGATGAACGACATCATCGCCCTGCTGCGTCGTCTGAAAACCCCGGAGGTACTGCTGGACCTGATGACCCTCTGCTACCGGATGCTGTTCGTCCTGTCCGAGGCAATGCACGACATGCACACGGCCCAGGCGGCCCGCCTGGGGCACGCCGGGCCGCGGCGGACCCTCCGCTCCCTGGGCATCCTGGCGGCCAACCTGACGGTGCAGGTCTGGCAGCGCTCCCTTGCCCTGCACCACGGGGCCCTGGCCCGCACCAGCGATGGCCCCTTGCGTTTTCTGGAGCCGGAGTATCCCCACAGCCGCGCCAGCCTGGCCACCGCGGCCCTGGGGGGCGGCGGGCTAATCGTGCTGGCGGTGGTGACCATATGAGACAGCCTACACCGGAACCGATTCTGGAACTGAGGAATGTCAGCTTCCGCTATCCGGACGCCAGTCCGGGACTGGACGACTGCTCCCTGCCGTTCCGGCGCGGCAGCCGCACCGTGCTGCTGGGCCCCAACGGCGCCGGCAAGACCACCCTGTTTCTGCACTGCAACGGCATCCTGCGCCCCTGCCGCGGCCAGGTGCTGTTCGACGGCTCGCCTCTGGACTACGACCGCACGGGGCTGCGGGAGCTGCGCTCCCGGGTGGGGCTGGTATTCCAGAACCCGGACAGCCAGCTCTTTTCCGCCAGCGTGCGGGAAGATGTCTCATTCGGCCCCATGAACCTGGGGCTGGCGAGGCACGAAGTCCGGAAGCGGGTGGAGCGGGCACTGGAAGCGGTGGGCATGACCGGCTGCGCTGACAAGCCGGTGCACAACCTGAGCTACGGTCAGAAGAAACGGGTCTGCATCGCCGGGGTCCTGGCCATGGAACCCCAAGTGATGCTCTTGGACGAGCCGACCGCCGGGCTGGATCTGCGGATGCAGGGCGAGTTGCTGGAGGTGCTGGCCCGGCTGCACGCCGGGGGGATGACCATTGTCATGGCCACTCACGACCTGGACCTGGCCTGTGCCTGGGCCGACGAGGCCTGCCTGCTGGACAACGGCCGGTTGATGACCCGGTTTGACGTGGACCACTTCCCGCAGCAGACGGGACTGCTGGAGCAGCACGGCCTGGGCGTCCCCCAGGTGGCCCTGCTCCATCCCCTGCTGATCAAGCGAAACGTGCTGCCGTCCGGAGGGCCGGCGCCCCGCTCCTGTGCCGAACTGGCGCGGATGCTGGAGGAATGATCTCCACGGGGTCGCACCCATTCTTGCCGCACCGGTGTTATTTCAGGTAGCGCAACGCCTCATCCCCAAGGACACGTTCCACGGCGAGGGGGAGCAGTTCCACCGGGTCCCGCTCGGTTGCGGCCACCATCTTGAGGGCATAGCGGGCGATATTGATGCCGTCCCTGACCGAGTAGAGTTCGTCTGCCGCGTGGGCGCGCTGGAGAAAATCGACGACATACGCAAGGATGCGGCTCGGAGCGAAGGGAAGGTTTTCCTTGAGGATCAGGAGTTCCTCGTCGGCCTCGGGGAAGTCGATGAATATCTGGGGCTGGAGGCGCGAATGGATGTATTCGGGAACTTCGAAGGTCGAGGAATCCTCGTTCATGGTCACCACGATCCGGAAATCCCGGTGGGCCGGCACCCGCAGGCCGGTGACGATCGACTCCACGTAGCGCCGGTCGTCGAGCAGCGGGGCCAGCGACGCCCATGCCTTCTCGCTCATGCGGTTTCCCTCGTCGAGGATGAGAACCCCGCCCTTGAGCATGGCCGACACCAGGGAGGACGCGGCATACTGGATCTTCCCGTCGGGGCCGATGACCGGCGTGATGATCAGGTCTTCGGGCCGGGTGTCCATGGTTGCCTGAAAGAGGTACACCGGCCGGCCCAGGCGCCGGGCGGCCGCATAGGCCAGCGTGGTTTTTCCCACCCCCGGCTTGCCGATCAGGCGCGGATTGAAGGGGATGTCCTTCTCGTCGATCACCATCCAGGCGGCGAGCAGTTGTTTCAGGAGTTCATCCTGACCGACCCAGCGCAGCGTCAATTCCACGGGGCCGGCGAGCGAAAGGGATATGCCGTCGATCGTTGTCTGTTCCATGGGTGTGTTCACCTGTCAATAACGTACATCATGGCAAGTTTGGCCCGGTTCTCCAGGCAGAGGGAGCAGAGGGAGCCGGCATCGTTCCAGAGTTCGGCCGCAAGCCATTCGCCAGCCTCCTCGTACGGAGACTGCTGTGCGCCCGGAGCGAATGACTCACCGCAAACCGTGCAGGTTTTCATTGCTTCATCCATGGTCTTCCGTCGCCTTTCGCACCAGATCCGCCAGACAGGAGATAAACGTGGGCGACGCGTTGAGGGAAGGGCTCCGCCGGAACCGGGAATAGCCCAGCTTGTGCGCCTCCTGGGCATACTCGATGTCGATCTCGTGAAGGGTTTCGATATGGTCCGAGACAAAGGAAAGCGGAACGATGAGCAGGTTTTTCACCTGATGGGCCGCCAGGTGCTCAAGCATCTCGTCGGTTGAGGCTCCAGCCACTTGACCGGCCCCGCCCGGGACTGGAAGGCCAGGTGGTGGGTGACCCCCTCGAACCGCTCCATGACGAGACGTACCGTCTCCCGGATGTGGTCCAGGTAGGGGTCGCCCTCGTCGATGAAGGATTGGGGGAGCGAGTGGGCCGAGAACAGGATCTGCACCTCGGCCAGGGGGTGGAAGTCGTCAAGCCCCTCCTGGACTTTCTCAGCCAGGGCGTCGATGTAGAGGGGGTGGTCGAAGAACCGGTCCACGTACGTCATCTGGAACTGCACGCCCGATTGAGACAGCACCCGCTTCAGCTCGTTCACGCTCGACCCGGTGGTGGCGCGGGAGTAGTGGGGGTAGAGGGAAAGCGCGATCACCCGCGAAATCCCCTCCCGCCTGATGGCCGCCAGCGCCTCCATGGTTGAGGGCTTCCAGTAGCGCATGGCCACGAAGCAGCGATACCCGTCCCCCAGCACCTCTTCCAGTGCCCGGGCTTGGCTCTCGGTCAGCTCTCGGATGGGTGATTTGCCGCCGATCTCCTCATACTTGCGTTCCACGCCCGGCGAGCGCCGCTTGGCGATGAGCCGGGCAATGAACGGCTGGAGAAAGGCGGGACCGATCCGGATGATGTCCCGGTCGGAGAAAAGATTCAGCAGGAACGGCTCCACGGCGTCGAGGGAGTCGGGGCCTCCCATCTGGAGGAGCAGGACAGCGGCTTTGTCGGACATGGTCACCTCTGGCACGGACGATTTCGTGACATCCGCATCTGTCCTCCCTGATACCCTAATGAACGACCGCGGTCAAGGCGGAAACGGAGCGCCTACCCCCCCAGTCCCTTCCCCGTGAGGACCTTCCACCCGCTGGAGGCCAGATCCACCAAGCCGTCCATGGTCCGCTGGTAGAACTTCCTGACCGGCATCCGGTTGACGAGGATATGCCCCTCGCTCCGCTCCAGCCTGACCCGGTCTCCCGGCGCCAGGGCGATGAAGCTCTCGTGATTTTCGCCGCCAATGCCGAACAGAAAGCGATACTGGCGCCCATCGGCCGCACGGCAGGCAACGATCAGGATGATCAGTTCGGGCTCGCCCGTCTTGAAGTGGAAGCGCACGGTGCCGCTGACGAAAGTCCCCTCGGCCGACCCGGTGGCGGCCAGGAGGCTTTCGACCGTCACCTGCCGGGGCTTGAGGTGCCCCAGGGAGGGGAGCCCCCAGGGCTTGAACGGTTCGTGGGGCCGCTGCCCGTAGTGGTCGCTCCGTTCCAGCAGAATGACGATGTTGTTGTTGATGGGGCCGCCGATGGAGTGGGAAAGACCGGCCCTAAAACGCCCCTCCCTGATCATGCGGTGATTCTCCACCACCTGGATCATGCCGGTGGCGCCGAGGGGGTGCCCCCGCCCCTTGAGTCCACCGGTGAGGTTGGTGGGGAACAGGCCGTTCTCGCCGGTATAGCCGTCATCCAGCAGGGCATCCAGGAGGCGCCCCCGGGGAACGAAGCCCAGGTCCACCAGGTTGATGGGGCCGAAGCCGTTGAAGGGGTCATGCATGTTCACGTGGATCTTGCCGGCAAACTGCCGGATGTCCCTGATCCCGGCCATGCCGTACGCCTCGGCCGCGGCGGAGACGGTGGCGGGGAAGGAGTGGAAGTAGTTGCGGTCGGCAATGGTGGGGATGTCGGTGGCGCTTCCCACCCCGGACACCATCACGTCCTGAGGATCGCTGGTGAGGACCACGGCGGCCACCCCGTCGGACATGGGGCAGAAGTCGTGGTAGCGCAGGGGCCACCAGTAGGGATAGTTCTTGCCGGTGACGATCTGGCGGTAGTACTCCTCCAGGGGGATCTCCGCGTTCAGGTGGGCGTCGGGATTCAGGGCCGCATAGCGGTGGGCCCGCTGAGTCAGCAGGGCTGAAAAGGCGGTCCATTCCTCGAACGAAAGCCCGTACCGCTCCATCAGGGCGCGGGCCACCAGGGCTCCGCAGGCGGGCATGGTCAGACCGAACTCGGCCTCGTCCCGGTCGATGACTCCGGCCACGATGCGGGTCGCCTCGGCGGTGGGGGCATCGCTCATCTTCTGGATGCCGATGGCGAGCACGTGGTCGCAGCGGCCCGAGGCGATCTGGAGGCAGGCGTTCTCGAAGGCCGAGGCTCCCGACGAGGATGCGGTGTCGATCAGCACCGACTTGGCGCCGGAGACGCCCACCACTCCTGCGATCTTGGCCGCGGTATTGTCGACCCCGGAAAAGGCGACCGGGCTCTGGGAGCCGACCACCACGGCCTCGATGTCGCGCGGCCGCACGGGGCATCCTTCGAAAACCGCCCCGGCCAGCTCTGCCAGCTCCAGGAACGAAAGCCGGTCGCGGTGTCTGCCATCGTAGCGCCCCACCGGCGCCATCCAGGATGCGGCCACGTAGACCGGCCTCGGGCTGAAGGGGATATGTCGCATGGGAACTCCGTTTCTCCCGCCGGGGAATGGTGTGATCGTGCCCTTATTGTAAACGATGTTCCTGCCGGGGCAACCGAAATGCAAAAGGCCCGCGCCAGTGACGGCGCGGGCCTTTTGCGGAGTATCCGGACGGAGCGCTAGCGCGCGCCGCTTCCATCCAGGGGCACTTCCCGGATCGGTGCGGGCTCCGGGACCGCCACCACCGGCTCCGGGGCCGGTGCGGATTGAGGGGAGGCTGCCTGAACCGGCGCGGCAACGGGCTGCGATACGGGCCGCTCAACCGGCCGGACCGTCTGTACGGGCGGCGGGGCAGCAGCCGCGGGCGAGGCATCCTTCTTGTCCTTCCTGTTGAACAGGTCCATGGGCGGCTTGAGCAGCCCCACCATGTCGTCGAAGAGGTGGTAGTAGGGGGCCGTGGCCTTGCGCTCGCGGAAGAGAAGGTCCTTTTCCTTCTTCCCCAGGTAGCGGGTAATGCCCGGAATGGTCTTGAACTTGACCTCGACCCGCTCATCCATGTTGGCCGCTGCCTGGTCGAAGTCGGGATATTGAAGTTCCGCCAGCACCGGAGTGGACGGGCTGCCGACCCGGAAATTGGGATACTCCCAGAGAGCCGTGCCGTTGGCGTCCAGCACCTGGGCGGTCATGGTGAGAACGTTGTAATCGGTGTCCAGATACTTCACCAGGTTGCTGGCAAAGGTGCGGTCCCGCATGGTGAGACCGCTCACCACCACCAGGAGCACCGCATCGACACTGTTCTGGGTCACCAGGGTCCTGATTTCCTCGGGCTTATAGAAGTGTTTGTTATAGACCACCCCGGCGTCGTCCCGGCGCTCGGACCGGAAAAGAAGCGAGCGGAACAGCTCGTCAGGAGCGGCGGCCTCGATGGGGCGCACCATGAAGTAGGCGCCGGACTCCCGGAGCATGTTGACGAGTTCCTTCTCGTTCACCCGGTTGTATTCCCGCACCAGCGTCACCAGCGTATCCCGCTCCGGATGACGGATATCCGAATCGGCGTCCATGAAGATGGGCGCCACGCCGAGAACCTTGACCCGCTGCTCGTAGTCCTCACGGGGAATATTGAAGGGATTGTGGGCACACCCGGCAGCCACCAGTGCCACCAGCGCCACGAAAAACCACTGTCTGATCCGGCTCATCGATCTCCTCCCTGATGCATTCATATCACGGTCCGGTCGGTATCGTCCGTTCGATTTATAGCAGATGCTCCCGGCTATGACCACCCCTTTCACCGGGGCGAGGTGTCGCGGGCGAAGAGGAACAGGGTTACGGCCACGGCCAGCCCCGTCACCGGCACCAGGAAGGCTGCATGGTAGGCCTCGGCCGGATAGCCCGCCGGCCCGCGCGGGAAACGCCCGATGATGAGCCCCATCACTTGCTGTACTACGGCCGCGCCGGTCAGGACGAAGAAATTGAGAGCCGTGGTGGCCGTTGCCGACAGGGTGCTGGGAAACATCTCCCGGATCATGGGGTAGATGGCCACGCCCGATGATACCGCCAGCCCCGCTGCAAAGAAGAAGACGGCGAGAAGCCCGCGGGGCACCTGCTCCGCCGGGCCGAGGGTCAGAACCAGAAGCAGAAGCAGCAGAAGGCTCTGCCCCGCCACGAGGTCCATTTGCGGGACTTGAGCAGCCGGTCGGTCACCTGGCCGATGAAGAGGCAGCCGGTCATGAACCCGACCGAGGTAAGCAAGAGCAGGTTGCCGGCGCCCCCGCGCGAGAGGCCCATCACCTCCATGAGCCACGGCCCGCCCCAGAGTCCCTGGAGAGCCATGTAGCCGGCGTACCAGAAAAACGAAAGGAGGGCCAGGAGCCAGAAAGAGGGACGAGAGAACACGAGGCCCCACCCCGCCAGTGCCCCCACCGGCCGGTGGGTCGCGGCCAGAAGCGGCTCTTCCTCCACCCCCTCGCCGGCTGCCGGCCGATCCCGCACGACCCGGAAGAGGAGCAGGGTAAGCCCCAGTTGAAGGGCGCCCACCACCAGGAAGGGGGGGCGCCACCCCCCCAGGGAGACCGCCAGGGCCAGGGGGGCCGTGGCGCAGAGATTCCCCACGTTCCCCACGGCAATGATCAGGCCCGAGATGGTGGCATACTCCCGGGAGGAGAACCAGGTGGTGAACACCTTGAGCGCACCCATCAGGACGCAGGCGGTGCCCATGCCGATGAGGATGCGCCCCCCGAGCAGGGCGCCGTAGCCCGGGGCCAGGGCAAAGGTAAAGGAGCCCGCCACCGTAACGAGCCCGGCAAGGCTCACCACGATGCGGCCGCCGAAACGGTCCAGCAGCGGTCCGAGCGGTATCTGGGCCAGGGCGAAGGCGTAGAAGAGCGCCCCCGAGAGCATCCCGATCCGGGAGGCGTCCAGGGCGAGATCGGCTGCCAGGTCGCGGGCAATGACCGCCATGGATACCCGGTAGAAATAGGCGACCAGGTACATGACCGCAAATACGGCAAATATCCGCCAACGTTTCGTCATGGCATGCGCATCCTGAAGAGCATCAGTGCGTTCCCTCCCGCGAGACTATCCCGGATGGAGCCGCGACACAAGCCCTTATCCACGGCGCCCCTTCCCTTCTCCCGAGGGATGTGCTATAGCCGTTGGCCATGAAATGGCTCCTTGTTGCCTCGGCGGCACTCTATCTCTTCGGTTCGTTCCGACGCCCACTCTTTGCACTGGGTCTCGGCGCGGGGCTCGCCTATCTGGCCATCCGCGGCATCTCCCTGGGCCGGTTGCCCCTGGTGGGCCCCCACGACACCATTGCCTTCTTTTCCGCCTCCATCGGGCTCATGGCGCTCCCGTTCCTCTTTTCGCCCTCGCTGCGGAACTCTTCCGCCTTCCCCTGGGCAACGGGGGGAACCGCAGCGGTTTTCGCGCTGTTCTCCCTGGCATTTCCCGCCCTCGCCATGCCGCTGCCGCCGATACTCAACACCCTCTGGTTCGAGCTGCACGTGGCGCTGGCCTTCTTCGCCTATGCGCTCTTCACCATCGGGGCCATCATGGGCGTCCTCTTCCTGGCCGGCGGAGAGCGGCGGCTCCTGGATCTCCAGTACCGGGCGGCCCTCGTGGGATACTCCTTCTTTTCCGGCTCCATGGTTGCCGGCGGCATCTGGGGATACTATGCCTGGGGGACCTACTGGCTCTGGACGCCCAAGGAGCTCTGGACCTCCATCCTCTGGATCTTCTATACCTTCTGGCTCCATCTGCGCCTGAGAGGAGCCGGCGGAGACCGGTTCCTGGCCTGGACCGGCATCCTCGGCTTCGGGGTGATGCTCTTCACCTACCTGGGGGTGAGCATGCTCATGAAAAGTTCGCACAGCTTTTAAAGGGGATCGCGCCACGCCATGCTGACCAGAACCTATCAATCCCTCGCTTCCCTCTCCCTGGGCCTCTGGCTCATGGGGGGAGTCATGGTGCTTCTGGCCGTCGGCTCCTTCGGCGGCGAAGAGGCAGCGGCCCTGAACGCCATGCCCCTCTCCGTCTGGCTCACCCGTGCCCCCCTCGCCGCCTCCTGGTGGCTCTGGGGGACCCTGGCGCTCCTGACGCTTCTCACCATCAACACCATCCTCTGCAGCATAGAGGCAATCCGGCTGAGGCTCGGCAAAAGCACCCTGCCGGCGCTGGTGGCCCCGCAACTCATGCACCTGGGCTTCCTGCTCATCGTCCTGGCTCACCTGCTGAGCGCCACGGGGGGAGCCAAGGAGGCCATGCAGGTCTACCAGGGCTCCTCCATCGGGTTCCCGGACGGGAGTACCCTCCATGTGGGGCCCATTTCGGTGGCCACGGGCCCCATGGGGATGCCGACCGACTATCGCGCCCAGGTGCGCGCCGTGACCGGCAGCCGAGTGGAGGAAGGAACGGTGAGCCCCAACCATCCGTTCTTTCACGGCGGGTTCGGCGTCTATCTCAAGCACGCGGAGGAGTACCCCTTCCCCGTGGCCGTCATGGAAATCCACCGGGAACCGGGGGCCGGCTGGGCCCTGGCCGGCGCCCTCCTCTTCACGGCCGGTAACGGCATGCTCCTTGCGCTCCGACGGGAACGCCGCTGACGAGACTTCCTCTTGCATCGCCGCGCCGATGTGTTAGTATGAAACCTCTCATTTTTGCGGATAAAATGCATCGGCTGCACCCGAGGAGTCGTCCATGCCCAGACCATTGACTCGAACCGTCGTCGCGCTTGCGATCCTGGCGGCCTCATCAGCCGCCCACGCAGACGGCGGCCCTGCGGCAGGCGGTCTTGCCGAGGGTTCGGTCACCTATAGCGCAATCGCTCCAAACTCCATCACCAACAGCAAGATCGTGGACGGCGCCGTCACCGACGCCAAGCTCGGCTTCGGCGCCGTCACCACTCCGAAAATCGCCGACGGCGCCGTGACCGACGGCAAGATACGCGGCCCCATCGCCGGCTGGAAAATCGGGCCGCACGGCCATGACGCAACGGACATCGTCCAGGGGACCATCGATGCCGCGCGGCTTCCGGTGGGAACCGGGCCGGGCACCGTTGCCGCCGGCGACCACACCCACGAGTTCCTGCCGAAAAAACCGGCCACCCTGGTCGTGGTGGCCCCCACGGGCGGCGACTACGTCAGCCCCATCGACGCGCTCAATGCCATTACCGATGCGTCCGCCGAGAAGCCCTACCTGGTGAAGATCATGCCGGGGGTCTACGACCTGGGGATCGCCACCATGGTCATGAAAGAGTATGTGGACGTGGAGGGTTCCGGCGAGTTCGCCACCCGGCTCAGGGGAAGCGCCGCCGACGCCGGCGTGGTGGCCGGCGCCTCCCGGGCCGAACTGCGCGGCCTATCCATCGATGCGACCGGTACCGAGGGGAATATCGTGGGCATCTTCAACGGCAGCAGCGCACCCCGGATCAGAAACGTGAGCGTCACCGTGCAGGGGGGGAAGGGGACCTTCGGCATCTACAACCTGATGGCAGAGCCGTTCCTCGACTCGGTAACCGTAACGGCCCACGGGGGCGACGCGGGCTTCGGGATCTTCAACATCCACTCCTCCCCCGTGATCAGGAACGCCGCCATCTCTGCCGGCAACGGCGTGTACACCACGTCCTCCGGCAGCGCCACCGTGGAGGGGTCGGTCATCACCGCCACCCTCTTTTCCATCTTCAACGACACCTCCACCACCACCCGCGTCGCAAACACCCGGCTGGCGGGTGGGAGGATCGCCAACAGCGGCATCATGAAGTGCGCCGGGGTCTATGACGCGGAATTCGACCCGGTCCAGTGCCGCTAGCGTTTCGAGGGGCCCGTTCCCGGGACTAGCCGATCGAAACACTGGACGACATGCTTTCGAAACAGGGCACCACGAAAAACGGGGCGCCGGAATGCTGAATTCCGACGCCCCGTTCCCGTTTACCCCTCCCCGGTTCAACCGGATCAGTACCGCATCCTCACCCGGTAGACGAGTTTTGTCTCCCCATCCTTCGGCACCGGCACCAGGAACTCGGCGGCCCGGGCATCCCCGCCGGCCGGCGTGAGCGACGAGGTGAGAATCCGCCAGTCCCCCGGCACCGGTTCCACCACCCGAACGGTTATATCCTCAGCCTTGTGGTTGCGCAGCGTGACCTCAAAGGCAGCCTCATAGGTGTCGGACGCCGTCTTGCGCCATTCGGTCTGGCGCCGCTCAGCCACCACGTCGAAGGCGTCGCCCAGTTTCACCCGCACCGTTTCCTTCTCCGGGGTGTGGTCGATGCTGTCCTCGCCCACGAACTGAAGGCTCCCGTCCCCATCACGCTTGTAGACCCGCACCACCCCCCGGGGGAGCGGCATGCCGAGCCCGCTTTCCCGCCGGTTGCCGAACTCGGTGTAGACCGCCACCTTTTCCTTCCGGGGCTCGCCGGCCGGGCCGTGGAAAAAGTAGCTTTCGCCCCGCAGGAGGAATTCCTTGCGGACCGGAATCCCCGCAGCCGTGACGAGGCTGATCTGCTTGGTCTGGTTGTCCTTGATGGTGGAAGGGCGCTGGAGAGTGTAGAGATGGTATTCGAAGAAACTCTCCTCCCGGAAGGCGGGTGCGGCGGCCATGGCCTCGGCCCGCATCATCTTGGCACGCCCTTCGTCCTCCCGCACCCGGTTGATGTCGCCGGCCACGAGCTTCAGGGCGGCATTCCGGTAGGTGGCGCCGCTGCGGTTGTCAATGGTGACCCAGCCGGCCAGATCGGCCCGGTCGTCCTTCTCGGCCAGGGTCACCACGTAATCGGCCCGCCAGGTGATGCCGTTGGTCAGGTAGGTGGCCTCCACCTGCCGCGCCGCCTCCCGGCCGCTCTCCAGGAGCCAGACCAGGGTCGGCCGGGCAATGAGATCGTCGGGAACGCCGGGAAAGATGATTCGCCCCGGGTGGCCAAAAGTAATCTCGTCGCCGATCCGGAAGACCGGCCCCCCCGTGGTGGAGAGAAGCGTGGCCGCGACCACTTCTTCCCGCTCGGTGGTGGGATTCTTCTGGTAGAGCTTCACCTCCCGCCCCACGTACTTGTCCATGAGCTTCTGGGGGGACAGGAGATCATACTCGTAGTTCTGCTCCAGGACCCGGATTCCGTCGCCCTCAGGCGCAGCCATGGAAACGCTGGAGGGAATCACCTGGGCAGCCACGTCCATGAAGCGGAGCTCGCCGCTCCCCTTGGGGAGCCTGATCTCACGCCGATCCTTCACGAGACCCAGGTTCTGATTGTAGATGGTGAGAGAAACCCCGCGCTGGTCGGCTCCGGTGGAGACGACGGGAGCGGCTGCGCACGGAACGGCAAGGGAAAGGGCCGCGAACAGGACGGCAATACGGTGTGGTTTCATGACTTACCTCGCCCGGAGAACTGGCGGCAGGGCCGCACCTGGTAGGTATACCACAAAAAGGGCAGCCGCATGGCTTTCTTTTGATTCAGGTCAGACAACTGCGGGACCCCAAAGCTACCAATCCTAACGCTCACCGTTTCCCCCGTTTCTTGCTTTTGGGAGTACCGGTCGACGGTGCGACGGTGGTAAATTCGGGCTCATAACCCACCACGAAACTGTTGGTGGCCGTGTTGCGCATGCTCAGGAAGTGCTCGTTGTTCTTGTCAAAGGGACAGATGGGCGTGCTGCACGATTCGAAGCCGAACCGGCCGTAATAGGCGGGTTCGCCCAGAACGAAGAGGGTCTGGCTGTTGATGGCCTCCTGGCGCAGGGCGAACCTGAGCAGCTCCAGCCCCACCCCGCGTCCCTGGAATTCCGGGGCCACGGCCATGGGGGCCAGGTGCAGGCCGCAGACGTCGCGGCCATGGTAGGCATTGGTAAAGGCGATGTAGGCAATGACCTTGCCGCCGATGATGCAGGCCCATTCGTGGATGAACCTGTCGTTTTCGTGGAGCTTCTGCACCAGCGCGGCTTCGTAATCGCTGCCGGGAAAGGAGCTGCGCAGAAGCGCGTAAATCTTGGGACGGGCCTCGACGGCCGGTTTCTGAATCTTCATTTCTATCCTTTATTCGCCGCCGCGCTTTGCGGCGGCCTTGTCCCGGCATTCAAAACAGCAGGGGCGGGCCGGGTGCCGGATGACACGGCAGTGACGGCGGCGGGTCTATGCCGGCGCGACCCCGCCGTCGGCCATGATCCCCCGGGTAAAGATGGCAACGTACTGGCGGATCAGTTCCTCGTCCTGGTCCGGAGAGTGGCTGGTGAGCTCCTCCGTGGCCAGGGTGCTGAGGAAGAAATAGTTGACCATCCCCGCCAGGGCCAAGGCGCTGTTGACGGCGTGGAGGTCCCGGCGAAAGAGGCCGCGCGCCATCCCCGCCTCGATGCTCTCCGCCAGCAGGCGGATCACGGAGGCGATGGCGGGGGAAACGATGGCGGCGAAGCAGGGGGTTGGGTTGGTGAGCTCACTGGTGTAGAAGCGGAGGAGTTGGGGATTGTTCCGGTGGCGCTGGATGGTCCAGCGGAGGTAGGCCGCCATGACCGCCAGGGGATCCCCCGCCTGGCCCCGGATGTCGTTCAACTGGCCGAAGCAGGCGAACTGCTCCTGGAGAACCGCCGCGTAGAGCCCCTCCTTGCCGCCGAAGTGGTAGGAAATCATGGAGATGCTGGCGCCGGCGGCCTGGGCGAGCTCCCGGATGCTGACGCCGTAGAACCCCTTCTGGGCGAAGAGCTCCGTTGCCACCTCCATCAGCCTGCTGCGACAGTCCGCTCTGGTCATTCCGTTCCGCCCCCTTCCATTATCAGGAACAAAGAGTATCAAAGCCGCAGCCGAAAGCCAAACCCAATCCAACCATACATACCGTCTACCGAATATTGTTGCACCCTCGATAATGCTGTTGCTATGATACAATCGAACGAACGTTCGATCTTGTCGGGCGACTGCGTTCACCGGCGGCACCGCCGACGCGGCGCCACGGACAACACACTGCAGGGTGAGGAGGAAGGGAACCGTGTCGGAATTGCACAGAAGGATCAGGAAAACGAATCTCCATGAGCGGATCAGGACGGTAGAAGAGGTCATCCCCCTCTTCCGGGACGGCATGAACCTGGGCTGGTCGGGCTTCACCCCCGCCGGCTACCCCAAGGCGGTACCCATCGCCCTGGCGGACCATGTGGAGAAGAACGGGCTACAGGGAAAGCTGCGCTTCAACCTCTTCATCGGCGCCTCCGTGGGCGTCGAGACGGAAGACCGCTGGGCCTCCCTGGACATGATCGACCGCCGCTGGCCCTACCAGACCGGCAAGAACATCCAGGCCGGCATCAACTCCGGCCGCATCCGCATGGGTGACCGCCACCTCTCCATGTTCGCCCAGGATCTGGGGTACGGCTTCTACACCAAGGAGAACGGCGGCCGGCTGGATCTGGCCATCATCGAGTGCTCCGCCATCACCGAGAACGGCGGCCTGGTGCTGACCGCCTCCTGCGGCGCCGTGCCCGAGATCGTCCAGATCGCCGACAAGATCATCATCGAGATCAACACCGCCATCCCCAACTATGAAGGTCTGCACGACATCATCGAACCCGTCAGCCCCCCCAACCGGCTCCCCTACCTCATCAGCCGGGTGGATGACCGGGCCGGCTCCCCCTACGTCCGCGTCGATACCGACAAGATCGTCGCCATCGTCGAGTCCACCCATCCGGACAACGGCCGCGCCTTTGCCGAGCAGGACGACACCTCCGAGGCCATTGCCAACAACATCCTGGACTTCTTCCAGGCCGAGGTGAAGGCGGGGCGCCTCCCCAAGAACCTGCTGCCGCTCCAGTCCGGCGTCGGCTCCATTGCCAACGCCGTCATCGGCGGTCTGGCCAAGGGCCCCTTCTCGGGCCTGCGGGTCTGGACCGAGGTACTGCAGGACACCATGCTTGACCTCTTCGACTCCGGCAAGCTCGATTTCGCCTCCACCGTCTCCCTCTCCTTCTCCGTGGACGGCTTCAAGCGCTTCTACGGCGACTGGGACAAGTACAGCGACAAGGTCATCATGCGCCCCCTTTCCATCGCCAACCACCCGGAGCCGATCCGGCGACTGGGATGCATTGCCATGAACACCCCCGTGGAGTTCGACATCTACGCCCACGCCAACTCCACCCTGGTCGGCGGCACGCGCATGATCAACGGCATCGGCGGCTCCGGCGACTTCCTGCGCAACGCCTACCTCTCCATCATGCACACCCCGTCGGCGCGCCCCACCAAGACCGACCCCACCGGCATCACCTGCGTCGTGCCCCACGTCCCGCACGTGGACCATACCGAGCACGACCTTGACGTGCTGGTCACCGAGCAGGGCCTGGCCGATCTGCGGGGCCTGGCCCCCAAAGACCGCGCCCGTGAGATCATCGCCAAGTGCGCCCACCCGGACTACAAGCCCCTCCTCACCGAGTACCTGGAGATGGCCACCAGGGACTGCATGGCCCGCAAGGCGGGGCATGAGCCCCAGTTGCTGGACCGGGTGTTCAAGATGCAGGTGAACCTGGCCAAGAACGGAACAATGAAGATTGATAGCTGGGATATCTAGTTGGCTGAAAGCAGATATGGATGTGACAACGGCGGCCCCCGGGCCGCCGTTTGCGTATCACGGTGGCAGAAAACGGCGGGCCGGTTGCCGAGGACTTCGAAAGAACGTGCCGGAGATGTGGAGCGTGCCTCAGGTTTCCCTCGCGGCGGCTTCCGCGAAGAGCACTCCACCTCCCCCCCCTTTGGTTCTCGATGCCGTGCCCGGAATTTCGCAGCCCCTTCAGTCCCCGTCCCTGGTCAGCCGCCGGATGATGTCGGCATGGGCCGGGAATCGGCCGAGCAGATCGACGCGGTTCCCCATCTCGAAATCGGCAAAATCGAAACCAGGGGCCACGGTGCACCCCACCAGGGAATAATCGCCCGTGGTCTCGGCGCCGAACCAGCACCCCGCCGGCACCACCGCCTGAAACGCTTCCCCTGCCGCCGGATCGCTCCCCAACGTCAGGGCATAGCTGCTGCCCGCCGGGGTGATCACATGCACGATCAGGGGCGCCCCGGCATGGAAGTGCCACAATTCGTCGGACCTGATCCGGTGCAGGGCCGAGATATCGCCCCGCTCCAGCAAAAAGTAGATGGCGGTCGAAAAGGAGCGCTCGCCGCCGACCTGTCCCGGCAGAAGCGTGCCGGGAATGGTCCCGGCCGCCCGGTAGGTTTCCCGGTACCAGCCACCCTCCGGATGGCGCTCCAGGCCGAGGCCGGCAATCAGCTCCGTGGCTACCGGTCCGCCGGCGCGGTCGCGGGCCACAAGGCTGAAGCGGGGAAGTTCGGTGCCGTCCACGGCCACCGTTCCCAGGAACATCGCCAGCGGCCGTACCCAGAGGGAATCGTTGTCGTAGAGGCACCGGTAGACCACCATGGGCTCGTCCGTCTCGCTGTGGCGGGCCGTGCCGACCACCCGGTACTCACCCCCCTTGTAGTGCCGGTAGAGCCCCGGCGCCGGTTCTTGGTACATGGAAACGTCCTCCTCTCTGGGCGGCAGAAACGGTTGTAGTGTAATCGCGGTACGATCGAACGCATCATGCCATACTTTTGCAAAACCTGCTCAAGCAGTCGTACGCCTGTCCTCTGCATTCCCGAACAGTTGGAGCCTGGCTGCCCCCTTGAGGCCCTGTGCACGCCCCCCTTCGTCCGAAAACAACAACGGCGGCCCTTCGGCCGCCTTGTGAATGAAGCATGGAATTGTGAATCCCCTGAGACGTGGCAACAGACTAGCGTCTGAGCATGCGATGCAGCAGGCTGTCCAGGGCCGACGCAAAGCGGTTGCGGTCGCTCATGCTGAACGGCGCCGGGCCGCCCCCCTGGATCATGCCGGTGTCGCGCAGCTCGCTCAGCAGATCGCGCATGGCCAGCCGCTCGCCGATGGACTCCTCGCTGTACAGCTCGCCGCGCGGGTCGAGCGCCACGCCCCCCTTGGCCACGATCCGGGCGGCCAGCGGCACGTCGGCGGTGACCACCAGGTCGGTCGGGGCGGCGTGCTCAGCGATGTAATCGTCTGCCACGTCGAAGCCATCGGCCACCACCACGCTCTCCACCAGCGGGCCGGCATGCTTGGCGAGGCTCCTGTTGGCCACCAGGCAGAGCGGCACCCGCAGCCGGGTCGAGGCCCGGAAGAGGATTTCTTTCACTGCCCGCGGGCAGGCATCGGCATCGATCCAGATCTTCATACTGCTCCCAACGATTCTTCTCAGGTAACAGCCACGATGGTGTAAAGCTTCCCCTTGCCGGCGTCTACCCCCTGCACTTCATCGCCCGCCGCAAGACCGAGCAGCCTGTTCCCCAGGGGAGAAGCAGGGGTAATGACCACAATCTCGCCCGCCGGGTCGGCCAGCTTCATCCCGCCGGCCTGGGGGCCGATGAACAGCCGCCGCGTCCTGCCCGCCTCGTCCTCCAGAGTCACCAGGGCGCTCAAGCGCACCGGCGCACCGGCGTCGAACTCCTGCAGTTCCAGCGAGCGGTACGCCTCCAGGCTCTGGCGGATCTCCTGTGCCCGGTTGGCCTGGCCCTGGGCGACATAGGATGCCTCCAGCGCAGTGGTATCGTACTTGTTGTCCGGCTGACACTCTTCATGGGTAGCAGCGGCATGGGCATGGAGGGCCGCAGCGGTGAACAAGGCCAGATCGGCCTCTAGCCGGGCAATAATCGTGGCAACGAGGTGCTGTTTGGTCATATGCAGTGTGTTCCGCGGAAAGATGTACCGTCAAGCAGCGGCTTGGCGGCCAACCGGGGAGTTTGCCGGGTGGTTGGCCGCCGTTTGAATTCCCCCTGGATCCGCCTCGGAGGCTTTTGAAAACTCAGGCTGTTCAAACATAGTCAGATCGTCGCACCCACAGAAAGCCCCGCAGAGGAGTAGCAACGCTACGCCGCACAAGGCGGCTTTCGAGGACGGCGGCGAGCCGGCTGTTGTTCAACAACCTGCTAGAGCGTCAGGTCGCAGTGCCCCTGGCAGAGCCGATCCCGTTCCTCGGCCACCTCGGCGCTCTCCAGGTAGTCGTCGAAGGTCATCTTCCGGTCAATGATCCCGCCGGGGGTGAACTCCACGATCCGGTTGGCCAGGGTGTTGACGAACTCGTGGTCGTGGGAGGCAAAGAGCACCACCTCGCTGAAGGCGATCAGGCCGTTGTTCAGGGCGGTGATCGACTCCAGGTCCAGGTGGTTGGTGGGCTCGTCCAGCACCAGGGCATTGGCGCCCAACAGCATCATCCGCGCCAGCATGCAGCGGACCCGCTCGCCGCCGGAAAGGACCGACGCCTTCTTGGTGGCCTCGTCGCCGGAGAAGAGCATCCTACCGAGGAAGCCCCGGGCAAAGCTCTCCCCTTCCGTCGGCGGAGCAAACTGGCCCAGCCACTCGATCAGGTTCAGATCGTTGTCAAAATAGCTGCCGTTCTCCTTGGGGAAATAGGCGCTGGTGATGGTCACCCCCCAGCGGAACGTGCCCGCGTCCGGCTCCAGCTCGCCGGCCAGGATCTGGAACAGGGTGGTCTTGGCCAGGCTGTTGGCGCCCACAAAGGCGATCTTGTCCCCTTTCCCCACGATCAGGTCCAGGTCCTTGAACACCTGGACCCCGTCGATCTCCTTGGAGAGGCCGCTGATCTCCAGGATGACGTCGCCGCAGGGGCGCTCCGGCTTGAAAACCACGTAGGGGTACTTGCGGGACGACACCGGCATCTCCTCCACGGTCAGCTTCTCCAGCAGCTTCTTGCGGGAGGTGGCCTGCTTGGCCTTGGAGGCGTTGGAGCTGAAGCGCTGGATGAACTCCTTCAGCTCGGCCGCCTTGTCGGCGATTTTCCGGCTCTCGTCCTGCTTCTGCTTCAGGGTCAGCTGGCTGGCCTGGTACCAGAAATCGTAGTTGCCCACATAGACCTGGATGCGGCCGAAGTCGATGTCCGCCACATGGGTGCAGACCTGGTTGAGGAAATGCCGGTCGTGGGAGACCACGATCACCGTGTTGTTGAACCGGGCCAGGAAATCCTCCAGCCAGGCGATGGTCTTCAGGTCCAGGTGGTTGGTGGGCTCGTCCAGGAGCAGTACATCAGGGTTGCCGAACAGCGCCTGGGCCAGCAGCACCCGCACCTTCTCGCCCCCCTCCAGCTCCTTCATCTGCTTGTGGCGCAGCTCTTCCGGGATTCCCAGACCGTTCAGCAGCACCGCCGCCTCGGACTCCGCCTCGTAGCCGTCCATCTCGGCGAACTCGGCCTCCAGCTCGGCGGAGCGGATGCCGTCCTCCTCGGTGAACTCGGCCTTGGCGTAGATCGCCTCGCGCTCGTGCATCACCTCGTACAGCCGGGGATTGCCCATGATGACGGTGTTGAAGACCGTGTGCTCGTCAAAGGCGAACTGGTCCTGCTTCAGAAAGGAAATCCGCTCGCGCGGGCCGACGCTGACCGTGCCGGAATCGGGCTCGGACAGCCCCGCCAGAATCTTGAGGAAGGTGGACTTGCCGGCGCCGTTGGCGCCGATCAGGCCGTAGCAGTTGCCGGGCACGAACTTGATGTTCACGTCCTTGAAGATGACCCGCTTGCCGTAGGCCAAGCTGATGTTGTTGGTACTTATCATGATGAACTCTCTCTTTCTGCTGCCAAAAGAAAACCGCAGGGGGTCTCCCTGCGGTTCAGGTGCACTTTAGCTATAGCATACTATGCCTTGGCCGGGCAATGACTACCTTTTTTTCTTTCACCTACCGGTATAGCTCAGTCCCTTCCCGGATGATGGACAGGTAGGATTCGTGCAGGAACACCCGATCGCGCTTCTTGCCGCTCACCTCGGTCAGAATGCCGAGTGCCGCAAGATTGTTCACTGCCTTACCTGCTGCCGGGGAGCTGATTCTGAGTTCCCGCGCCACGTACGGAATGGTGACGTAGGGCTTGCGATAGAGCATCTCCAGAAGAGCCAACGCTGTTGGTGCTGCTTTGCCCAGGCCGGTTACCTTCTGTCTGTCCCGCGCCATCAGGTCCATGATCGCTTTGGCGGCATCGGTCGCCTGTTTCGATATCTCGTATACCCCCTGCAGGTAGTACTTGATCCACCCCTCCCAGTCGCCGTCTCGCCGGACCGCGTTGAGCCGCTCGTAGTACTCCTGGCGGTGCTTTTTGAAAAAGAGACTCAAGTAGAGCAGTGGCTTTTCCAGTACCTGATCATAGCAGAGAATAAAGGCTGTCAACAGCCGCCCCATTCTGCCGTTGCCGTCCAGAAACGGGTGGATGGTCTCAAACTGGGCATGGGCCAGGCCAGCCTTGAGCAGCGGCGGGACTGACTCATCGTGCAGAAAATTCTCCAAGTCGCCCAGACAGGTAACTACTTCATTGGCCGGCGGCGGCACGAAGGCGGCATTACCCGGCCTTGTGCCACCGATCCAGTTCTGGGACGTCCGGAACTCGCCAGGACTCTTGTGCCCCCCACTGATGCCGGCCATCAGCCGGGCATGAATCTCTTTGATCAGCCGCAGACTCAGGGGCAGCTCTTGCAACCGCTCCAGGCCGTAATTCATGGCATCCACATAATTGCGCGAGTTCCGGGGACAGTTTGCGCGAGTTCCGGGGACAGTTTACTTAATTCCCTTACGCCGCCAGACGAAAGGTAGCATCAATCTCGTCCCAAGGGACGAAGAACCGGCTCTCTTCATCCTTCTCCACCAGTCCCAGCCGCTCCAGGGTCTTCACGTCATCAAAGACGTTGCGGTACTGCCGGTGGAGTTTCTTCGCCAAGGCGTTGATGCTCACATGACCCATGGCGTGCAGGGTATTGAGCAGTTCGAACCGTTTCGGAGTGAGGTATTTGAGCAGCGTGGGGAGATCCTCGAAGTAGAGGCGTTCCACCGGCTGCTCCGGCCGCCATCCATTGTCGATGCTGCGAGCTAAATCCCGTGCCTCGGAAAAGAATTCGTCGTCGGACTTGATTCCTATCTTGATGTCCCGTTTCATTTTTTCAACACCTCCCTGACATCCCCTTCAAAGTCAGCGAACAACTTCTCCAGACTGGTAAAAACGTACGGCTGTTCGCCATCAACGACATGCCGGTGGTCGCCCTTTCCCCGTTCGTTGTCGTACCTGACCATACATGAACCGGTTTCCAGGACGCCGCAGAAAAGACGGTACTTAAATCGGTGGCTGCAACCATCTACGGGGGCATCGAGTATCCAGACCACCAATTCGATGATGAGCCCTTCTCTGACTTTCTTGTTCCTGAGAACAAGCGTTGCCCCCACAGTCTTACCTCCCGAAACATATGTTATTAGATAACACAATTCACATCCGCGTCAACAGGGGAATCTCACCGGCAAGAAGTAGAATAACGAAGGGCGACCTCATCGGCCGCCCTTCGTTATTCTACTTCAAATTCTTCTTTATCCTCTCCACCGCCTCAATCACATTCTCCCGGTGGCCGAAGGCCGACAGCCGGAAGAACCCTTCGCCGCTGGGGCCGAAACCGGAGCCGGGGGTGCCGACCACGTTGCACTCTTTCAGCAGCTTGTCGAAGAAGTCCCAGGAGCTCATGCCGCCCGGAGTCTTGAGCCAGATGTAGGGGGCGTTGACCCCGCCGTAGACGGTAAGGCCGGCGGCGGCGAGCCCTTCGCGGATGATCCGGGCATTCTCCATGTAGTAGTCGATGATCTCTTTGTTCTGCTGCCACCCCTCGTCGGAGTAGACCGCGGCGGCGGCCTTCTGGACCGGGTAGGAGGCGCCGTTGAACTTGGTGGTGGTGCGGCGCAGCCAGAGCTTGTTGAAGCTGTACCGCTCGCCCGTCGGCGTGGTCCCCATGACCTCTTCCGGCACGACCACGAGGCCGCAGCGGACGCCGGTGAAGCCGGCGGTCTTGGAGAAGGAGCGGAATTCGATGGCGCACTTCTTGGCCCCTTCGATCTCGTAGATGGAGTGGGGGATGGCGGGATCGGTGATAAAGGCCTCGTAGGCGGCGTCGAAGAAGATGACGGCGTCGCTGGCAATGGCGTAGTCGACCCACTTCTTCAGCTCGGCCTTGGTGGCCACGGTGCCGGTGGGGTTGTTGGGGAAGCAGAGGTAGATGATGTCCACCTTCTCCGTCGGGAGGGATGGGATGAAGCCGTTCTCCTCGGTGCAGGGCATGTAGACGATGCCCTTGTAGTAGCCCTTGTCGTCGGCCTCGCCGGTGCGGCCGATCATGACATTGGTGTCGTTGTAGACCGGGTAGACCGGGTCGCCGATGGCGACCACGTTGTCCAGGGCGAAGATGTCCAGGATGTTGGCGCAGTCGCACTTGGAGCCGTCGGAGATGAACATCTCCTCGGTCTTAAGGTCCACGCCCAGGGGCTTGTAGGACTTCTCGATGATGGCGTTGATCAGCCAGTCATACCCCTGCTCCGGACCGTACCCAGCGAAGTTCTCGGTGGTGGCCAGGTCGTCCACGGCCTCGTGGAACGCCTTGATCACGGCCGGGGCCAGGGGGCGGGTCACGTCGCCGATGCCGAGGCGGATGACCTTGGCGTCGGGGTTGGCGGCGGCAAACTCCCGCACGCGGCGACCGATCTCCGGGAAGAGGTAGCCGGCCTTGAGTTTCAGGTAGTTGTCGTTGATCTTTGCCACGGGAAAACCTCCAGGATGTAGTTCGTTTCGAACAGATAACGCAAAGACGCGAAGACGCAAAGAAAACAAGGGGCTAGACGGGTCGAGCCGGTGCTGATCTTCTTTGCGTCTTGGCGCCTTGAGTGAGTAAAGCGAACGGGCGTTGCCGCTGTCGTTTATTTAAGGCCCAGGACGTCCTGCATGTCGTAGAGGCCCGGCTGCTTCCCCACCACCCACTGGGCGGCCCGGACGGAGCCGCGGGAGAACATGTCGCGGGTCATGGCCCGGTGGGAGATCTCGATCCGCTCGCCCATGCCGATGAAGTAGACGGTGTGCTCGCCGACGATGTCGCCGCCGCGCACGGTCTGCATGCCGATCTCTTCCTTGGTCCGTTCGCCGCAGATTCCCTCGCGGTGGTAGGTGGCCACCTTGTTGTAGTCGCGGCCCAGGGCCTCGGCCACCACCTCGCCCATGCGGACGGCGGTGCCGCTGGGGGCGTCCTTTTTCTTGTTGTGGTGCAGCTCGACGATCTCCACGTCGAAGTCGTCGCCCAGGGTCTTGGCCACGTCCTTGAGAATCTTGAAGCAGACGTTGACCCCGACGCTCATGTTGGGGGCCAGCACCGCCGGGATATCCCGGGCCAGTTCCACGGCCAGGGCGCGCTCCTCGGGGGTGAAGCCGGTGGAGCCGATGACGATGGACTTTTTCTTGAGGGCGCAGACCTCCAGGTTCTTGAGGGAAACCTTGGGGGTGGTGAAGTCGATGAGGACGTCGCACCCTTCGACGACGGCGTTGAGGTCGTCGGAAATGGCGATGCCCAGGGCGCCGCAGCCGGCGATGAGGCCAGCATCCTGCCCGACCATCTCGTGGCCCGGCCGCTCCAGGGCGCCGGAGACGGTGCAGCCCGCCTCCCTGGCGGCAACGATGATCCTCTGGCCCATGCGCCCGGCGGCGCCGCAGACAGCTATCTTGGTCATATCAACCTCGCAGTTCGCGCGTTAAATCAACTGGTACTCTTTCATGATGGCAGCCAGCTTCGCCTTGTTCCCCTCAGACATGGGGCAGAGCGGGAGGCGGACCTCGTCGGAGCACTTGCCCATGAGGCCCAGCGCCGTCTTCACCGGGATCGGGTTCGACTCTATGAACATGGCGTTGCTGATCTTGAGGGTGTTCAGGTGGAGCCGGCGCGCCGTCTCCAGGTCACCGGCAAAGAAGGCGTCGGTCAGGTCGGCCACGGCCTTGGGCATGATGTTGGCCAGCACCGAGATGACCCCCTTGGCGCCACAGGCCATCATGGGGAAGGTGATGAAGTCGTCGCCCGAGAGGACATCGATCTGGTCGCCGCAGAGGGCCAGGATCTCCGAGGCCTGCTGGAGCGAGCCGGTGGCCTCCTTGATGGCGACGATGTTCTTGTGGGGCGCCAGTCGCGCCACGGTGTCGGGGAGCATGTTGACCCCGGTGCGGCCCGGTACGTTGTAGAGGATCTGGGGGATTGCCACGGCATCGGCGATGGCGGTGTAGTGGCGGACGAGCCCCTCCTGGGTCGGCTTGTTGTAGTAGGGGGTGACCAGCAGCACGCCGTCTGCCCCGGCATCCTTGGCCTTGCGGGAGAGCTCGATGGCCTCGGCGGTGGAATTGGAGCCGGTGCCGGCGATGACCGGGACCCGCTTGTTCACCTGGTCGATGACGATCTTCACCACATCCATGTGCTCGTCATAGTCCAGCGTCGATGATTCGCCGGTGGTGCCGCACGGAACGATGGCGTCGGTGCCGTTGGTGATCTGGAACTCCACGAGTTCCCGCAGTTTCTCCTGGTCCACCGCGCCGTTGGCGAACGGGGTGACGATGGCGACAATGCTTCCCTTGAACATATCCGTATCCTCCCTCTCTGGGGTTGTCTTTCGTTACAGGAACGACGGCACCCGCTCGCCCCGGATCAGGTCTTCCACCGTCTCCCGCTCGCGGACCACTTCGAACTGGTTCCCCTTGACCATCACCTCGGCCACCCGGGGACGGCTGTTGTAGGTGCTGCTCATGGCGAAGCCGTAGGCGCCGGCCGACATGAAGGCCATCAGATCGCCCTGGCGGAACATGGGTACCTCCCGGTCCTTCACCAGGAAGTCGCCCGACTCGCAGATGGGACCCACGATGTCGGCCACGATCATGCCGTCCTGGTCCTTGACCACCGGCTGCACGCCGTGGAAGGAGCCGTAGAGGGCCGGACGGGCCAGGTCGTTCATGCCGGCGTCGATCATGATGAAGTTCTTCTCGTCACGCTCTTTGGTGAAGAGGCACGTGGCCACCAGGATGCCGGCGTTGCCCACGATGTTGCGGCCCGGCTCGAAGAGCAGGTGCATGCCCAGCTCCTTGGTGGCCGCGACGATCTCCTTGCCGTAGTCGGCGGGGAGCGGCGGCTCTTCGGTGCTGTACTGGATCCCCAGGCCGCCGCCGCAGTCGAAGTACTGCAGGTCGATCCCCTGGCCGCGCAGGTTGGCGATCATCGCCTTCAGCTTCTCGATGGAGTCCACGAAGGGAGTGACCTTGGTCAGCTGGGAGCCGATGTGCATGTCGATGCCGATCACGTCGATGCCGGGGAGCGTCTTGGCGCGGGCGTATTCGGTCATGGCCCGGTCAATGGTGATGCCGAACTTGGCGTTCTTGAGGCCCGTGGTGATGTAGGGATGGGTCTGGGGGTCCACGTCGGGGTTGACCCGGATGGCGATGCCCGCCTTCTTGCCCATGCGGGAGGCGATCTCGGAGATGCGGGTCAGCTCCTGCTCCGACTCCACGTTGAACATGAGGATGCCGGTGTTCAGGGCGTACTCGATCTCGTCGTCCTTCTTGCCTACGCCGGAATAGACCACCTTTTTCGGGTCCACGCCGGCCTGGAGGGCGCGGTAGAGCTCGCCGCCGGAAACGATGTCGGCGCCGCCGCCCAGGGTGATGAAGGTCCTGAGCACTGCCTGGGTGGAGTTGGCCTTGACCGAGTAGCAGATGGTGTGGGGGACGCCGGCAAAGGCCTCGTCAAAGGCAGTGAAGTGCCGGGTCAGGGTGGCGTGGGAATAGACATAGACCGGGCTGCCTACCCGGGCCACGATCTCCTTGAGCGGAACCTCCTCGGCGTGGAGCTCGTTCCCTTTGTACTGAAAGTGATTCATGATGTCCTCCGTTTATGAAAAGTGAATAATCGTCACGCTGTAAACAAAAGTGGACATTTTTAACATGCAAGACCGAAAAAGTCAAAAGATTAGCGGCTTATCGCCCGGTTCCGGCCGCCGCGCGCAGTGCCTGCCCCCTACTCCGGCTCGGCCAGGGCGCCCCGGACCGTGTTGGATGCGGCCCCTTCCACCAGCTGGCCGTCCACGGCAGCGACCTGGCGCACCAGATAGACATAGGTGACGCCACGCTCCAGGCGCTGGTCCTCGTAGCTCGTGCCGGTCACCGGCGCCGGCGTCAGGAGGACCAGGCTGGCGAGGTCGTCGCCCCGGCGGCGGTAAATGTAGGCGCCAACGGACTCCCCGGTCGCCAGCGGGGACTGCTCCCACTGGAGCGCGACTCCGGTTGCGCTCGACGAAGCGGTGAGGCGCGGCGCCGGCGGGGCCGCCACCATCGTGCGCCGGGTCCGGTTCGAGGCACCGCTCTCGCTGCCGTCCTTCTTGAAGGAGATTACCTTGTACTGGTAGGTGACCCCGTTGGTCAGGCCGCGGTCGGCCAGCACGTAGCGACCGTCGTAGGTGCGCACGTCCTGGGGATATTCCAGGTCCACGGTCCTGACCAGCGCGTAGGCGGTGGGGCACTCCTCGCAGTCCTGTCCCGGCGGAAGCACCGGCCTGCGGTAGACCCTGAACCCGGCCAGGTCCTTGAGGGGGCGGCCTCCTTCATCCCTGTCGGGCGCGGGCCAGGAGACGTAGAACGCGTCATCCTTCTGCTCCACCGTCAGGGTGGCGACGGGGGCCGGCACGAAGGATTCGGGCGGCACCAGGGGTCCCTTCCTGCCGCAGCCGGCCAGGGCGGCCGCAAGTGCGATTCCGGCAACGAGCTTGACTACGATTCCATGGTTACCGCTCACTGTCCCCTCCCCGGCCCTGTGCCGCGACGCGAATCACGCTATCTCCCCACTTTGGCCCGCTCGATCTCCGCCCTGACCCGCTCCAGGGCCGTGCCGCCGGTGGCGGCCCGGGCGTTGACCGACGCTTCCAGGGTGATCGCGTCGAAGATGTCCTCGCCGATCTTGTCCGAGAACCCCTGCCATTCATCCATGGTCAGGTCCGGGAGATCTTTGCCGTTGGCGATGCAGTAGGCCACGGTCTTCCCCACCACCTCGTGGGCGTCGCGGAAGGGCATCCCCTGGCGGACCAGGTAGTCGGCCACGTCGGTGGCGGTGGAGAATCCCTTGGCGGCCGCGGCCCGCATGTTCCCGGCGTTGATCCGCATCTCCCGCACCATGTCGGCGAAAATCTTGAGGCTCCCCTTCACGGTGTCGATGGTGTCGAAGAGGGGCTCCTTGTCTTCCTGCATGTCCTTGTTGTAGGCCAGGGGCAGAGCCTTCATGACCGTGAGGAGCGCCATGAGGTTGCCGTAGACCCGGCCGGTCTTGCCGCGGACCAGTTCCGGCACGTCCGGGTTCTTCTTCTGGGGCATGATCGAGGAGCCGGTGCAGAAGGAATCGGTCAGCTCCACGAACTTGAACTCGCTGGTGGACCAGAGGATCAGCTCTTCGGAGAAGCGGGAGAGGTGCATCATGAGGATCGAGGAGGCCCCCATGAACTCCAGGGCGAAGTCCCGGTCCGATACCGAATCGAGGGAGTTGCGGGTCACGGCGGGGAAGTCCAGCAACTCGGCCACGTACTCCCGGTCGATGGGGAAAGTGGTCCCGGCCAGGGCGCCGGCGCCGAGCGGAAGGGCGTTCATCCGCCGCAGGCAGTCCTCCATCCGCCCCTTGTCCCGGGTGAACATCTCCACGTAGGCCATCATGTGGTGGGAGAAGAGGATGGGCTGGGCGGTCTGCAGGTGGGTGTAGCCGGGCATGATGACGCCCAGGTTGGCTTCCGCCTGGTAAATGAGGGAGTCCACCAGCATATCCAGGTAGGCGGAGATCTCCACGATCTCGTCCCGCAGGTAGAGGCGGATGTCGAGGGCAACCTGGTCGTTGCGCGAACGGCCGGTGTGGAGCCGCTTGCCGGCCTCGCCGATCTTTTCCGTGAGACGCGCCTCGATGTTCATGTGGATGTCTTCCAGGGCCACGGAGAAGTCGAACTTCCCGGCCTCGATCCGGGCAAGGACCTCCTGGAGCCCCGCCACGATCTTTTCAACCTCGGCCATGGGGAGGATGCCCTGCTTGCCCAGCATCCGCGCGTGGGCAATGGATCCCCGGATGTCCTGATGGTAGAGCCGCTTGTCGAAGTCGATGGAAGCGGTGAATTCCTCGACGAATTGATCGGTCGGCTCGGAAAAGCGGCCGCCCCAGAGTTTTTCGTGTGCCATAGGTGTCTCCTGATGGTGTGATTACGTGTTCTGCGCGATCTCGAACCCCGCCACCATCTCATCCCCGCTGATCTTGACCCAGCCGCCGTCCCGGGACGGACGCATGATCGTGTGGACCTTGAGGGGGACCCGCGTGGTGCGCGGATCGATCTCGTGGTGGAGCGGAAGGTTGAAGTAGTAGAGGCGGGTCCCGGTCCCGAAGCGGAGCCGGCAGATCGGGGCGCCGTCGAAATCGTCGGTGGAGAACTCCGAGAGCTGCACCCGCGCCAGGCGGTGGCTGCTGTTGATGACCACGGAGGAGGTGCCGAAGGCGTGCCCGCCGGGAGCGTCCTCGATCCGGGTCTCCTCGGAGGTGTTGCCGAAGACCGTCACCGTTTCCCGCACGCCTGGCGTGTCCTCCAGGTACTCGCCGTAGAATCCGGAGAGCACGTCCCGGTAGGCCCGGTGCTCGGGCTTGGGGTCACACTGGATCACGAAGATGGTGTCCAGGGTCTGCCGGGTGGAGAAGTAGAGCTGGTTGGCGTGGTCAATGATCTGCTTGATGTTGGAGCTGTACAGGTCCCGGTAGAGGTAATCCAGGCAGATCAGGACCATGAAGTTGAAGCAGGAGGGGCGGCTCCGGAAAAGGTAGAAGTGGCGCCCGCGGTAGAGATCGTGGAACTTGTCCAGGAACTCCTCCCCGTGGAAGGGGTGGCTCTTGGCCTCCAGGAAGACGCGCAGCCTGCCCGTGGCCTCCTTCACCGCGATGCAGCACCAGTTCACCGGCATCTCCAGCACGTCGCCCGAGTCGATGTCCCGGTCCACCAGCTCGATGGCCTCGGCGTTGTCCTCCCGGAACCGCTCCAACATCTCCCGGTAGGTCTTGAGGCTCACGTGCTCCACCCCGAACATGGTGACGGTGTTGGGGCGGAAGGTGCCGTTGATCGCGTTCAGCATCTCGTCGAACCGGCTGACCGGGACGTGGGCCTCCGGGAGCATGAGGAAGTGGAGCTTCTTCAGGTTCCCCTCGCCGGCCGCCACCAGGTCGAGGATCGACCGGACCCGCTCCCACTGGCGGTCGGGCTCCACGATGGCGAATCCCTTCTCCGCCCCCCGCAGGTGGTTCGGCACCTGGGCGATCATGCAGTGGAGGTGGTGCCCCAGCGGGTATTCGAGATTCACCTTCTTGTCGATGATCTGGACCATGGGAACCTTGTCATGTCTCGCAACTGCAGAGCTCCGGAAATACCTTGCCGAGGATGAAACGGGTCCCTTCGGGCATTGTGTAGCCCGCCAGCTCCCCGCGGGGAACCCAGCGAGCCTCCTCCACCTCGGCCCGGTTATGGTCGATGTCGCAGTAGATGGGGTGGCAGAGGTAGTAGAGGATAATGAAGTGGTAGTTGTCCTCCCCCGGGGTCACGTGCTCGAACACGTCGATGAGGTCTTCCACCTCCACCTGGAGCCCCACCTCTTCCATAACCTCCCGCTGGAGGGCCGCAATGATCGGCTCGCCCAGGTCAATCTTCCCCCCGGGCATGACCCATTCGCCCTTGAAGGGATTCACGTTCCGCTTGGTGAGGAGCACCTGGCCCTCATCGTCCACGATGACGGCCACGACAGAGGTGACGATGTGGTCTTTCTTGAATGCTTTCTCGGCCATGGGATAGACGAAGGGACACGGCGGACCGTGCCCCTTTTGATCTTTCTGAAAACGCGAATTTCTCGCAGGATCAAGGTCTCAAGAACCTGCGCGGAGGCGTACTGAACGTACGCCGCACAAGCAGTTTCGCAGGGCAATGCAGAGCGTGCGGAAAAGGCGCGCTTTCTACTTCTTCCCCTGCATGAGCGCTCTGATCCGCAGCCGCAGGCTGTTGATCTTGATGAAGCCGGTGGCGTCGGCCTGGTTGAAGACCTGATCCTTCTCGAAGGTGGCGAAGTCCAGATTGAAGAGGGAGTTGGTCTCGGACTTGCGCCCCACGGTGCGGCAGTGCCCCTTGTAGAGTTTCACCCGGGCCACGCCGTTCACGCACTTCTGGGAATCGTCGATCAGGGTCTGGAGCATCTCCCGCTCCGGCGAGAACCAGTAGCCGGCATAGACCTGGCGGGCGTACTCGGGGATGAGGGAGTCGCGGATCCGCATGACCTCGCGGTCCATGGTGATCTGCTCCACCGCCGAGTGGGCCTCGCGCAGGATGGTGCCGCCGGGGGTCTCGTACACGCCCCGGGACTTCATGCCCACGGAGCGGTTCTCCAGGAGATCGACCCGGCCGATGCCGTGCTCGCCGCCGATGTAGTTCAGGTGGGCCAGGAGCTGGGCCGGGCTCATCTTCTCGCCGTCAACCGCCACGGCGTTCCCGTTCTTGAACTCGATCTCCACGAACTGGGGCTTGTTGGGGGCCTTTTCCGGCGCCTTGGTCAGCACGTACATGTTCTCGGGGGGCTCGGCCCAGGTATCTTCCAGGATGCCGCCTTCGAAGGAGATGTGGAGGAGGTTGCGGTCCGAGGACCAGGGACGCTTCTTGGTGACCGGGATCGGGATCCCGTTCTTCCTGGCGTAGTTCACCAGGGCCTGGCGGCTGTTGAGCTTCCACTCGCGCCAGGGGACCACCACGGTGATGGCCGGGTCGAAGTGGTAGTAGGCCAGCTCGAAGCGGACCTGGTCGTTCCCCTTGCCGGTGGCGCCGTGGGAGACGGCGTCGGCCCCCTCGATCTTCGCAATCTCCATCTGGCGCTTGGCGATGAGAGGCCGGGCAATGGAGGTGCCCAGGAGGTAGTGCCCCTCATAGATGGCGTTGGCGCGGAACATGGGGAACACGAAATCCCTGACGAACTCTTCCTTCAAATCGTCGATGTAGACCTTGTCTGCACCGGTGGCGATGGCCTTGTCCCGGATCGGCGCCAGTTCGTCCCCTTGGCCCAGGTCGGCCGAGAAGGCGATGACCTCGCAGCCGTACTCGTTCTTGAGCCACTTGAGAATGATGGATGTGTCGAGTCCGCCCGAATAGGCAAGGACGATCTTTTTCACGTCTTTGTGCACTTTGGCCATGGGGATCTCCTTTGGATCGGTATGAAATCGGGTTACTTCATCAATGAAGCCATGATGGCTTTCTGAATGTGGAGCCGGTTTTCGGCCTCGTCCCAGACGGCGGAGCGAGGGCCTTCGATGACGCTGTCGGTGATCTCCTCGCCCCGGTGGGCCGGGAGGCAGTGGAGGACCATGCAGTCGGGCCGGGCCAAGGCAACCAGGGCGTCGTCGAGGCAGTAGCCCTGGAACGCCGCCTCACGCTCCTTCTGCTCCTGCTCCTGCCCCATGCTGGCCCAGACATCGGTGTTGACGACGTCGGCGTCGCGCACGGCCTCCTCAGGGTCCTCGGTGATGGTGATGGAGGACGTGGCCCGCTGCTGGGCCCAGTCCCAGACCTGACGGTCGGGCTCGTACCCGGTGGGGCAGGCCAGGGCCAGGTCGAAGCCCAGGATGGCGGCCGCCTCGATCCAGGTATTGGCCATGTTGTTGCCGTCGCCGACCCAGGCGAATTTCAGCCCCTGGTATCCCCCCTTGTATTCAATGACCGTAAAAAGGTCGGTCATGATCTGGCAGGGATGGAACAGGTCGGTGAGGCCGTTGATGACCGGCACCGACGAGTAGCGGGCGAACTCCTCAACGATCTCCTGGCCATAGGTGCGGATCATGACGCCGTCGCAGTAGCGGGCCATGACACGGGCCGTGTCCCTGATGGGCTCGCCCCGCCCCATCTGGGACGTGGCCGAGGAGATGAACAGGGGATGGGCTCCCAGTTGGGCGACCCCCACCTCGAAGGAGACGCGGGTCCGGGTGGACGATTTCTCGAAGATGAGGGCCACGCTCTTCCCCTCCAGCAACCGGTGGGGAATGCCCTGCTTCTGCTTGTCCTTCAACTCCCGGGTAAGGGTGAAGAGCCCGTCGAGCTCCTCTTTCGTAAACTGGTTGAGGGCCAGAAAGTGCCTGGTCATTTCGTCATTTCCTCCAGGATGCCGTCAAGGACGGCGATCATGTCGTTCACTTCCTGCTTGGTCACCACCAGGGGGGGGACGAACCGGAGCACCCGGTCCTGGGCCACGTTCAGGAGCACGCCCCGTTCCAGCCCCTTGAGCACGATGTCGCCGGCCGGCACCGACAGTTCCATGCCGACCATGAGGCCGATGCCCCGCACGTCGGTGATGATGTCGTATTTTCCCTTGAGCCGCTCCAGCTCCCCCACCAGGTACTCGCCCATCTCCTCGGCCCGGTTCAGGAGCCCTTCCTCCAGCACGGCCCGGACGGCTGCCAAACCCGCGGCGGTGACCAGGGGATTGCCCCCGAAGGTTGAGCCGTGGGTGCCGGGTGAAAAGGACGCGGCGATCTCGTCCCGAGCCAGCATGGCGCCGATGGGGGCGCCACCGGCAAGGGCCTTGGCCAGGGTCATGATGTCGGGGGTCACGTCGAAGTGCTCATGGGCGAAGAGCTTGCCGGTCCGCCCGATCCCCACCTGAACTTCGTCGAAGATGAGGAGCAGGCCGTGGCGGTCGCAGATCTCCCTTACCTTCCGGAAGTAGTCGGCGGAGGGGACGACCACGCCCCCCTCCCCCTGGATCGGCTCCAGCATCACCGCGCAGGTCGTGGGGGTGACCGCCGCCTCCAGAGCCGCGGCATCGTCGAAGGGAACGTAGGTGAAGCCATGGAGGAGCGGGTCGAAAAATTTCTGGACCTTCTCCTGGCCCGTGGCGGAAATGGTGGCCATGGTCCGGCCGTGGAAGGAGGCCAGCGCCGTAATGATCCCGTAGCGCTCGGCGTCGCCGGTCTTCTCCCGGGCATGCTTGCGGGCCAGCTTGATGGCGGCCTCGTTGGCCTCGGCGCCGCTGTTGCAGAAAAAGACCTTGTCCGCGAAAGAGTGGGCGCAGAGCAACTCGGCCAGCTCGATCTGGTTCGGGATGTGGTAGTAGTTGGAACAGTGGATCATCTCGGCGGCCTGCGTGCGCAAAGCCTCAACCACCTTCGGGTGGCAGTGCCCCAGGTTGTTCACGGCCACGCCGGCAAGGAAGTCCAAATACTCCTTCCCGTCAGCGTCCCAGACCCGGCACCCTTCTCCCCGCACCGGCACCAGGGGGTACCGGCCGTAGGTCTTCATGATGTATTTGTCAGCCTTTGCAATCCATTGTGCGGTCTTCATATCAGCGATCCTCATGGGCGGCCTGGGCCGCGCCTGTCCGTTTCATGCCTCTGATCGGGGCTTCCTGCCGGGAGAGGCCGTCATCGGTGAATCTCGGTGCCGACGCCGACGTCGGTGAAGATCTCCAGCAGAACCGCGTGCAGCACCCGGCCGTCGATGATGGAGGCCTTTCTGACACCCTCCTGGATGGCATCGACGCAGCAGGTGACCTTGGGAATCATGCCGCCGGTGATGACGCCGCCGTCGATGAGGTTGGGCACCGTATCGAGGTGGATGCTGGAGAGGAGGTCACCCGCCTTGTCCTTCACCCCTGCCACGTCGGTGAGCAGGATCAGCTTCTCGGCCCGCAGGCTCCGGCCACCCGGCCGGCCACCAGGTCGGCGTTCACGTTGTAGCTCTCCCCCTGCTCACCCACCCCCACCGGGGCGATGACCGGGATGAACTTGCCGTGCTCCAGGGTCTGGATCAGCTCCTGGTTCACCTTGACCACATCGCCCACGAAGCCGATGTCCACCGGCTCCACGGTGCCGTCATCCTGCCTGATCTCCTGGAGAAGCTTGCGACAGAGGAGGAGATTGCCGTCCTTGCCCGAGAGCCCCACGGCCCTGCCCCCGTGCTGGTTCAGGTACCCCACCACCTCTTTGTTCACCTGACCGGTGAGGACCATTTCCACCACCTGCATGGTGGCGGCGTCGGTGACCCGCATCCCCTTCACGAATTCGGAAACGATGCCGTACCGCTTGAGGGTTTCGTTGATCTGGGGGCCGCCGCCGTGGACCACGACGGGATTGATGCCGAGGGACTTCAGCATGATGACGTCGAGGGCGAAGGACTCCTTCAGTGCCTCGTCGGCCATGGCGTGTCCGCCGTACTTGATGACGATGGTCTTGCCGGAGAAGCGCCTGATGTACGGCAGCGCCTCCATGAGGGTATTTGCCTTGTCGATGAGATGCTGCATCCGGAATGGCCTCCCGGGCGGTGGGATAGGGGCGGGGACGGTCGCAAGAAAGGTGTAACTATAGCAGAACGGGGGAAATAATCAACCGTGAAAGGCGGCTCACCGGGTGCGCGCAACCGGTGGAACGACACTGGTCTCAGGCGGCTATGCGGGGCAGGGCGATGGTGATCCGGGTGCCCGCGCCGGGCTCGCTCTCGATGGAGATGGTGCCGTCGTGGAGCTTGACGAACTCGCGCGCATAGAAGAGACCGAGGCCAAAACCGCGGATCTGGCCGGTGCCTTCGGGGTCCACCTGGTAGAACTTCTCGAAGATCTTGGGCATTTCGTCGCGAGGGATACCCACGCCCGTGTCCTCGACGGCCAGCAGGTAGTCGTCGCCGGACTCCCTGAGGGTGATGGTGATCTTCCCGCTCTCCCGGGAAAACTTGTAGGCGTTGTCGATGATCTGGCCAATGGCGAAGGATATTTTTTCCCGGTCCAGGGAGATCGGGGGCAGCGGGGCCAGGTCGAAGGAGGTGACGATGCCGGGCTTGGCGACCGCCTCCCGGGACGAGGTGACGAGCTTGGGAATCATGTCCTGCAACAGGCACGGCTCGGGCTGGATGCCCGCCTCGGCGTCCATGAAGCGGCTGAAGGCGAGGAGTTCGCTCACCAGGCTTTCCAGGTAGCGGGACTGGCCGAAGATAAGCTCCAGGTTCCTGCGGGACTCCGGGTCGTCGGGGTCGTAGACGCCGCAGGCGAGATTCTGGAGAAAGAGCGAGATGGCGGTGAGCGGCGTCCGGAACTTGTGGGAGATGAGCGACAGAAAGTTGCTCTTGAGCCGGTCCATGCTCTTGAGGTTGGCGATCTCCTCCTTGAGGACCTTCTTGTCCAGGGCGCGGTCCACTGCCGTCTTGAGCTGAAGCAGGTTCAGGGGCTTGGTGATGAAGTCGTCGGCATCCGCCTTGAGCGCATTGAGGATGATGTCCTTTTCAGCGTAACCGGTCATGACGATGACCACGAGCGTCGGCTCCATCTCCTTGAGGCGCCGCAGGAGCTCGATGCCGTTCAGCTTCGGCATCATCACGTCGGTGAGGATCACGTCGATCCCCCCCCGCTCGAACAGGCGCAGTGCCTCTTCGCCGTCCCCGGCCTGGAGGACCCGGTACCCCTTGAGGGCCTTGGCGCACAGGTCGCGGATCACCGATTCGTCGTCCACGACGAGAATCGACTTGAGACCGTGCTCGGACTGCATCTTGGTCACGATATCCATGGTGTTCCTGCCGTTTCCCCGATCAGGGGACGAGTTCACACACCTTGCCGAGGGCCTCGCCGAGCTTGTCCGGCAGGGTCCCGCCCGCCTGGGCCAGCTCCGGCTTCCCTCCTCCGCTACCACCGATGATGGGGGCAAGCTGACGGATCAGGTCGCCGGCCTTGACGCGGCCGGTCAGATCCTTGGTCACCGCCACCAGAAGATTCGCCTTTCCTTCCTTGATGCACCCGAGGGCCACCACCCCGGAGCCGAGCCGGTCCTTGAGGGTGTCGGCCAACTCCCGGAGCTTCTTCGGATCGTCCACCTCGGCCAGGGTGGCGAGGACCTTGACGCCGTTCGCCTCCCGGACGCCCGCCAGCAGGTCAGCCGAGCGGGCGGCGTTGAGGCGCGCCTCCAGGGTCTCGATCTCCCGCTGCATCTCCTTCTGGCGCGCCAGCAGCCGCTGGAGGCGCTCCACGTTGTCCCCCCCCTCGGCCTTGATCAGGGCGGCGATCTCTTTCCGTTCGTCCTCCAGCTCCTGCACGTGGCGCAGGGCACCCATGCCGGTCAGGGCCTCGATGCGGCGGACCCCCGCGGCGATCCCCGCCTCGGAGAGGATCTTGAAGAAACCGATGTCGCCGGCGGCGTGGACATGGGTGCCGCCGCACAACTCCATGCTCACCTCGCCCACCCTCACCACCCGGACGGTGTCCCCGTATTTTTCGCCGAACAGGGCGGTGGCGCCGATCTCCATGGCCTCGTCCAGGGCCATTTCCCGGGCATGGACGTCGTCGTTAACCATGATGCAGGAGTTGACGATCTCCTCGACCCGCCGGGTCTCTTCGGGCGTCATGGCCGCGAAGTGGGTGAAGTCGAAGCGGAGGCGGTCCGGCCCCACCAGGGAGCCCGACTGCTTCACATGGTCTCCCAGCACCTGGCGCAACGCCGACTGAAGGAGGTGGGTCGCGGTATGGTTGCGGGCAGTGGCGTCGCGGCCCGGCGCGACCTTCAGATCGCAGGCGTCGCCCTGCCGGATGGTGCCCTCGACCACGGTCCCCCGGTGGACGATGAGGTCCGGGAAGGGACGGAGCGTCTCCGTCACCTCCACGTGGGCGCTGCCCGTGGAGATGGTGCCGGTGTCTCCCACCTGGCCGCCCGACTCGCCGTAGAAGGGAGTGGCATCGGTGATGATCTCCACCCGGTCGCCGGCCGAGGCCTCGACCACCTCGGCCCCTCCCTTGAGAAGGACCGTCACCGGCGAATAGGCGGTGCGGGATTCGTAGCCCGTGAAACGGCTCCGGACGCCCCGGGAATGGAGGGTCTTGTGGACCTCGGCGATCCCCTCCTCGCCGGAGCCCTTCCAGTGCTCCCGGGCCTGCTCCCGCTGGCGCTCCATGCAGGCTTCGAAGCCGTCTTCGTCGATGGTGAACCCTTCGCTCCGGACGATATCCGCGGTGAGATCCGTGGGAAAGCCGAAGGTGTCGTAGAGCCGGAACAGGGTTTCGCCGGGGATGACCGTGCGCCCCTCGCCCTTGAGCTCCGCCACGGCCTCGTTGAGAATGGCGAGTCCCCGGTCGAGGGTTTCGGCAAAGCGCTCCTCCTCGGCCCGGATCACCTTTCTGATGTACTCCTCACGCTCCAGAAGTTCCGGGTAGGCGTCGCCCATCATGGCGCTGACGGCCTCCACCATCCGGCAGATGACCGGTTCGGCAAAGCCGAGCATCTTCGCGTGTCGGGCGGCCCGGCGCATGATCCGGCGCAGCACGTAGCCCCGCCCCTCGTTGGAGGGGAGGACCCCGTCGCAGATCAGGAAGGTGGTGGCCCGGACGTGGTCCGCCATGACCCGCATGGAGACGTCGTCTTTCTCGCTGTGCCGGTAGCGCTTGCCCGAGAGCTTTTCCACGTGCCCGATGATCCCCTGGAACAGGTCGGTGTCATAGTTGGACTTCACCCCCTGCATGACCGTGGAGATGCGTTCGAGTCCCATGCCGGTGTCGACGGAGGGCTTGGGGAGAGGGGTCATGGTGCCGTCGGCGGAGCGGTTGAACTGCATGAAGACGTTGTTCCAGATCTCCATGTACCGGTCGCAGTCGCACCCAACGGCGCAGTCGGGGCTGCCGCAGCCGACCTCGGGACCGTTGTCCCAGAAAATCTCGCTGCAGGGGCCGCAGGGGCCGGTGTCGCCCATGGCCCAGAAGTTGTCCTTCTCGCCGAAGCGGTAGATCCGCTCCCGGGGTACCCCCTCCTGCAGGTGCCAGATGTCGGCGGCCTCGTCGTCGTCCGTATAGACCGTCACGTAGAGGCGGTCCTTGTCGAGGCCCAGGTCTTTGGTGAGAAAATCCCAGGCAAAGGCGATGGCCTCTTTCTTGAAGTAGTCGCCAAAGGAGAAGTTGCCGAGCATTTCGAAGAAGGTATGGTGCCGGGCGGTGCGCCCCACGTTCTCCAGATCGTTGTGCTTGCCGCCGGCCCGGACACACTTCTGGGACGAGCAGGCCCTGACGTAATCTCGCTTCTCCAGGCCCAGGAAGCAGTCCTTGAACTGGTTCATGCCGGCATTGGCGAACAGGAGCGTGGGGTCATTGTGGGGGATGAGGGGGGAGCTGGGCACGACGGCATGCCCCCGGTCGGCGAAGAACTTGAGAAATCGGGCGCGTATCTCTTTTCCGGTCATCGGGTCCTCTGTATCTGCATGATCATTGTAATGGGTATGGTCAATCTCTTCGTACGGTGCCGCTCCGTCATTCATCAACGGGACACCGGAGCGCTTCAAGGATGGCACTGAGCCCGAATCCACGGCGCTGGAACCAGCCCACCACCCGTCGTTTTTCGCGGGGGTCCGCCGCGGCCGGATCAAAGCCGGGAAATTTCCGGGCCAGCAGGTCTCCGACCATGGCCCGCTCGTCGCAACCGGCCGTCTGGGCAAGGGCCTCCTCGGCCAAGTCCGGCGGAATCCCCCGGCGGCGCAGCTCGACCCGGAGCCGCGCTCCCACCATCTTCCCCTGGGCCAGGGCAGACTCCGCCAGGCGGCAGGCAACGCGGCGATCATCCAGGTAGCCGAACTCCCTGAGGCGCGCGACGATGCGGTCGATCTCCCCCGCGTCGATCCCCCTGGTCCTCAGCTTGCGGGCAAGCTCGGCTTCGCTGTGGTCCCGGCGCGAGAGGATGTCGAGGGCGGTGGACAACGGGTCGCGCCGCCGCTCCGGTCGGGAATGCATGCTTGAATCAACCTCGCGGGCCACCGGCCTAGAACTTCTCGATGCCCTCGACGGCGGCCTCTCCCTCCGCGGGGGGGGCCTCGTCATGGACGAAGTCGTCCCACGTGCTGTCGGAGGTGGACGAGATGCCGGACACCTTGAGGGCGAAGTCGTCGGGGTTGGACGACTGGCGGAGCGCCTCCTCGTAGGAGATGAGCTTCTGGGTGTAGAGCAGCATCAGGGACTGGTCGAAGGTCTGCATCCCGTACGAGGTATAGCCCTGGGCAATGGCTTCGGGGAGGAGTTTCGTCTTGTCCTTGTCGTCGATGTATTCCTTGATCCGGGCGGTGCCGATCATGATCTCGACTGCCGGTACCCGGCCCTTGCCGTCGGCTCGGGGGACCAGACGCTGGGAGACGACCCCCTTGATCACGCCGGCGAGCTGGATCCGGACCTGGCGCTGGTGATAGGGAGGGAAGACCGAGATGATCCGGTTGATGGTCTCGGTGGCATCCAGGGTGTGGAGGGTCGACATGACCAGGTGACCGGTCTCGGCCGCGTGCATGGCAGTCTCGATGGTCTCCAGGTCGCGCATCTCGCCGACCAGGATCACGTCCGGGTCCTGGCGGAGGGCACCCTTGAGGGCGGTGGCGAAGGAGACGGTGTCGAACCCCACCTCCCGCTGGGAGAGGATGCTCTTCTTGTCGCGATGGAGGAATTCCACCGGGTCCTCGACGGTGATGATGTTGCAGGTCCGGTGCTCGTTGATGTAGTCGATCATGGCGGCCAGGGTGGTGGACTTGCCGCTCCCCGTGGTGCCCGTGACGAGAATGAGGCCCCGTTCCTCCATGGCCAGCCTCTTGATGACCGGCGGCAGGGTCAGGTTCTCCATGGAGGGGATGCCGAAGGGAATGAAGCGGAACACCATGGCCACGGTGCCGCGCTGGGAGTAGACGCTCACCCGGAAGCGGCCCAGGCCCGGCACGCCGTAGGCGGTGTCGCACTCGAAGTGCTCCTCGAAGATGCGCTTCTGCCGGTCGTTCATGATGGCGAGCGCCATGGCGCGCACCTGGTCAGGGGCCAGCCGCGGCGCGTTCGGGATCGGCCGCAGGCGCCCGTCGATCCGCACGACGGGCGGGAGGCCCGTTTTGATGTGGACGTCGGACGCCTTGGCGCGGACCGCCACGGTGAGGATATCGTTCAGTTCCATGGGCTATGCCGCTTCCTTCGCCCCTTTGCGGGGGATGCCGGCCACGTCGTAAACCTTCCCTTCGATCTCGTCCACCAGCTCGGGCCGCTCCTTGAGGAAGAGGCGGGAATTTTCGCGCCCCTGGCCGATCCGGTCGCCGCCGTAGGAGAACCAGGCGCCGCTCTTGTCCACGATCCCCTTCTCCACGGCCAGGTCGAGGATGTCGCCCTCGCGGGAGATGCCCTCGCCGTAGTAGATGTCGAACTCCACCTCCCTGAAGGGGGGAGCCACCTTGTTCTTGACCACCTTTACCTTGGTGCGGGAGCCGATGACGTCCTGCCCCTGCTTGAGGGATGCGATCTTGCGGATATCGAGGCGGACCGAGGCGTAGAACTTGAGGGCGTTGCCGCCGGTGGTGGTTTCGGGGTTGCCGAACATGACGCCGATCTTCATCCGGATCTGGTTGATGAAGATGACGCAGCAGTTGGACTTGGAGATGATGCCGGTGAGCTTGCGCAGGGCCTGGGACATGAGCCGGGCCTGGAGCCCCATGTGGGAGTCGCCCATTTCCCCTTCGATCTCGGCCTTGGGGACCAGGGCCGCCACCGAGTCGATGACGAGAACGTCCACGGCGCCGCTCCTGACGAGCATCTCGGCGATTTCCAGGGCCTGCTCCCCGGTGTCTGGCTGGGAGACGAGCAGGTCGTCCGTCTTGACGCCGAGCTTGCGGGCATAGCCGATGTCAAGGGCGTGCTCGGCGTCGACGAACGCGGCGATGCCGCCCATTTTCTGAGCCTCGGCCGCGATATGCAGGGCGAGCGTGGTCTTGCCCGACGACTCGGGTCCGTAGATCTCGATGATCCGCCCGCGGGGGACGCCGCCAACGCCGAGGGCCAGATCAAGGGAGAGGGAGCCGGTGGGGATGGCGGCCACATCGGGGAGGGCTTCATCTGCCCCGAGGCGCATGATCGCCCCCTTGCCGAACTGCTTTTCTATCTGGCTGAGCGCAAGCTCTATCGCCTTTTCGCGTTCCTGGGTCACAATCGCCTCCTGGGCGGTGCCGGCGGCGGCCGGCGCCACGTTTCGTATCGGTCAGTTGACCAGAAATAACACAGATCTTTCGGTCTTTTCAAGGGTATCTTTCCGGCAGATCCGGCCTGTTTCGAACGGGTGTCACACTCCCTCTCCGGGGATGCCACCCGCCAGCGGATCCCGGGGGCCGGCCAGGGGAATGACCGGCGCCCGCAGGCTTTCCTCAAGGGGGATGAGAACCAGGAACGCGCTGCCGAAGCGGGCCTCCGGGTCGACCCCCGGGCTTTCGACCCAGACCATGCCCCCGTGGGCCTCCACCATCCCCTTGACGATGGCCAGCCCGAGCCCCGTCCCCTTGCCCTGGAACTTGAACTTGCCGCTGGAGTGGTGACGGATATCGCCGATCTCGTAAAATTTGTCGAATATCTTCACCTGTTCGTCGTGGCTGACCCCGATGCCGTTGTCGCGGACCGCCACCTCCAGATAGCAGCGATCCCCGATCTGGGTCGGGAAATCGGCATTGAAGCGCGCCAGGATCTCCCGCTTCGGGGCCAACGCCCGCCGGTCCACCACTCGCGCCGAGATGATGATCGTTCCCCCGTCCGGGGTGAACTTGACCGAGTTCTCCAGCAATTCCGAGAATATCTCCTCGAAGCACTCCTGGTCGCCGATGCAGTGGGGGAGTCCCTCCAGATTGTTGAAGGCGATTCGCAGGCTCCGCTCCGCCAGCAGCGGCTCAAGCTTCGTGACCACCTGGCTGAATACCTGGGAGATGTGGAGGGCACGCCGGGTCACGGTGGCGGACTTGGCCTCAAGACGGGCAACCTTGAGGATGTCGTTGACGATCTCGAAGAGGCGCTCTCCCCCCTCGTGGATCATGTCGAGGACCTGCCGGCTGTCGGGGTCGCCGGCAAGGCTCGATGAGGAGCGCAAAAAATCGGTGCCGCTGATGATGCTGGTGAGGGGGGTGCGAAACTCGTGGGAAATCATGCCGAGGAAGTTGTTCTTCATCCGGTCGATCCGCTCCAGCTCCTGATTGGCGCGTTCCACGAGAGTCAGGTTGGTACGGAGCCGGTGCTGGGAAAGGGCAAGCTCGTGGCTGCTTTTCTCCAGGAGGCGGAACGACCCCATGAGCTCATCGCTCTTCCACTTGAGCTCATTGAAGAGGCGGGCGTTTTCGATAATGATCCCCATCTGGCCGGCAATGGAAAAGAACAGCTTGAGCTCTTCGTCGGTGAAGGAGCGCGCCTGCCGGTTCAACAGGTACATGACTCCGGTGACCCGGTTCTTGGCGAACAACGGGACCGCCGCAAACCCCGTCCAGCCTGCCGACTCATCCGAGAGTCCCGCCATGCCCCCTTCCATGGCCAGATCGTCCAGGGCGAGGGGGCCGCGCGTGGCGGCAACCCTGCCCAGCAATCCGCCGTCGGCTCCGGCATCGAGCGCCTCCCTGAGCCGATCCGGAACGGAGCAAGTGGCTGCCGGGCGCAGGGTGCCGTCCCGTTCGCGCAGATGGATGCCGCCACCGTCAACGCCGAAGACTTCGATCGTTTCCCGCAGGGTCACGTCGAGGACCGTCTCCAGTTCCATCTCCTGGTTGGCTCTGGTGATGATGTTGACCAGGGAGGTGAGCTCCCGGTTGCGCTGGCGGATTTCCCGCTCGGCCCGGTGCTTGAACGTAATGTCCCTGATCGTGGCGTGCACCACCTTCTCGTCGCCCAGGTCGATGAGGCGGGCTTCCACCTCTCCCAGGAAGCGATCCCCTCCCTTGCGGCGGAACGCGATCCCGTCGGTCCGGCCCCTTCCGCGCCGCACCACCCGCAATACCAGCAGGGAAAACTTCTCCTGGTCTTCTTCGGGCACCAGGTCCTTCCCCTTGAGAGTGACCATTTCCTCCTTGCTGTACCCCAGCAGTTCGGTGCCCCGGCGGTTCACCTCCACCAGGAGCCCGGTGTCGGCATTGAAGACGAAAACCGCGGTGCCGGCCCCTTCCAGAAGACTCCGGTAGCGCCGGGCAATCTTGTCCAGCTCCCTCTGGTACTGCATGAGCTCGTGCAGGTGGGCCAGTTCATTGACGCTGCGTGTCTTGCGGTAGCTGACCACCATGAAAACGATGCAGGAAACGAGCAGGAACAGCACCAGGGCAAGGAAGTCGAGGAGGGGAAAGTCGTGGCGGCGGTAGACGACAAAGGAGGCCGCGAGCACGCCGAGCACCAGGAGCGCCGAAACACTGACAACTATCAGATACACCCTGTCGTTGCGTACGGACATGACGAGCTTTCCCGCTGCGTGCGAAAAAGGGGGCGGCTACGATTCAGGCGGCGAGGAGACGCCTCCTCAGCCAGTCCAGGGCCGTGACGGCCGTGACGGTCCGGATGGCGTCCCGTTCGCCGGCGAAGCGGTACGCCTTGACCGAGCAGCCCGCCCGGTCGGCCAGGGCCAGGTAGACCGTGCCGACCGGCTTGTCGTCGCTCCCCCCATCGGGACCGGCGATACCGGTGACGGCCAGGGCAAGGTCGCTGCCGGCTGCGTGGCGGGCCCCCCTGGCCATGGCACGGGCAACTTCGGCGCTTACGGCACCCTTTTCCGCCAGAAGCGCGGCCGGAACGCCCAGAAGCCGCTCCTTGGCCCCATTGGCATAGGTGACCAGCCCCATGGAAAAATAGGCGGAACTGCCGGCCACGTCGGTGATCCTCTTGGCGATGAGCCGCCGGTGCACGACTCGGCCAGGGCGAGGGTGAGCCCCTTTTCGCGAAACAGGCGGGCAACCGCCGTATCGATGGTGTCGTCCCCCTCGGCCACGATCACATCGCCCAAGCGCTCGCGCACCAGGGGCAGCCCCCCGGCAATGATTTCCGCGGCCTCTTCCTCGCTTCGGGCGGTGGCCCGCAGTTTCACCTGCACCATCGGAAAATCGACGCAGTAGGCAATGCCGAGCCCCTCGCGGGAGCGCTCCAGGCCACTCAACCGGCCGCCGATTTCCGCCTCGGAGAGGCCGAACAGCGTCAGCACCGCCGTACGGGTAACCTCTGGCCCGCTCCGCCGGTCAAGGACCAGGGGCACCACCGACTCCTCCAGCATCCTGGCCATCTCGGCCGGGACGCCGGGGAGAAAGACCAGAAGACATTCCCCGTGCAGCAGGTGGAAACCGCACGCCGTGCCGAGGATGTTCGGGATAAGCCCCGCCTTGGCCGGCAGGAGGCACTGGCGCTCATTGGCGGGATACAGCTCGCGCCCCCGCCGGGAGAAAAAGTCCCGCAACCGGTCAAGAGCCTCCTCGTTCAGGACGAGGCGGCGTCCCGTTGCCCGGGCCGCGGCCCGGGCCGTGACATCGTCGTCCGTGGGACCGAGCCCCCCCGTGACGATGACGGCATCATGGCCCGCCGCAAGCGTGCCGAGGGCCGCCTCGATCTCCCCCTCGTCATCGCCCACGGTCAGGTGCCTGCCCACGGCAAGCCCCGCGTCCGCCAGGCGTGCTGCGATGCGAGCGGCGTTGCTGTCCACCACTTCGCCCCGCAGGAGCTCGTCGCCGATGGAAAGGGTTGCGATCCTCACAGGTACCCCAGCAGCAGATGGAGCGCGGCGCAGGCGTAGAGCCCGGCAGCCACGTCGTCCAGCACCACGCCGTAGCCGTTTCTCATCCGTCGGTCGAAATAGCGGGCGGGCCAGACCTTCACCACGTCGAAGAAGCGGAAAAGGAGAAAGCCGGCCAGGATACTCCGCCAGTCGGCGGTCACCCCGGCCATGGTAATGAGATAACCGATCACCTCGTCAATGACCACCGTGCCGGGGTCCTTCTGGCCAAACTCCTCCTGGGCGCGTCCCGCCACCCAGGACGACAGGAAGAAGAACGGCACGAGGATGGCGAGGTAGAGCCAGAGGGGCAGCCGCGCCATGGCCATGTAGAGAGGGATGGCGCCGAGGGTGCCCACCGTGCCGGGGGCAACGGGCGACAGTCCCGTGCCGAACCAGGTGGCGGCAACGACCACGAATCGCCGGGTCACTGTCCGCACTCCCGCTCCACGATCCGGTAGACCTCCATGAGCGGCATGGCGCGCTCGGCGGCGATCCGGCAGCAATCGTCGTACTCGGGCGCCACGCGCGCCACCCCGTCCCCATTGATGACCTTCACCCGCACTCTGCCAAGGGTCGTATCCCGCTCTTCCACCACCCGCCGGAGCTTCAGCCTCCCCGCCGGGTGGAAGCGCACCCCGATGGCGGATGTTTCCCGCAGGACAAGCGCCGCAAGTTCGTCCCGTTGCTCGGGATGAACCACCACCGTGAGCCTGACCGCGGGCCGATTCTTCTTCATCTGGAGTGGGGAAAAGGCCGCGTCCAGGGCACCGGCGGCAAGACAGCGCTCCATGACGTGTCCCAGGATCTCCGGGCTCGTGTCGTCGATGTGGGTTTCGATGACCACCACGTCGTCCCGTTCGAACCCTCTGCCACTCTCCCCCTGGAAGACGCGCAGAATATTGGGAATGTCGGCGAAGTCCCGGGCCCCGGCTCCACAGCCGACACCGGTAACGGTCATGGCCGGTGCCGGACCGAAACCGGCGGCCAGAGCCGCCAGGATGGCCGCCCCGGTGGGCGTGACCCGTTCGCCGGGCCCCGCCTCGCCATGGACGGGGATGCCGCGCAGAAGCTCTGCCGTGGCGGGTGCCGGCACCGGCAAACGGCCGTGGGCCGTTTCAACGAAGCCGCTCCCCAGGGGCAGGACTCCCCCGTGGATGGCCTCGATCCCGAGCCAGTCGATGGCTGCGGCGGCACCGACGATGTCGGCGATGGAATCCACCGCCCCCACCTCGTGGAAGTGCACCCGTCCCAACTCGACGCCGTGGACCTTGGCCTCGGCCTCGGCCAGGCGGAAAAATATCCGCTGGGCCTTTTCCTTGATGCCGTCGGCAAGGGGGCTCTCTTCGATCATGGCTGCAATGTCGCCGTAGTGCCGATGGGGCTGGTGCTCTTCCACCTGCACCACGAAGCGGGTGGCGGCTATTCCCTTGCGGCTCGTCCGCTCCGTGGCAAGGGAATAGCTCGACCGGGGCAGACGGAGACACCCCACGGCGTCGCGCACCACCTCGAAGGGGACCCCCAGGTCCAGCAGCGCCGCCACGGTCATGTCGCCGGCAATGCCGGCAAAGCAGTCGAAATAAAGTATCTTCAAACGGACCTCATTCTCTGTTGATTGTGCTCGCGGCAACGGCGGCGCCGAACCCGTTGTCGATATTCACCACGGTCACGCCGGCGGCGCAGGAGTTGAGCATGCCCAGCAGCGCGGCGATGCCGCCGAAGGAGGCCCCGTAGCCAACCGACGTGGGAACGGCGATGACCGGCCGGTCCACGAGCCCCCCCACCACCGAAGGGAGCGCCCCCTCCATGCCGGCCACCACGATGAGCACCCGTGCGGAAAAGAGCACGTCGCGCCGGGACAGCAGCCGATGGATGCCGGCCACCCCCACGTCGTAGAGGTGGGAAGCCTCGTTGCCGAGCATCCGGAGGGTGACCAGGGCCTCGGCGGCCACCGGCAGGTCGGAGGTACCGGCCGAGATGACGAGCACCGTGCCGAGCCCCCGCTTCTCAACCGGGCGCGGCTCCAGGGTGAGGCAACGGGCATCGGCGTGCCAGACCGCGGCGGGAAACGCCTCCTTGACTGCCAGGGCCTTGGCCTCGTCGAGGCGGGTCACCAGGATGTTGTTCCCCTTGGCGGCCAGGGAGGCCATGATCCGCTCCACCTGGCCAGCGCTCTTGCCGGCCCCGAAGATCACCTCGGGGAAGCCCTGGCGCAGCCCCCGGTGGTGATCCACCAGGGCGTCGCCCACATCCTCGTAGGGAAGATGCCGCAGCCGCTCCAGCATCTCGTCTTCGCTGAGCGCGCCGTCTTTGAAGGAACGCAGGATGGTTTTCAGTTCCCGAGGGTCCATGGGGGCTCCGATCATGTTCGTACATAGTGTAACATACCTGGGGCGCAAGGACAGGCACGCCGTAACGACGCGGGGCCGGCACCGGCGAGCGGACCCCGGCCTCGCACGGACCGGGGTCTGGCTTGTGTATAGCACCAAATCGAGGGGTTGGAAAGGGGTGAGGGAGGCTGCGGCGGAAAGAGTGCCCCGCCGGCGGGACGCGATGTTCAGTCGCGTTCGAGCCCGAGCAGGTGGCAGATCTGCCCCTGGAGCCCCATGAAGGGAGCGGCAACCGGCCGCAGCAGCACGGCCAGCCGACGCTCCAACTGGCGGGCGGCGGGGGAGCAGGGCGCCAGTTCCGGCTTGAAAATGGAAATGAGAACCAGGAAAAGAAGCACCACCATCTGGGCGACACCAAAGGCTACTCCCAAGCGGTAGGTTTGGACGTAGGCCAGGTTGTCGAAAGCCGCCAGCCGGTTGAGGCCGGCGATTTCAGAAAGCTCCTGGAGCCAGGGGCCGAGGAACACGATGCCGAAGAAGGTGGCCACCAGGGTAACCACCCACTTCACCGCGACCCAGCGGTGACGAAAAAAACCCCAGTGGGTCGTGAGCGATATGAGCGCGCCCGACATGACCGAACCGGCAACCCCCGGCCCGATGAGCCAGTTGTCCAGGGACCGGATGGCGTCGTTGACCGCGAAGAGCTCATCCCCGTTGGTGGCGAGGCGGTCCTTGTAGAGAAGGATGAGGATGGCCTGGGCGCCGCCGATCCACATCATGGCGGAAAAGGTATGGATGTACTTGAGGAGAAGGCGGGTCTGGGGGCTGGCCTGATACCGCATGTGCAATCCTCCGGGTCGGGATGGGAGGAGCACCGCCGGTGGCCGCGCTCCCGCCCTTGCCCGGAAAGAGTGCAAAGCGGATTCCCGTATACGGCAGTTTCGCGTATACGCGAGACTGCCTATTCTTACACAGGGATTACAGATTATGTGTCAACTATGCCCACTGCGCTTTGCGCCACACCTGTCACAGCATGGGCCATGCGCGGCACATGTTGCGCTTCGCCAATCAGTTGTGTTCGCGAGTTGCGTGGAAGGCGAGATCTTTCCAGTTGTCCATGGTATTGTCGAGGCGCCACTGGGAGCCGGCCAGATACGTCAGGTCCCCCTCGCCGTCGATGTAACAACTCATCACTTCCTTTTTCTGGAACTCCTCAATCTTTTTCTTCTCCCCGGTCACCCAGCGGGCGGTCACGTAGGAGACCGGCTCATAGGTGGCCTTCACGTTATACTCATGCTCGAGCCGGTGCATGACCACGTCGAACTGGAGAAGGCCGACGGCTCCGACAACCCAGTCGGCCCCCATGAGCGGGCGAAAGACCTGGGTTGTCCCCTCTTCGGCCAACTGGGTCAGCCCCTTCTCCAGGGCCTTGGATTTCAGGGGATCCAGCAGGCGCACCCGGCGAAAGTGCTCGGGGGCGAAATTGGGAATGCCCGTGAACTTGAGCTCCTCTCCCTGGGTGAAGGTGTCGCCGATCTTGATGGTGCCGTGATTGTGAATGCCGATGATGTCGCCGGGAAATGCCTCGTCCACATGGGTGCGGTCCTGGGCCATGAAGATCGTTGCGTTGTTGATGGCTACCTCGCGGCCGAGCCGCACATGGCGGACCTTCATGCCCCTGGTGAACTTGCCGGAACAGACCCGGAAAAAGGCGATCCGGTCCCGGTGGGCGGGGTCCATGTTCGCCTGAATCTTGAAGGCAAAGGCGGTGAAGGGCTCTTCGTAGGGGGAAACGGTACGGCTGACCGCCTCGCGGGGAAGCGGCGTAGGGGCATGATCCACAAAGGTGTCGAGAAGTTGCTGTACGCCGAAGGTGTTGATGGCGCTGCCGAAGAAGACCGGTGTCTGGAGTCCGGCACGATACGCCTCTTCCTCGAAGGGATGGGCAGCCCCCTCCAGCAGTTCCACGTCGGCACGCAACTCCTCGGCCTGGGAGCCCAGGAGTTCATCCAGGCGCGGGTCATCGAGGCCGGTCATGGAGATGACGCCGCCGGTGCCGCGCTCTGCCTCGGCATCGAAGATGACGAGCTCCTTGGTGTAGAGGTGGTAGGTTCCCCGGAAGCGTTTGCCCATGCCGATGGGCCACGTCATGGGGGCGCACTGGATTCTCAAGACTTTTTCGATTTCGTCGATAAGCTCAAAAGGATCGCGGCCTTCACGGTCAAGCTTGTTGATGAAGGTCATGATCGGCGTATGGCGCAGGCGGCACACATCCAGGAGCTTGATGGTCTGGTTCTCAACGCCCTTCACCGAATCGATGACCATCAGGGCCGAGTCGACGGCGGTGAGGACCCGGTAGGTGTCTTCGGAAAAGTCATTGTGACCGGGGGTGTCCAGCAGGTTCACCTCGTAATCCCGGTAGGTGAACTTCATGACCGACGAGGTGACGGAGATGCCGCGCTGCTTTTCCATCTCCATCCAGTCGGAAGTGGCATGGCGGGCTGCCTTGCGGGCGCGGACCTCGCCGGCCTGCTGGATGGCGCCGCCGAACAGCAGCAGTTTTTCGGTGATGGTGGTCTTGCCGGCATCCGGGTGGCTGACAATGGCAAAGGTGCGCCGGCGATCGATTTCCTGTTCGTTGTACTTCATTGTGTGGAACTCCGAAAGACTTGAGAATATCTGAACAAAGAAAAGGCGAAGAAGCTGCTCTTCGCCTTGAAAATCGATGATACACCAGCTCCCCGACGGTTTACAACCAAAAGAACGCCGGGGAAACACCTCGCTCAAGGATGGGGCAATGCACGACTACTACCAGTTGGTTACGGTTGCCGACCTTCCCCAGGACAACCGGCAGATTCTGGACACACTGACAGCCATCGGCGCGGGCAAGCTGCCCAACGATCTGAGGCTCCTGAACTACTACCGCTCCATCCCTGTCAACTTCGGCGCCACGGTGGAATCAGTGGAACGGGGCTCGGTGGAACTGGCGGTGAACCAACAACAGGCCATTGTCATGCAACTGGAAAAGCAGGCGTTCCTCAAGAGCAGCCACTTCCCCAAGGATGTACTGGCGACCGTCAGCTACGTCAATATCGACAAGTGCGTGGCCATCCTCGCCAACTTCGCCTATGCGGTGATCAGGTCGGAACGTCGTCAATTCGTGCGCGTGGAAGTTAAGGAAAAGATCGAGGCGAGTTTCGCGGGGGACGGCTTCACCGTGGCCGGCCAGTTGAACGACATCTCCCTGGGAGGCGTGGCCATCTCCGCCACGATCCCCTCTCATCCCGATGCGGGTATCAAAGGGAAGGTCACGCTGCATCTGCCCGGCGGCCCCCTCGAGATGCCCGCCCATATCCTGCGGGTCATCACCACGAAACAGTCGGACCTCTGCATCATTGAAATCCAGCCCGACAACCGGGCCGAGAAGGGGATATCCCACTACATCTTTCAGCGCCAGGTTGAGATCATCAGGGAACTGAAGGACTCGATTTTCTAGCTGGCCCGCATCCGCTGGCACGCCCCGTCTTCGTCCGCTCCCCTACCCCATGCTCCTCGACCTGGCGCACATCCGAACACGATGGAACGGCCATGGGGTTACGCGCAACAAGTTACCGCTTGAAAAGATAACGGTCAACGGACCATGCTCCGCCCCCGGTGAAGACGAGGGCCAGCGCCATGCCGAGGAGAGCGAGGTTGTACTCGACGCCGTTCCCCCGGGGGCCGTTGAGGAAAAAGCCGTTCACCCAGTGCACCTTGTACATGGCGACCGCCATGGTCGAGGCGATGCCGAAGCCGGACAGCCGGGTGAGAAAGCCGCAAAGAACGCCGATGCCTCCGCCGAATTCGGCAATGATGGCAAGCAGCGTGAAAATCGGCGGGACCCCCAGCTTCTCCTCGAACATCCTGAAGGTGGCGGTGAGGCCCTGGCCCCCGAAGGCGCCGAGAAGCTTCTGGGAGCCATGGGCAATAAAGATGGCGCCGAGCGGCACCCTGATCATGAGGAGCGCCAGCGAATCGGCCACGGCGCCCATGTTCGACCTGGCCATGGAGACCTCCTGCTGTTTGCGTGCCGGCGTACCCATCACGCACGACCGGTTATTGCTATTTTTGCCACAAGAGCCGCCCGTGCGCAACGGTAAATACCCCCTGGCCGGCAACGGCTCGTCGCTGCTCCGCCGCTACGGAAAACTATTTGAGTGAGAGCCACCAGATGAGTTAGTATGACCAGGTTGGGCAGCAGCCGCCCAGGCTGCCATCAGACAGCAAGGAGATCAGACGCCATGTTCTATCCCACCTTCAGAGCGCGCAGGATCAGGGGCAAGGAGGTTTTCCGCCGGATGGTCAGCGAGACCACCCTCTCCGCCACCGACCTGATCTATCCGATGTTTTCCGCCTTCGGCACGGGCATCAGGAAAGAAATTTCCTCCATGCCGGGCATTTACCAGCAATCCATCGAGCATATCGTGGCCGAGGCCCAGGAGGTTTATGAACTGGGAGTGCCGGCGGTGATCCTGTTCGGCATCCCCGAGACCAAGGACGCCGTTGGCAGCGACGCCTACGCCGAGCACGGCATCATTCAGGAGACGATCCGGGCCCTGAAGAAACAGGTGCCGGGGCTGGCGGTCATCACCGACGTCTGCATGTGCGAGTACACCGACCACGGCCACTGCGGCATCATCAAGGACGGCGACGTGGACAACGACGAGACCCTGGAGCTCCTGGCCAGGGAGGCCCTCTCCCACGCCGAGGCCGGGGCCGACATGGTGGCGCCGTCGGACATGATGGACGGCCGGGTCATGGCGATCCGCGAAATCCTGGACAACAACGGCTACAAAAATATCCCGATCATGAGCTATGCCGTAAAATATGCTTCGGGCTACTACGGCCCGTTCCGGGAGGCGGCCGAGTCGACGCCACAGTTCGGTGACCGCCGCTCCTACCAGATGGACCCGGGGAACCGCCGGGAGGCCATCCGCGAAGCCCGCATGGACGTGGAAGAGGGCGCCGACATCATCATGGTGAAGCCGGGGCTTCCCTACCTCGACATCGTCCGGGACCTGCGGGAGGAGTTCGATCTCCCCGTGGCGGTCTACAACGTCTCCGGCGAGTACAGCATGATCAAGGCCGCCGGCCGGGCCGGCTGGATCGACGAAGAGCGGGTCATGATGGAGACCCTCCTCTCCTTCAAGCGGGCCGGCGCCGACCTGATCCTCACCTACCACGCCAAGGAGGCTGCGCGGGTCCTCAAGAGAGGATAGCCTGTTTCCGTGATACACTGAAAAGGCCTGCCGGATGGCGGGCCTTTTTTCGTATCAGCCGCATTCGCGAGGCATCCCATGAAGAACCGCCTCCCCTTCCGTTACCTGGAACCCACCTTCTGCGCGGGGCTCCTGGACGACCCGGTCCTCCTGGTGAATATCCGGCCCCTGGGGCGTTCGATCCTGGTGGACTGCGGCCAGATCCACCATCTGGCAAAGCGGGTACTGAAATCCATCGATGCCGTATTCGTCACCCATGCCCATATGGATCACTTCATGGGGCTGGACACCCTGGTCCGCCACATTCACGTCTCCCCGCGGACTGTGGAACTCTTCGGCCCGCCGGGGATCGCCCGGAAAGTGGCTGCAAAGCTGGCCGGTTACGACTGGAACCTGGCCGAATCCTACTGGTGCATGCTCCGGGTGCACGAAGTCCATCCCGAGCGCATTGTCCGGTTCACGTTCCCCGGCTCCAAAGGGTTTCCCAGCCGGCCCGATGGGGAAACGGCGCGGACGGGGACCGAGATCTTCCGCAACGGCTTTCTCACGGTCGATGCGGATCTCTGCGACCACAACACCCTGCCGACCCTGGTCTTCCGCATCGCCGAACGCCCCACCTTCTGGATCGACGGGGCAAAAATCGGACAGGAGGGACTCGTGCCGGGTGCATGGCTGCGGGAGCTGAAGCACCGGTTCTATCGCGGCGGGCTTGACGGGGAGACGATCACCGTGGCCGTCCGGACGGTCGGCAACGGGGCGGCGCGACAGGCCAGGGAAGGCCGGGAGCTCTTCGAGGCAATCCGAAGAGATCAGGAGCCCGCCAGCATCGGCTACCTCACCGACATTGGCGCCAACGAGACCAACCTGGCCACGGTGCGGCGGATCCTTGCCAACGTCACGCTCCTGGCCTGCGAGTGCTCGTTCCTGGCGGCCGACGAGGCCAAGGCCCGCACCTCCCACCATCTCTGCACCGCGGATGTATCGGCCCTCGCCCGGGAGCTCCGTCCCGGCTGGCTCCTCCCCATGCATCTTTCCAAGAGCTACAATACAAAGGGCCACCTCCTCTACCGGGAGCTGGCCCTTGCGCCGGAGACCCGGCTGATCCGCCTGCCCGAGCATCTTACCCCCCGGCCGCTGCTGCCGGGGGAGTTTCCGGGCCTCTGGAAGGTCTCGGAATAGAGGGGGCTCACTCCCCCGCCAGCCACCCCTCGATCCGCGCCAATTCCTCGCCCCATCCGGCACCCAGCCGCACCGTGAGGAATTCGCCGTACAGGCTGTCAAAGAGTTGGAGCCCCTGCTCCAGAACATACATCCGCTCGTAGAAGGCCGCCTCCCGTTCGCTCACCTCGTCCACGTGGTCGCCCTTTTCGATGGCCACCTTGGGGGACTTGAGGGAGGCGAAATGAAAGAGCTCCCCCTTGAGGGTCAGCTTCCAGACGTTCTCCTCCTTTTCCAGGTAGAGGGTCGATTCGGTGATCCGCTTGCCATGGGCAAGGGCGGTGCGGGTCTCGCGGAAGTGGTCCTGGGGGCCGGCCACGGTGATCTTCTGGGTTCCGGCCTCCCCCGCGCTCATGAGCACGAGGCGGTCGTTCAGGTAGGCCACGAAGGGCTCGCCAGCCAGAGCCGGGCCGGGTTGGCCCACGCGGTACTCGGAAGAATCGGTCATGGTCCGGTGGAGAAGCCAGAGGAGGAAATCCCACCCGAGCCACTGGTTGCTCCTGATCAGATCGATGGCGGCATCGCTCGTGGCGAGGTTGGCCTGTTCCAGGGCAGGCTTCAGCCCTTCGCCGCCCACGGCCTCTGCCCGGGCATAGGGGTGGATCGCCACCAGGCGCGTCCCCTCGAAGGTCTTCTTGAACTGGGTCTCGAACAGCTCGATAATGGGAGCCGACAGGGAGGTAAAGGTGACGATGCCGGTGCGGGTGTCCCAGACCGCATCCCAGGTGGAGGGAACCGGCAGGGTCTTGGCCAGGAGGTTCAGGCGCACCGCCTCTTTCAGCTCCTCGCGCTTCTGCTTCGGCACCCGGTTGAGGCCGGGGCTGGCGGCAAGATGCTCGTGCTCGGCCACCTGGAGGTAGGCCTTTACCAGCGCCGCCGGGAGCTTGCGCTGATCGCGGCGCAGGGTGAAGGCCACGTAGTGGTCGCGCCAAAAGGCGGCGGGAACGTCAAAGCTCATCTGCCGATGGTCGTCCAGGTGAACCCACCCCACGGACTGCTCGGCGACCCCTTGATCGATGGACTGAAAGGCCTGTCGGGCGAGATGTTCGGCAATCCAGGGATAGAGGTCTCCGGAGGGGATATCCCCCGCGACCCGGAACTGGCATATGGCGGTTGTAGTTGAAAGAATACCCATGGTTCTGCTCCTTCGGATAATGTGGAAAGGGATCAGTGATACACCGGCGGGGCGGCGGGGTGCAAGCAGATTATCGGTCAACGGGCGAGATGCACCGGATTTACTCCACACATGAAAAAATTATTGCAGTTTTATCTGCCAACGCCGATAAATGTGTATGCGGGAACGCGAATACCGAGATCGCGCGCGGTGGGTGGCGGAAGCAGAACGCGTCGTCCGAGCAATCCCTGCACAGTGAGTGCAGGGCCGCGTCCAGGCGAGTAAAGGAGCAAGCGTATGGCGTTGAGTTTTACCGTCAAGGAAGCCACCTACAACGAAGCGGATCTGGTGGGACACATCGTTGAGTCGGTCAAAAAAATATTCTCGACCATGATCTTCATAGATGACATTGTCGATGAGTATCCCCTTGCCAAACCCGAATCCCACTTCATCGCCAGCATTTCGGGCATGGTCGGCCTGGGCGGCGATTTTTCGGGGATGGTGGGAATCCACATTCCCATCGAATTCGCTCGGGAGTCCACTGCTTCCATGCTCGGCATGGGATTGGATGAACTCGAAGGCGAAGACGATATTCGCGACGCCGTGGGAGAGATTACCAACATGCTCGCCGGCGAGATCAAGATGCTCTTTTCCGCCAATAACCTCTCGGTGTGCCTTTCCACCCCGTCGATCATCTCCGGCAGCGATTATACGGTGGAGGTGGTTTCCAGCGGGGCCGCCGTGGTGGTCCCCTTCAACCGCAATGAATATCGCTTCCTGGCAACGCTGCAGATCGAGGCGTAGCACACATACCTGTCCCGGGCGCGCCGAACAGCGTCGTTGCCGCCCGGGCTCTCCCTTTCTCCGCTGAGCCGCCTTCAGCACACACCTGAACCGGATACGACCACGGGCAACATGAAACAGAGCGCGGAGCGAGCGCCGCCGTACGGCAGTGCATCACCCCATGATGATCTGGAGGGATTCGTCTATCTTGGCGATGTCCACCGAGGTATTGAAGCAGGGCCCGAAGGGGCGGTCGTTGAGAACGCCGATGACCGGCAGGGGATAGCAGTCCTTGATGCCCGAGGTCAGATCCCGCTCGCAGGCCACGGCCACCACGAGTTTGGGGCGCTTCTCAATGATGACCTTGCGGGCAAGGGTGCCGCCGGTGGCCACGGAGATGTCGATCCGGTACTTCTCGGCCAGTTCCGCCAGCCCCTTGATGTCGCACCGGCCGCAGCGGATGCATTTGTTGATGTCGCCGGTCACCTTGATCTCGCAGTCGAAGAGCTGGAGACAGTGGGGCAGCAGGATGAGGATCCGGTCCGGCTTCACCTTGTAGCGCTGGGACAGCACCAGGCTGTTGTTCATGGCGATGAACGATTGACGGATGGTGTCGGTTGAGATGCCGAAGGCGCGCCCCAGGAGTTCGATGACTGGGAGCAGGAACTTGATGACCACGCCGCGCAGGAAGCGGGTGAAGTACATGTCCTTGCCCAGGGCGGTGGTCAGCACGAGCACGGCGGTACCCAGGAGCGCCAGGAGCGAAAGGCCACCGAGCACGATCCCCACCACCCTCGGCAGGCTCGGATGGATGTTGGCGAGTCCGGTGGTGGGAACCCACCAGAGAAGGTAGATCCCTCCCACGATCAGGAGGCAGGTGAGCCCCATGAGGGCGATGAACAGACGTTTCTGGGGGGGGCGTTCCGCCATTGTCAGTTCTCCACGCTCCCTGCATCGCCAAGGCGCGTTCCCGGCTCCAGGCGAAATCCGGCGAGGAACTCGGCGGTGGGGAGCCGCTTGCGTCCCTCCAGCTGCAACTCCTGGATCAGAATGCTGCCGGAGCCGCACCCCACGAGAATTCCCTCCCTGCAGGCCCTCAGGATCTCGCCGGGCGCGCCGGTTTCCCCGGCAACAGCCACCCGGTAGAGCTTGAGGGTCTTTCCGTCCAGGAAAGTGTAGGCTCCCGGCCACGGGGTAAAGCCCCGCACCTGGTTCTTGACGTGCACCGGCTCTCGGGTCCAGTCGACGAGGCCGTCCTCCTTCTTGAGCAGGGGAGCGTAGCAGGTGAGGGAATCATCCTGCTTTTCGCGCACCAGTTTGCCGGCCAGCAAGAGATCGAGGGTCTCGTCGATGGTCTCGGCACCCAGTTGCGACAGGCGGTCGTGGAGGGACTGGGCGTCCTCGTCGGGCTCGATGGGGATGGCCCGTTTCACGAGCATGTCCCCGGTGTCGAGGCCCGCATCCATCATCATGGTGGTGATCCCGGTCTCGGTCTCGCCGTTGATGAGGCACCAGTTGAGGGGAGCCGCTCCCCGGTAGCGGGGAAGAAGCGAGGCATGAATGTTGATGCAGCCGTGCTTCGGGATGTCGAGCAGGCTCTGGGGCAGAATCTGGCCGAAGGCCACCACGACGATGAGATCGGGGGCGAGCCGGCGGATCTCGTCGACGGACTCCGGGGTTCGCACCTTGAGAGGCTGGAGCACCGGGATGCCGTGCTCCTGGGCCAGGGCCTTCACCGGCGGCGGCACGAGCTTCTGGCCGCGCCCCTTGGGGCGGTCGGGCTGGGTGACGACGGCGATGACCTCCTCGCCGCGCTCGATCAGCTTCCTGAGCGTGGGGCAGGCAAATTCGGGGGTTCCCATGAAGATGATGCGCAGTCCGGCCATAGGTTGATCCTCACTCCTCTTCGGTCATGCGGCGGTATTTTTTCTTGAACATTTCCTTCTTGAGCGCGGAGAGGTGATCCACGAAAAGGACGCCGTCCAGGTGGTCGATCTCATGCTGGAAGGCGATGGCAAGCAGACCCTCCGCCCGATGGACGACCTCCTCTCCCTCCAGGTCGAGGGACTTGACCACCACCCGCTCGTGGCGGTGAACGTTGGCCGAGTACTTGGGGACCGAAAGGCACCCCTCCTCCTCGTAGGATTCCCCCTCGGCATGAATGATGACCGGGTTGATGCAGACGATCAGCTCGGGCCGCTCGTCGCGCGGGGACACATCGATGACGATCACCCGCTGGCTCACGCCGACCTGGGGGGCCGCCAGCCCGACGCCCTGGGCATCGTACATGGTTTCGGCCATGTCGCGAACCAGTTCGCGGGTGGCGTCGTTGATGATGGTAACCGGCACCGCCTTTTTCTTCAGCACCGGATCGGGATAGGTGAGGATCGTGCGTACCATGGTCTGAACCTTCCGTAATGGGTTAATCTTTCTGATAATAGCTAATTGCGGCGGGAAAAATCAAACCTAAACGAGGCGCACGGGGGTTTACATGAGATCCACGGGGTCCATGTCAACCTGGAGCCTCACGCCGGCCGGAGGCTGGAAGCTCTCACGCACCCGACGAACGAGGCGATGGAGGGTAGTCCGGTCTGCCGCCTTCAGAAGGATCTGCCGGCGGAAACGGCCGCGGAGTTTGGCCAGGGGCGCGGGCGCCGGCCCCAGGATCTCGACCCGTCCGCCCCCATCCCGGCGCAGTTCGCGCAGCCGCGCCGCCAGGAGCTCACTTGTCCGCTCCACGGCCGATGCGGCGGTTCCGCTCAGGCAGAGGGCCGCCAGATGGGCAAAGGGGGGATAGCCGGTCTCCTGGCGGAACGCCAGTTCTGCCCCGTAAAAACCATCCATATCGCCGGCCACGGCGTGGGCCAGGGCGTAGTGATCGGGGTTGAGGCTCTGGATCAGCACCCGGCCCGGATCATCCCCCCGGCCAGCCCGTCCGATGAGCTGGGTCACCAGCTGGAACGTCCGCTCGGCACTCCGGTAATCGGGGATATTGAGGGTCGATTCCACCGACAGGATTCCCACCAGGGTGATCCCTGGGAAGTCGTGCCCTTGGCCACCATCTGGGTGCCGATGAGGATGTCGGTCTGCCGCTCCGCCACCTTGCGCAGAATCCGGGCATGCCCTCCCCTGCGGGCAGTGGTGTCCCGGTCCATCCGGTCCACCCGGGCATGGGGAAAGTGCTCGCGCACGTACGCTTCCACCTGTTCGGTGCCGAGCCCCAGATGGATGATCCGTCCGCAACCGCATCCCGGGCACAGGGACGGGGCCGGAACGGCATAATCGCAGTAGTGGCAGATGTGCCGGTTCCTGCCCTGGTGATAGGTGAGGGTAACCTGGCAGTTCGGGCAGCGGAGCACGTGGCCGCACTCTTCGCAGGTGAGCCAGGTGGAGAAGCCGCGGCGGTTGAGGAAGAGAAGGGTCTGCTCCCCCCGCGCCAGGTTCTCCTCCACCTCCGCGGCGAGCCGGGCATGGAGGATGCTTCCCCTGGCCCCCCGGACGTCGATGATTTCGGCCGACGGCAAGGGTAGGCCGTTCACCCGTTCGGGGAGGTCGAGGCATTCGAGCTTGCCGCCGGCAACCGCATGCCAGGTGGTGACCTGGGGCGTGGCGGTGCCGAGGACCACGCAAGCCCCGGCCATCTTGCCCCGTACCAGGGCCATGTCGCGGGCGTTGTAGCGGAACCCCTCCCCCTGCTTGTAGGACCCTTCGTGCTCCTCGTCCACCACGATCATGCCCAGTTCGGCCAGGGGAGCGAAAATGGCCGAGCGGGCACCGATGACGATGGCTGCCTCGCCCCGGCGGATCCGGCGCCACTCATCGAAGCGCTCCCCATCGGAGAGACCGCTGTGGAGCACTGCCACCCCGCACCGGAACCGCCGGCGGAACCGGCTTACCAGTTGGGGAGTGAGGGCGATCTCGGGGACCAGGACCAGGGCGCTCCTCCCCTGTTCGAGACAATGGGCGATGGCCTGAAGATAGACTTCCGTCTTGCCGCTGCCGGTGACGCCCCGGAGCAGGAAAGGGGTGAACCGTCCAGCGTCCAGGGCCGTTCTCAGCCGGACCAGCGCAGCAGTCTGCCGCCCGTTGAGCACCAGGGGACAATCGTGGCCAACGGTTTCCATCCGGAACGGGTCCCGGTAGATTTCCCGCTCCGCCATCTCCACGAATCCCAGTTCCCGCAGCCGTCTGAGCTGAACTGAACATTCACCAAAGAGACGCCGCAACTCCGGTGCCGACTCCTGGCCCCGCTCCGTCAGGTGAGCCAGCAGCACCGAGGCCTTCCCCGGCGGAGGAGCAGTCTCCGGCACCCCGGCAACGGCGCGATAGACCCGTTCGGTCTTCACCGAGCGGCCGCCGGTGAGCTCATCCTCTTCCAGACCCCGACCCCGCCGACTCTGGACGTTGATCCCCGCCGGGAGCGCCGCCTTGATCACCTCGCCGAGGGGGTGGAGATAGTAGGAAGAAGCCCAGCGGTACAGGGCCAGCTCACTGGGGGTGAAGAGGGGACCATCGTCCAGGAACTCAAGAACGTCGCGCAGCTCCCGCCCGTCGTCATCGACAACCTCCAGCACGTAGCCGGTGACCTTCCGCCGGCCGAAGGGGACGAGGAGCCGCCGCCCCACCGCCGCTGCCGGGGCCAGCGGAGCGGGCACGCGGTAGGAGAAGGGGGCATCGAGCGGAAGCGGGACCGCCACGTGGACAATGACGGTCTGCCGTTCGTTCATGGGGAATGATGACATGGCCCCATGGTATCAGCAGTCGGGCGTCCGGACAAGGAGAGAGCTGGTTCCCCGGACGGCATGCCTTGACGAGACCGGCGCGTTTCCGCTACCCTGAAGGCTTGCACTGAAGGGAGATTCGGGTGGAATTCATCGACAACATACGATACAAGAAGATAAAAAATGCCGTGGGCCGGGCCGTGGCCGACTTCGACCTCATCCGGGACGGGGACCGGATCGCGGTGGCGGTGTCCGGGGGCAAGGACTCATACACCCTGTTGCACATCCTGGAGGCCCTGCGGCGCCGGGCACCGGTAAAATACGAGCTGATTGCCGTCACCATCGATTCGGGCTACCCCGGATTCCGCAGCGACGTGATCGCCTCTTACCTGCGGGAACAGGGGTTTGTCCACCACCTGGAGACCACGGACCACTACGACATCATCCGCGAGAAGCGCCGACCCGGCTCATCCTACTGCTCCATCTGCGCCCGGCTGAAGCGCGGCGTCCTCTACACCCTGGCCCAGAAGCTGGGCTGCAACAAACTGGCCCTGGGACATCACCTGGACGATTTCGTGGAGACCCTGCTCCTGAACCAGTTTTTCGTGGGGACCTCAAGGCCATGGCGCCCCGGATGCTGGCCGACAACGGCGAGACAACGGTGATCCGGCCACTGGTTTACGTGGAGGAGCGGGAGATCATCCCCTTTGCCCGGGAGAACCGCTTTCCGGTGGTCTGCTGCTCCTGCCCGGTCTGCGGCACCGCCGACCTTCAGCGGCGGCGGATGAAAAAGCTTCTGGCCGAGCTGGAAAAGGAAAACCCGGCAGTCAAGCGGAGCCTGCTGCGCGCGCTGGGCAACGTGCAGCCGCGATACCTCCTCGACCGCGAACTGCAGCGGCTCTGCGACGTTCCCTGACCGGGGGGTGTGGCGATGCCGCCCCTTCCCGGGACTCGACGGGGGCGCGACGGTCGCGCAGCATGTCCACAAGGGCAATGCCCGCACAGTAGACAACGAGAATAACGCCAAAGGCGACGAGCGGTTCCATGGCAGCCTCCTTGAGTATCTGATACGGCAAGGATACCAGGATATCGCGACACAATACGTCTCAAGGGAGACCGACGTGAGCAACCGCTACATGCAGCCCCTCCGAATCGCCATTCAGTGGGGATTTCTCGTTTTCATGCTCTACCTGGGGGTGCGGCTGTATCTCTTCGCACAACACTTCCGCACCGGGGGCGCGGCCCCCTTCGTGTCCCGTCCCGACGGCGTGGACGGATTTCTCCCCATATCGGGCCTGCTGGGGCTCAAGGACTGGCTTGCCGGCGGAGCCATCAACCCGGTGCATCCCGCGGCCGTGGTGGTCTTCGTGACGGTAGTGGCGGTGTCGCTCTTGCTCAAGCGCTCCTTCTGCTCCTGGATCTGCCCTGTGGGTACCCTGTCGGAACTGCTCTGGAAGCGTGGCTTCGCCCTCTTCCGCCGCAATCTGAGACCTCCCCGCTGGCTCGATGTGGCCCTGCGCGGCCTGAAGTACCTGCTCCTGGCCTTCTTTCTCTATTCAATTCTGTGGGTCATGCCGCCTCCGGCGGTAAAGGCCTTCATTTTCATGGATGATCACCTGATTGCCGATGTGAAACTGCTGAACTTCTTTCTGCACCTGTCAGGCATCCCCCTTGTGGTCATCCTGGTGCTGCTGGTCCTGTCGCTGCCGGTGCGCAACCCCTTCTGCCGCTACCTCTGCCCCTACGGGGCGCTGCTCGGCCTCGTCTCCCTCCTCTCGCCGGTGAAGGTGACGCGGGAGCGGGCCGTCTGTGTTTCCTGCGGAGTCTGTACCCAGGTCTGTCCGGCCTACATCCCGGTCATGGCCACGGAGCGGGTCAATTCGGAAGAGTGCATCGGCTGCTGGCGCTGTGTCAGCCACTGCCGTGCCCAGGGGGCCCTGTCCATGAAGCTCACCGGCAGGCGGGTGGCTGTCAGCGGCATCGTTTTCGCCGTGCTGGTGGTGGTGATCTTCGTTGGGGGATCCGTTGCGGGGCGCGCCACCGGACACTGGAAATCACAGATTCCCTACGCCGAGTACGTGCGGCTTCTGGGGCCGTGATCACTGAAGAAAGGAGTCTCATCATGTCACTTACCACGGAACTCATGGACTGGACCCATGAACAGAAATGCCGCAAGGCGGTGGCCGCCCTTGAAAAGAACGGCTTCACCGCCGTCTATTGCCCGAGCGGCAAGGAGGCCTTCGACTACATCCTGGCCGAGGCGGCGGACACCCGGAGCATCGGCTTCGGCGGCTCCTTGTCGGTAGTTGATCTGCAGGTGATCGACCGGCTCCGGGAGATGGGCAAGGAACTCCTGATCCACGGCCTGCCGGGACTTTCCCTTGAAGAACGTGTCGCCATCATGCGGCGCCAGCTCACCTGCGACCTCTTTCTCACCGGCACCAACGCCCTTACCCTCTCTGGCTGGCTCGTGAACATCGATGCCACGGGGAACCGGGTGGCCTCCATGTTCTTCGGCCCGCGCACAGTGATCGTTGTGGCCGGCAGGAACAAAATCGTGGACGGCGGGGTAACGGAAGCCATTGAACGGGTTAAGGAATGGGCATCGCCCCCCAACGCCCGACGGCTCAGCTACAAGACCCCCTGCGCCACCACCGGCTTCTGCTCCGACTGCAACTCCCCGGACCGGATCTGCCGGATCACCACGGTGATCGACCGCAAACCCCGGCTCACGGACCTCAGGGTCCTGGTGGTAAACGAAGACATGGGGCTCTAGCCGGTGATCATCCGGGCGCTGCTCGACATCCTCTTCCCACCCCTCTGTCACCTGTGTCGCGCCCCCATCCCGGGGGCGGAGGAGCTTCACCTCTGCCCCGCCTGCCTCGCCCGGGCAAAGCCGATCGGCTCGCCCCTCTGCACTGTGTGCGGAGTTCCCTTCGCCACCGAGGGGGGAATCGACCACCGCTGCGGCGACTGCATCGTCTCCCCGCCTCCCTATGAGGGAGCCCGGGCCGCCTACCTCTTCGAGGGACCGGTACAGGAACTGGTGCACCGCTTCAAGTACGGCCACAGGACGCACCTGCGCCGCCCCCTGGCCCTCCTGGCAGCGGAACGGCTCACGTCCTTCGTGGCCGAGGCAGCCCCCGACCTGATCATCCCGGTCCCCCTCCACCGCTCCCGCCTCCGGGAGCGCGGCTTCAACCAGGCGATCCTCATGGGCGAACTGCTTGCCCGACAATGGCGCATCCCTCTGCACCGCGCCACCCTGGGCCGGGTCCGCGCCACGCCCCCCCAGGTGGGGCTCACTTCCGCCCAGCGGCGGGAGAATATCCGGGGGGCCTTTGCCGTCCCCTCTCCCGCTGCACTGGCCGGCCGCAGGGTACTCCTGCTGGACGACGTCTTCACCACGGGAAGCACCATAGCCGAATGCGCCCTGGTCCTCCGGAAGGCCGGAGCCGCCGCAGTCCACGCGGCAACCGTTGCCAGAACCCCCTAGCCCCCTTCCCAACCTCAGGTTTCCACCCAGATTGTCACTTGACAACCCCAGGACCATCGCGGAAAGTATACATTAACAAATAGCGTTTTATCGTTTTGCCCTATCGTGCATATCCCTACCGGAGCCTTCCCACGTCTAATGAAGGAGGATGCTTTCATGGCAGGCAACGACGATGGCAACGACCTGGTGAAACAGTATTGCAAGAGCTCGGGATCATGGGAAGAACAGGGGATTTCCCGGCGTGGATTCCTGAAGTTCTGCACCGCAATGTCGGCGGTGCTGGCCCTGCCGGTTACCCTGGTGCCACGAATCGCCGAGGCCCTGGAGGATGACAAGCGCCCCTCGGTCATCTGGCTCGAATTCCAGAGCTGCACCGGCGATACCGAAGCGCTTTTGAGGGCCGCCAACCCCACCGTGGCAGACATCGTTCTGGACGTCCTTTCCGTGGACTACGCCGAGACCATCATGGCTGCGGCGGGCTTCCAGGCCGAAGCAGCCAGGCACGCAACCATGAAAGCGCGATCCGGCACGTACATCGCCGTGGTGGAGGGAGCGATCCCCACCGGAGCCAACGGCGCCTACTGCTGCATCGGCGGCCGGTCGGCCCTGGACATCACCCGGGAAGTCTGCGGCGGCGCCATGGCAACCATTACCGTTGGCACCTGCGCCTCTTACGGCGGCATTCCGGCGGCCGCGCCCAACCCGACCGGCGCGGTCGGCGTCAAGGATGCGGTGCCGGGGGCCACGGTGATCAACCTCCCCGGCTGCCCCGTCAACACCGACAACCTGGTGGCCACCATCGTCCATCTGCTCACCTTCGGCGCCCCACCGGCCACCGACGGCAAGGGTCGTCCCCTCTTCGCCTACGGCAAACGGATTCACGACAACTGCGAGCGGCGGCCCCATTTCGACGCTGGCCAGTATGTGGAGCAGTGGGGCGACCAGGCTCACCGGGCGGGCCACTGCCTCTACAAAATGGGGTGCAAAGGGCCTGAAACCTTCCACAACTGCCCTTCCCAGCGCTACAACGAAAAGACCGCTTGGCCGGTTTCGGCGGGCCATGGCTGCGCCGGTTGCTCCGAGCCCCACTTCTGGGATTCCATGACACCGCTCTACAAGCGGCTCCCCAATGTGCCCGGCTTCGGCGTGGAGACCACGGCCGACCAGGTCGGCCTGGGGATCGCTGCGGCCACGGCGGCCGCATTCGGCATCCACGGCGTGGTGAGCGCCCTGCGCAAGGGGAACGATTCCGGCGACGAGAAGGAGGGGTAGCTCATGGCCATGATCGTTGTTGACCCGATCACGAGAATCGAGGGACATCTGCGCATCCAGGCCGAGGTGAACGGCGGACGGATCACCGATGCCTGGAGCTCCTGCACCATGTTCCGTGGGATCGAGAAAATCCTGAAGGGGCGCGATCCCCGCGACGCCTGGTATTTCACCCAGCGCTTCTGCGGCGTCTGCACCACCGTGCACTCCATCGCCTCCATCCGGGCGGTGGAGAATGCCCTGAACGTGAAGATCCCCCTGAACGCCGAACTGATCCGCAACCTCATCATCGGAAGCCAGGTGGTCCAGGACCACGTGATCCACTTCTACCATCTCCACGCCCTGGACTGGGTCGACGTGGTCTCCGCGCTCAAGGCAGATCCATCAAAGACGGCGGCCCTGGCGGCGTCCATTTCTGACTGGCCCCTCAACTCCCCCACCTACTTCACATCGATCCAGAACCGGCTGGCGGCCTTTGTCAACAAGGGACGGTTGGGCCCCTTCGGCAACGCCTACTGGGGTCACCCGGCCTACAAGCTGCCGCCCGAGGCGAACCTCATGGCCACGGCCCACTACCTCGAGGCCCTGGACTGGCAGCGGGAGATCATCAAGATCCACGCCATCCTCGGGTCCAAGAACCCCCATCCCCAGACCTTCCTGGTGGGCGGCATGGCGGTGCCGGTGGACCCGAACTCCCAGAACGCCCTCAACGCCGACAAGATCGCCGAGATCGGCCAGCTCCTGAAAAAGATCCGGGCCTTTGTGGAAAAGGTCTACATCCCCGACCTGCTGGCGGTGGCCTCCTTCTATCCGGAGTGGGCCGGCATCGGCGGCGGGGTCGGGAACTACCTCTCCTATGGCGAATATCCCCTGGACAACAGCGGCAAGCCAGAAAAGCTCTGGCTGCCCCCGGGGATCATTCTGAATCGTGATCTGTCCCGGGTCTACCCCATCGACCAGCGCAAGATCACCGAGAGCGTGGCTCACTCCTGGTACGAGGGGGAAGCCGCGGGGGTCCACCCCTATGACGAGACGACCGAAGCCAGGTACACGGGCCCGGCACCGCCCTACGAGATGCTCGACACCTCTGGCAAGTACTCCTGGTCCAAGTCGCCCCGCTACGATGGCAGGCCCATGGAGACCGGCCCCCTGGCCGCCATTCTCGTGGCTTACGCTGCAGGCCACCCGGGGGCAAAGGGCGCAGTGGACATGGTCCTCGGCAAGCTCGGCGCGGGACCCGACGCACTCTTCTCAACCCTGGGGCGTACCGCGGCCAGGGGAATCGAGACCCTGCTCGTGGCCCGCGAACTCTCCACGTGGCTCGACATGCTCGTGGCCAACATCGCCGGTGGCGACCTTACCATCCACAACGGCGAAAAGTGGGACCCGGCCACCTGGCCCCGGGAGGCTGCCGGCTATGGCTGGCACAATGCCCCCCGCGGTGCGCTGGGCCACTGGGTCAGGATCAAAGACCAGAAGATCGAGAACTACCAGGCAGTGGTCCCCTCCACCTGGAACGCCTCGCCCCGGGATGAAAAGGGGCAGCAAGGCCCCTACGAGGCTGCCCTGGTGGGGACCCCCCTGGCGGATCCCGGCAGGCCCCTGGAGATCCTCCGCACCATCCACTCCTTTGACCCGTGCCTGGCCTGCGCCGTGCACGTGGTTGACCCGCAGGGAGGGGAGCTGGTCAGCGTAAAGGTCCTGTAGGAGGCAGCCATGGCACGGAACCGGAATTGTCTCTACGAGGAGTACGTCTGGGAGGTCCCGGTGCGGGTGACCCACTGGGTCAACATGCTCGCCATCGTCGTGCTGTCGGTGACCGGCATCTACATCGGGTCACCCAAGACCATGGGACTCTCCGCCTCGGACTATGTCATGGGCTGGGTCCGCGTCATCCACTTCACGGCGGGCTACACCTTCGCCACAAGCGTAGCGAGCCGCATCTGGTGGGCCTTTGCCGGCAACCGTCACGCGGGGTGGCGCGAATTCGTCCCGTTCCTCTACCCGGAAGGCGCCGGAACATGTGGCGGATGTTCGCCTACTACACCTTCCTCTCCCGGAAGGTTCCGCACCCCATCGGCCACAATGCCCTGGCGGGCGCCACCTACCTTCTGGTCTTCCTGCTCTACCTGACCATGATCTTCACCGGGCTCGCCCTCTATGCCGAGCACCGCCCCGGCGGCGCCATGCACGTGCTCCTCTCGCCCCTCTATTGGCTGTTCAGCAACCAGGGGATGCGCCTGACCCACCATATGGTCATGTGGCTCATCATTGCCTTTGCCATCCACCACGTCTACAGTGCGTGGCTCATGGACGTGAAGGAGCGCGGCGGCGTCATGTCGAGCATCTTCGGCGGCTACAAACCGGTCAAACGGAAGGAGTAACCACTGAATGTCCTGGTTCTCGGCATAGGAAACCTCGTCATGTCCGATGACGGTGCCGGCGTGCGGGCGGTGGAGCTAATCCGGGAACTCTACCCCCTGCCTGGCGGGGTGACGCTCCTGGACGGCGGCACCCTTGGCCTCGACCTGCTTCCCCGGTTCGATGGCGTCGACCGGCTCCTGGTGGTGGATGCCATCGACACGGGCGCACCTGCGGGGACCCTGGTGCGACTCCAGGGAGAGGATATCCCGACAGCGCTCCGCACCAAGGTTTCCCCCCACCAGATGGGACTCCAGGATCTCCTGGCCGTGGCCGACCTCCAGGGAAACCTGCCCGGCGAGATGGTCCTCTGGGGGGTCCAGTACGGCTCCGTGGAACCGGGGACCGACCTGTCGGCGCCGGTGGCGCGGGCGCTCCCCCTGCTGGTGGCCCAGGTGCTGGCCGAACTGGCGGCATGGGACATCCATCCCGGCTGATCCCGGCAATGTCGACGTCCTCCTTCAAAACGGGCGCGCGGACCGAGTGTCCCCGCGCCCGTCAGTTTTGGCGGGAAGCGATTCCCCCTTGCCGCGGACGGTACCGTCTGCTATGGTTCGATCCATTGCGCTCCGTATACTTTTTCGGGAGGATTCCCATGATCGAAGCAATGAAAAACGTGGTGGTCTTTGTCCGTGACCTGGAGGCGGCAAAGCGGTTCTACCGCGACCAGCTCAAACTTCCCCTGGCCCAGGCCGGCATGACCATGATGGAGTTCTTCTCCGGCGGCACCACCCTTGGGGTGGCCCAGGCCCTCACCCCTGACGCACTGGTCTTTGTGGGGCGGCATACCGGCATCACGTTCCGGGTGAAGGACATCGACACGTTCTGCAAGGAATTGGCCCAGGCCGGCGTCCGTTTCGACCAGCCCCTTGAGCAGAGCCCCTGGGGCAAGATGGCGGTTGTCAGCGACCCGGACGGCAACCTCTTCGCCCTGGTGGACCGGTAAGGCATTCCGGTACCACCATGTGGTTTCTCCGCACCGGTGCACTTCTCTGGCTCCTGTCGGCGGTTGCCATCGGCACAGTGTCGGCTGCGCCCCCGCCTCCCCGCCCTGAAGCCGGTAAAGGGGTCCTGCTGGTAAAGGGCTCGCCCGCGCACGATAATGCCGGCGGTGGTTCTTTTGTCGTCATGTATCGGGAACCCGGCATCGGTCGCATCGGCGAACTTCGGGTGTCATCGCTTCCCGCTCTTGCCCGGTCGGTCAAGACCCCGCCCGGAGTGTTCGCCCTGGCGGTGACCGCCACGAAGGGTGAGTGGCTGAGGGTCCACTATGACGAAGCTGGCCGGTCCGGCTGGCTGGAGCCCCGCCGGACCTGGGCGTACCTTACCTGGGAGGAGTATCTCCGCGGCAAGACGGCGCGGCTGCTGCGCGGGCTGAGGAAAGAGTTCTACCTGGCCCGGAGCGGGCCGGATGGCGATGCCCCGGAGCTCCCCCCGCTCACGCCGGAGCGGAGCATGCGGATCCTCGACGTGGACGGAGACCGGGCCAGGGTCCTCGTGGACCTGAGCGTCATGGCGTGGCTACGCTGGCGCGACCCGGACGGGCGCTTGCTGATCGCCGTTGAGTGACCCTGGCAAGAGGCCGTCCGATACCGGCACATTCCCTGCGGAAAAAAACGTTGACGCCGCGAACGCAGCATGGTATCTGAAAGCTCCTATGAAGAAAAACATCGTTTCCATCGCTATCGCAGCACGAGCTATCACCGCAGCGGCGTCCGTCGCCGCAGGGTTACCCGCTGCCGTGTGAGGAGGCGTATACGCTTCGTATACCGGAAGGCCGTGGGTGACCCCCACGGCCTTCTTTATTTTCAGACAATCACAACGGGACCATAAGGGGGACGACTGACGTGAGAAATGAACTGGTTACGCCCGGGGCCGGCGAACTGACCTATGAAATCCGCAACATCGTAAATGTGGCGGAAAAGCTCCAGAAGCACGGCGTCAAGATCAACTGGGAGAATATCGGCGACCCGATCGTTAAGGGTGAGGAAATTCCCCGCTGGATGAAGGAGATCGTGGCGGCCGCCGTGATGGAGAACGATACCTGGGGCTACTGCCATACCCGCGGGGTGCTGGAGACCCGGGAGTTCCTCTGCGGCCTGACCAACAGCCGCGGCGGGGCCCAGATCACCCCCGACGACATCATCTTCTTCAATGGACTTGGCGATGCCATCTCCACGGTCTATGGCAATCTTCGCCACGAAAGCCGTATACTGATGCCATCCCCCACCTACACCACCCACTCCATCGGAGAGGCCGCCCACGCTCAGGCGGCGCCGGTCTGCTATCGGCTGAAGCCCGGAGACAACTGGCTCCCCGACCTGGAAGATCTGGAAAATCATGTCAAGTATAACCCGCAGATCTCAGGCATCCTTCTGATCAACCCCGACAATCCCACCGGCATGGTCTACCCCAGGGAGGTCCTCGAACAATTCGTGGCCATTGCCCGCAGGTACGAGCTCTTCATCATTGCCGACGAGGTCTACAACAATATCACCTACAACGGCCAGGCCACCGTACCCATCTCCGACGTGATCGGCGATGTGCCGGCCATCGCCATGAAGGGAATCTCCAAGGAGATCCCCTGGCCCGGCTCCCGCTGCGGCTGGATCGAGGTCTACAACGGCAACCGCGACGAGCAGTTCCGCAAGTTTCTGAACTCCATCCTCTCCGCCAAGATGAATGAAGTCTGCTCCACCACCCTGCCGCAGAAGTGCATCCCGGCCATCATGAAGCATCCCGAGTACCAGACGTACCTCCGGGAGCGAATCGCATGCTACGAGCGGATGAGCAACATCACCTATGACTGCCTCAAGCAGGTCCCGGGGCTCCTGGTTAACCGGACCAACGGCGCCTTCTACATGTCGGTCGCGTTCCGGGACGGCCTTCTCACTGACCGGCAGTCGCTGCCCATCGAGAGCGTCGAGATCCGTGAATTGGTGGAAAAGCTCGTGAACGCTCCCGGTGTCTCGCCGGACAAGCGTTTCGTCTATTATATCCTGGCAAGCACCGGCATCTGCATCGTGCCCCTGTCCTCCTTCAACACCCCGCTTCAGGCTTCCGGGTTACGCTGCTTGAAAAAGACGAAAACGAGTGCATGCGCATCTACCGTACCCTGGCGGAGAAGATCAAGGAGTACCTGAGCTCCTGATCACGATTTGGCGTGATGACGACAAAAAGGGTGACCGGAATACCATCCGTCACCCCTTTTTCTCTTCTTGCCGCACGCTGACCCCGGCGAGTCCGAGCGCGCCCGGGACCCTCAGCGGGCAGGCGGCGGGCCCTGCTGTTCGCCACCATCTCCGGCGACCGGTTCGCCGTTCGCAGCCGGTTGCGGAGATATCGCCGGCACCTCTTCGGGCGCTTGCTCATCGGGTGCTGTCGTCGGCTGCGGGGGCTCAAGCGGCACGGTAGCGCCCGTCCTGTTCTCGAAGGCCGTTTCCTCCTTCTCGATGCTCGCATCCACCTTCCGCTGGAGTCCGGCGATGTTCGGCGTCTGGGCAAGGGCCTGGCGGTATTCGTCCGTCGACAGCACTCCCTTGCCGCGCAGCAGGCGCAGAATCATATCCGAGCGTTTCAGCACCTTCCCAAGGTTCTTGTACGGGTTGTAGGCCACCCGCGGCCCCGGCAGCATAGCGGCCAGGAAGGCACACTCGCGCGGGGTGAGCGCAGAGGCAGGTTTGCCGAAGTAGTATCGCGCGCCGTGACCTATGCCGTAGACCATGGGACCCAGTTCCACGACGTTCAGGTAAAGCTCGATTATCCTTCCCTTGGTCAGTTCCTCTTCCATCCGTTTGGCAAGGACTATTTCCTTGATCTTTCGCGATATGGTCTTTTCGCGGGAGAGGAACAGGTTCTTGGCAACCTGCTGCGTTATGGTCGATGCCCCACGGGCAAAGCTCTTTTTTTCGAGATCGTACTTGATGGCGTTCTTTATCGCCTTGACGTCGATTCCTTCGTGCTTGTAGAAATTGGCGTCCTCAGCCAGGATGACCGCCCACTTCATCTCCGGGGGGATGCTGCCCGACGGCGTCCAGTAACGGTTCTTGGGCCCCACCGTGAAGGGATGGTACTCTCCGTGCCAGTCCTTGACCTGAATGGTCATGGTGGTGCGGCGGTTCTTGAGTTCCGCCACCGACGGGAGAAACATGAGCGATACGGCGAGATAGATCCCATACGCGGCCACGGCACCGATGGCCAGATACAGCAGTTTCTTCATCCGCACGGCGCTCCGTCCTCCCCTCCCCTTCTCCCGGCCATTGCCGCGGCCATCATGATGGCGGCCTTCATGCTCTCGGCAGAAGCCTTCCCTGTGCCCGCCAGATCGTAGGCAGTACCGTGGTCCACTGATGTCCGGATGATGGGGAGCCCCAGGGTAACATTCACACCATCGTCAAAGTGGAGGAGCTTCAGGGGAATGAGCCCCTGGTCGTGGTACATGCAGACAACCGCGTCATAGGCTCCCTGCGCGGCAAAGTGAAAGAGGGTATCAGCGGAAAGAGGGCCTGTTGCGTCAATGCCCTCCTGTCGTGCCGCCTGGACGGCTGGAGCGATGATTCGAGACTCTTCGTCCCCAAACATACCGCCCTCGCCGCAGTGGGGGTTGAGGGCAAGCACCGCGATGCGGGGATTGCGCGTAAAGTAGCGGTGCACGTCCCGGTGCGTGATACGAATGGTTGCCAGTACCCGTTCGAATGTCACCAGTGCGGGAACCCGCGCCAGGGCTTCATGGATGGTTACCAGCGCGACCCGCAGCCGTGCCCCTGCCAGCATCATGACGACGCGATCTGCTCCGGTAAGCTCGGCAAGGAGCTCCGTGTGCCCGGGATACCGGTGTCCCGCCCGGTTGAGCGCCTCTTTGTTGATCGGTGCCGTTGCCATACCGTCAGCATCGCCCTTCAGGCAGAGGTCTGCGGCATGACAGATGGCGCGAAACACGGCATCACCGCTGGCGACCGTGGGCCGACCATAGCCGAGGTCATCGGCGGTGAGGGCAGCAACCCTGCACAGCATAACCACTCCCTCGACAGGTTCCTCACGGGGCACGTTCTCCGCCGTCTCTATCCTGAAGCCGGTTCCGGCCAGGGCAATGCCCCGGGCCATGGCGAGTTCGTCGCCGACCACAAGGTGATGACAACACCCTCTCACCACCGGATCGGCCAGTGCCCTCGCTATGACCTCGGGCCCGACGCCGGTCGGATCACCCATGGTAATTACAATGCGCGGCTTTTTCATCTGCATGGTCGAATCATAGCAGGTTTCCGACGCGTCCCGATGAAAAAAAAAGAGCGGCAGAGCCGCTCTTTTCAGCATATTGTCGATGACGGTTATTATCTCGTGGACTTTCCGGCAACCTGCATCCGGATGAGTGCGCGCTCCAAGGCTGCCTCCATGACACGATAGTCCTTGTCCTCGGGAGAAAGCTTCTTGAGAGCAGCTTCGGCACGCCCCAGGGCAGCCTGGGCGCGTTCGAGATCAATCTCGTCGGCACGCTCGGCGGTCTCAACCAGCACCGTTACCTTGTCGTCCTCAACTTCGAAGTACCCCCAGTTGAGCGCAAGATGGACGACTTGCCCGCTCTTCTTATAGGTAAGCTCCCCAATCTTCAGTGAGGTAAGAAAGGGGGCATGCCCCGGCAGAACGCTGAATTCACCCAGCGCACCTGTTGCCGTGATCTCATCGACTTCTTCCGACAGGATCTTCTTGTATGGGGTAACCAAATCGACTTTCAGTTTTTCAGCCATCTATCGTAGTCCTTTATGCGGGGGATACCATCCTCCCCCGCGACGAGGTCATGAAATCCTTAGGCAGCGAGCTTCTTGGCCTTTTCAAGGGCCTCTTCAATGGTCCCGACCATGTAGAAGGCCTGCTCGGGGATATCATCGTGCTTACCGGCAACGATCTCCTGGAAGCCCTTGATGGTGTCCTTCAGCTCCACGTACTTGCCGGGGCTGCCGGTGAAGGCCTCGGCCACGTGGAACGGCTGGGAGAGGAAGCGTTGGATCTTCCGGGCCCGGGCAACAACCAGCTTGTCCTCCTCGGAGAGTTCGTCCATGCCGAGAATGGCGATGATGTCCTGGAGGTCCTTGTACTTCTGGAGTACGTACTGGACTTGGCGGGCGATGGCGTAGTGCTCTTCGCCGATGACCTGGGGATCGAGAATCCGCGACGTGGAGTCAAGGGGGTCAACGGCAGGATAGATGCCGAGCTCGGCGATCTGCCGGGAGAGAACGGTCGTTGCATCCAGGTGGGCGAAGGCGGTTGCCGGAGCCGGGTCGGTAAGGTCGTCGGCCGGAACGTAGATGGCCTGAACCGAGGTGATGGAACCCTTGGTGGTGGAGGTGATCCGTTCCTGAAGCTCACCCATCTCAGTGGCCAGCGTGGGCTGGTAACCGACGGCGGAGGGGATCCGGCCGAGGAGCGCGGAAACCTCGGAACCCGCCTGGGTGAAGCGGAAGATATTGTCAACGAAGAGGAGCACGTTCTGGCCCTCCTCATCACGGAAGTACTCGGCAATGGAAAGGGCGGAAAGGGCAACCCGGGCACGGGCTCCCGGCGGCTCGTTCATCTGGCCGTAGACCAGGGCGGCCTTGTCAAGAACCCCTGACTCCTTCATCTCCATCCAGAGGTCGTTTCCTTCACGGGTCCGCTCACCAACGCCGGCGAAGACGGAAAAACCACCGTGCTGCTTGGCGATGTTGTTGATGAGCTCCATGATGAGAACGGTCTTGCCGACGCCGGCGCCGCCGAAGAGGCCGATCTTGCCGCCCCGGGCGTAGGGTGCCAGGAGGTCGACGACCTTGATCCCGGTGGTGAAGGCTTCAACCTTGGTGGACTGATCCACGAAAGCAGGGGCTTCGCGGTGGATCCCGTACTCTTTCTCGGCATTGACCGGGCCCATCTCGTCCACCGGCTCGCCGATGACGTTGAGGATGCGGCCCAAGGTCTTGCGGCCCACCGGCACGGAAATCTGCTTGCCGGTATCGAGCACGGCCTGACCACGGACAAGACCGTCGGTGGAGTCCATGGCAATGGTCCGGACCGCGTTCTCGCCCAAGTGCTGGGCAACTTCGAGCACCAGGTTGTATTCCTTATCGTCAATGGCCGGATTGGTCACCCGGAGGGCGTTGTAAATGGGAGGCAGTTTGCCCGGCTCGAACTCGACGTCGATAACCGCGCCGATGACCTGCGAAATTTTACCGAAGTTCTGACTCATGGTGCCTCTTCCTCCTGCGGCCCGTGCCGGGCCTCTATTTTATAATCGTGAGATTGCTTAGCCCTTGATCGACTCGGCGCCGGAGATGATCTCCATGAGCTCGGTCGTGATGGCGGCCTGACGTGCCCTGTTGTACTGGAGCGTCAGCTTGCCGATCATCTCGGTCGCGTTCTTGGATGCGCTGTCCATGGCGGTCATCCGGGCACCGTGCTCGGACGCAACCGACTCGAGCAGCGCCTTGAACACCTGCACCTCGATGTGCTTGGGAAGAAGTTCCGCCAGGAGCTCGCCCTTCGAAGGCTCGTAAATGTACTCGGGAGCGTATTCCTCTGTGGAGGATGCCTCGGGCGCGATCGGCAACAGCTTCTCCAGGGTGATGTCCTGGGACATGACGCTCTTGAATGCGTTGAAGAGGAGATAAACCTCATCGTATTCTTCGGCGATGTACCCTTCGATCACTTCCTGAGCCAGCAACGCAGCAGTCGGGTAGCTGAGGTGCGCCAGAACATTCCCGTAGTTTTTGTGGATGTTCTGACGGCTCTTCAGGAACTCGTACCCTTTGCGGCCAATGGTCGTGACGGAAATCTCGGCGAACTCGGCCTTCTTTTCCTTGATGAAGCGTTCCGCCGCTTTGCAGATGTTGGCGTTGAAGCCGCCGCACAGACCCCGGTCAGAGGTGACCACGATCAAGAGCGCCTTCTGGCTGAGGCGTTGCTGCATCAGCGGGCTCTCGCTCCCGTCCTGGCTCTTTGCCAGTCGCTGGAGCACTTCCCCCAGCTTCTTCGCATAGGGACGGGCGGCAACCACGTTTTCCTGGGCGCGACGCAGTTTGGCGGCCGAGACCATTTTCATGGCCTTGGTTATCTGTCTGGTGTTCTTGACCGAGACAATACGCTTTTTTATGCTTTTAAGGCTTGCCATATGGGGAGGACCGTCCTTAGATTACGCAGTAAATTCCTTCTTGAACTCTTCCAGAGCAGCGATCATCTTTGCCTTCAGATCGTCGTCAATGGCCTTCTTGTCGCGCAGTTCGGCGAGAATATCGGCCTTTCTGCTGTCGAAGAAGGAGTAGAGCTCACTTTCATAGCGACGCAGGGAGGAAACGGGATACTCATCCACAAAGCCGTTGTTGGCGGCAAAGATGACAAGGACCTGCTTCTCGTTCGGGATCGGCCGATACTGGGGCTGCTTGAGGATCTCGACCAGACGCTCGCCGCGGGCAAGCTGCATCTGGGTCGCCTTGTCCAGGTCGGAACCGAACTGGGCAAACGCAGCCATTTCGCGATACTGGGCGAGGTTCAGACGGAGCGTACCGGCAACCTGCTTCATGGCTTTCACCTGGCAGAGCCGCCGACCCGGGAAACCGAGAGACCGACGTTGATGGCCGGACGCACACCGGAGTAGAACAGGTCGCTCTCCAGATAAATCTGGCCGTCGGTAATCGAAATAACGTTGGTCGGAATGTAGGCGGAAACGTCGCCGGCCTGGGTCTCGATGATCGGGAGCGCCGTGAGCGAACCGGCGCCGCAGTCGTCGGAAAGCTTGGCGGCACGCTCAAGGAGACGGCTGTGCAGGTAGAAGACGTCACCCGGGTAGGCTTCACGTCCCGGCGGGCGACGAAGGAGCAGGGAGAGCTGACGGTAGGCAACGGCCTGCTTGGACAGGTCATCGTAAATGATGAGAGCATGCTTGCCGTTGTCCCGGAAGTACTCGCCCATGGTGACGCCGGTATACGGGGCGATGAACTGGAGCGGTGCCGGCTCGGAAGCGGAGGCGGAGACGACGATGGTGTAATCCATCGCACCGTATTCCTGCAGCTTGCTCACCACCTGGGCAACAGTGGAACGCTTTTGGCCGATGGCGACGTAAATGCAGATCAGGTCGCCGCCCTTCTGGTTGATGATGGTGTCGATGGCAACGGCGGTCTTGCCGGTCTGACGGTCGCCGATGATGAGCTCCCGCTGGCCCCGGCCGATCGGCACCATGGAGTCGATGGCCTTGAGGCCGGTCTGCATCGGCTGGTGAACCGACTTCCGCTTGACGATACCGGGGGCCTTGACTTCGACTTTGCCGAAGGTGGTGGTATTGATCGGACCCTTGCCGTCGATGGGTTGACCGATGGCGTTGACCACGCGACCGATGAGGGCCTCGCCTACCGGAACCTCCACGATCCTGCCGGTCCGCTTGACGGTGGTCCCTTCCTTGATGTTCTCGTTGTCTTCACCGAGGATCGCCGCACCGACGTTGTCCTCTTCGAGGTTGAGAACCATGCCGGAGACCCCGCCGGGGAACTCCAGGAGCTCGCCGGCCATGGCCTTGTCCAGGCCGTGGATACGGGCGATACCGTCACCGACGGAGATGATGGTGCCGGTCTCGGCAACCTCTACCTCCTTGCCGTACTCCTTGATCTGCTTACGGATAATTTCGCTGATTTCTTCGGCTCTGATTTCCATGGAACCTCTCACCCCTTCTGTAATATATCCTGAATCCTGTTCAACTGGGTCCGTACGCTGCCGTCAAATACCTTGTCGCCAATCTTGGTGACCACTCCGCCGATGAGCGCGGAGTCCACTTGGGCCGAAAGCTCTACCCGCTTGCCGGTCGCCTTGGCAAGGGCACTCTTCATCCCTTCAACCTGGGCATCGTCCAAAGGAAATGCCGACGTGAGGACCGGGCGGACAATGCCGGAGAGTTCATCGGCAAATACTGCATAGCTGTGCGCGATCTGGGGAGTGAAGCCGATTCGCCCCCTATCGAGGAGTACCTGCAGGAAATTGGAGACGGTGCCGGAGGGATTCAGCTTTGCAAGGACATCCCTGAGAATTTCCCTCTTGGCTTCAATGCGGTACGCGGGGCTCTTGAGAACGGAAGCCAGGTCGGCATTCCCGTCGAGAAGGGCCGTGAACTGCCCCAACTCGACACCGAACCGGTCGACCGCTCCCTCCTCGGCCCCGAGCTGCACCAGCGCCTTGGCGTAGCGACGTGCAATAGCGTTCGAGATCAATGTAAGTTCTCCACCTTGGTAAGATATTCACTAACCAGTCGATCCTGGTCATCTTTCTTGATAGCCTCGCGCAGAGCCTGCTCGGCCATCTGCACCGCGAGGCGCGCCGCCTCGTCACGAAGTTCGGCCCGGGCCTTGAGGACTTCCTGGGTGGCAGTCGCCGTGGCCTGCTCACGAATCTTTTCAGCAGTGATCCTGGCCTCGGCGATAATGCGCTCTTTCTCCAGCTCGCCTTCCTTGCGGATGGCGGCGTATATCTCGTCGATTTCCTGGTTGGCCTTTTCAAGCTTCTCGCTGTACTCGGCGAACTTCTCCTCGGCAGCGGTCCGCGCCTCTTCGGCCTCGCGCAGGGCCTTTTCCACATTGGCGGTGCGGTCGGCGAGGGCACCTTTGGCGTTGGCCTTCTTGAGCGCCCAGACAAGCACGCCGGCCAGGGCGATAAAATCGATGACCCGCCACATGAAATCTTTCATCTGCTTGCCGGTGTCCACATGGTGGGCGCCTTCGCCGCCACCCGCAGCATGGCAGAGCACAACCGTGCCAGCCACCAGAAGACAGATCGCGGCAGTCGACACAAAAGGCTTCAGGAGCCCGTTCTTCTTAAACGCGTAGGCCATTGTTACAGACTCCTCCCGAGCACTTTCTGGCAGATTTCAAGGGACAGGGAACGGGATTGCTCCTTCAGGAACTCCTTGGCATCGACGGTTTCCTTGGCCACCCGGCTCTTGATGGATGCAAGGGAATCGGCCGCTTCCTTCCGGGCCTTCTCGAGAATCGCCGACTCCTCCTGCTGGGCTTCCTTGCGCAGCACCTCGCGCTCGGCACCGGCCTTGGCCTTCACATCGCGCAGACGTGCCTCATAGAGGGCCATCTTCTCCTGCACCTCTTTGTCGACTACCGCAGCGCGCTCCCTGGATCCGTCGATCTGCGCCTTCCGGTCCGCAATAACCTTCCTGATCGGCTTGAACAGAAAAACGTTCAGGATGACCATGAGGACCAAAAAGTTGATTACCTGAATGGCAAAGGCAAGATCGAGACTTATCACTCTACACCCCGTTCGTGATCTGACTGAATTTTGTATACAGTATACAGATCGGCTGTATTAAAAAAAAATACTCCGGCGTGGCCGTAAACAGACGTTAGCTACCACAGGCCATCCTGCATGTCAAGCGATTTATACTAGTTGTCGCGCTTCGCCGGCTGTCCGGCTACCCGCAAAAGACTATGCCATGAGCACATCGACGAGCCTCGACAGTTCCTCCTGGTTGCCGAATGCTATTTCGATTTTTCCGCCACGGCCACCGCGCCGGATGACCACGCGGGTCATGAGCCGCCGCTGGAGTTGCTCCACAAGGTCCGCCGAATGGACATCGGCGGATTTCGCCTTCGCACCGGTTCTGGCTCCGGTCTTGAGGCGCTTGACCAGACCCTCAGCCTCCCGGACCGTGAGATTCCCTTTGATGATGGCGTCCCGGGCCTCTTTGATCTGGGAGTCGGAATCGAGCGCAAGAACCGCCCGGGCATGCCCCATGGCAAGGCGCTCCTCGACGATGTCCCTCTTCAGTTCGGCCGGGAGCTTCAGCAACCGCAGCGAGTTGGCTATGGTGGAGCGGTCTTTGCCGACCCGCTTTGCCAGCTCCTCCTGGGTAAGGCCGAAATTCTCCATGAGCGCATGGTAGGCCTCGGCCTCCTCCACGGCGTTCAGGTCCTCGCGCTGGATGTTTTCGATGAGGGCCATCTCCAGGGCCGTATCTTCGGAGACATCCTGGATGACCACCGGGACTTCGCGCAGACCCGCTTTCTGGGCGGCCCGCCAGCGCCGCTCACCGGCGATGAGCTCGTAGTGGTCCCCCTTTTTGCGGACCACCAGGGGCTGGATAATCCCTTTTTCTCGGATCGAGGCGGCCAGCTCTTCCAGCTTTTCCGGGACAAAGGTCTTGCGAGGCTGGTTTTTGTGGGGGCGGATCTCCTCGATGGGGCATGAGAAGTAGCGCTTCCCCTCCTCTTCCACGACGGGTAGAAGGGCAGCCATCCCTTTGCCGAGGCCGGTTTTTTTAACCACGACGGACCTCCCTTGTCATGAGTTCCCGGGCCAGCTCCATGTAGCTCACCGCCCCCCGGGACGTGATGTCGTAGAGGATGATGGGACGCCCGTGGCTGGGCGCCTCGGAGAGGCGGACATTGCGCGGGATGACGGTCTGGAAGGCAATATCCGCAAAGTGGCCTCGTATTTCCTCGCTCACCTGACGGGACAGGTTGTTGCGGCCATCGTACATGGTCAGAACGATCCCTTCGATGGCGAGGCCGGGGTTGAGCCCCTTCTGCACGAGCTTTATGGTCTTGATGATCTGCGAGAGCCCCTCCATGGCGTAGTATTCGCACTGGAGAGGGATCAGGACCGAGTCGGCGGCGGTCATGGCATTCACGGTGAGCAGCCCCAGGGATGGGGGGCAGTCGATGATGATATAGTCATAGCGCTGCCCGAGACGGGCCAGTGCCACTTTGAGCTTACGCTCCCTCTCGGGCATGGAGACCAGCTCCAGTTCGGCACCGGCCAGATCGGTGGTCGAGGGGAGCAGCTCCAGGTGGGCAAGGTCGGTTCCGACGACAAGTCCCGACGGGTCCGCATCATTGATGATGGCGTCGTAGACCGATTCTTCGAGTCCAGCCTTGTCAACACCGACACCGCTGCCGGCATTTCCCTGAGGGTCCATATCGACCAGCAGCGTTCGCTTCTCCGCGGCGGCGAGGGATGCGGCCAGGTTCACAGCCGTGGTGGTCTTGCCGACCCCCCCTTTTTGATTGGCGATACAGATTATTTTGGCCATGGCTCAGTCGATTCGTCGTTAGCAGTCCTGGAAACTCGTGATAGTTACCATACTCGACACCGTTTGTGAAGGTATTTTTCCTGCGTTCTTTCAAGCTGTTGAACAAGAGAGGGTTTCTCTTTGACTTACGTCAAACCTTTGAAGAGCGTCGCAGGATATGGTGCGGCTAAAACTTCTGAGGTGACGTATGAACATGCATCTCGTTCTGGCAATGGCGGTGGTCTGGTTCGTGGCCGGGGATGTTTCACTGGCCGGGGCCTTCGAGTGCAACGTCTGTCACAGTAAAAATCCGGCCATGGTAACAATGCACGAGGCCGTGCGGGGACGGGGCTGCTTCGGTTGCCACAAGGTCGGCGAACGCCTCATGGGAAAGGGGCAGCCGAAGGACAAGGCGTCGCTGATGGAGCGTCGCGTGAAAGATGCCGCCTGCATTGAATGCCACAAGGCAAAGCAGCAGACCGGGGAGTAGTCCGTGTGCTCTAAGCCCCTGCGGGCCGGGAGCATACGAAGGACCGGCACGCAGAGCCGGTCAGGATGACAAACCCGCTGTCGCGAGAAGCGCCATGATTTTCTCGCCGTCTATGGGCTTCGTCAGATAGGCCAGAACACCCAGCTCACGACACTGCACCACATCGGACTCCTCCTGGGACGAGCTGATGACGATGACCGGCGTATGCCGGGTGCGCTCCACGCTGCGGATGGTGCGCAGAACTTCAAGGCCGTTCATCTTCGGCAGTTTGAGGTCGAGCAGCACGAGCCAGGGATCCAGGGGGGTAATCGCCTCGAAGAGTTGATCCACCGCCTGCTCTCCGTCACGGGCCACGACAACATCCCGCAGCCCATGGCGCCGCAGCGCCCGCAGGGCGAGGAACTCGTCGTCGGGATTGTCCTCCACAAGCAGTATCGTCTTGGCGTCCACCATCCCACCCCTATCGATTAATCGGGAAAGGTGAAGAAAAAAACAGCGCCTTCCCCACGCTCCCCTTCGGCCCAGATGCGCCCGCCGTGGCGCTGGATGACCCTCTGGACGGTGGCCAGCCCGATGCCGGCTCCGTCGAACTCGGCAGGACCGTGAAGCCGCTGGAACGGTTGAAACAGGCAACCGGCATACCGCATGTCGAAACCGACGCCGTTGTCGCGCACAAAGCAGGTCTTCATGCCGTGGAGCATGGTTGAGCCGAAGGCTATCTCCGCGTCCTTGCGGCGGCTGGTGAATTTCCAGGCATTCCCCATCAGGTGCCGCACGACCGTTTCCAGGAGCTGCGGGTCCCCTCGCACGATTACGCCTGGCTCAACGGAAAAGCTCACCCTTCTCAACGGCTGCGACCGCTGCAGTTCCTCCGCGACCCGTGCTGCCACCTCACTCAAGTCCACTGCTTCGTTACCGAGCTCGCACCGGGCGAGCCGGCTGAGGTCCAGCAGGGAGTCGATGGCCCTGCGCAGGTCCATGCTGATGCGGCAAATCCGCTCCGCATAGTGGCGGGCCTGGTTGTCGAGACCGGCGGAACAGTCTTCGACCAGCCCGCGACCAAGCCCCTCAAGCCTCGCCAGATGGGAGCGCAGGTCATGGGATACGGCGTAACAGAATCCTTCGAGCTCCCTATTGGAACATTCGAGCTGCTGGGTCCGGAGCCTGATCCGCTCCTCAAGGCTGCGGTTCAGGGACAGAATTTCTTCCTGGGCCTTCTTGACCTCGGAGATATTCTCATGAACCACGGCGACCCGGCCACGGCTGCCGTTTTCCAGCCTCGTGGCACGGACCTGGAACCACCGTTGCTCGCCGGGGCCGTGGCAGGGATACTCCAGATGGAACTCATCGATACGGCCGGCCGTCACTTCGCGGATGCCCCGCGCCACAGCGGAAGCGGTGACCGCGTCTTTTCCCTTCACGTTATCGCACAATCCGAGATAGTTGTCCCCAATGAAGTGATTGGGGTGACGGCACCCGTTTTCATCGGCAAATTTCCGCCAGGCCCGATTGACGGTAACAATATCCCCATCGCCATTCAAAATGGCAACGGGAGCTGACAGGGAGTCAATAGTAGCGTGGAAAAAACGCTCGGACCGACGGCGCTCCTCGATCTCCTCCACCAAACGCTCGTTCACATCCAGCAATTCAGCGGTTCGAGACCGAACCCGTTCCTCCATCTCTTCCACAAGGCGCTGGCGCTCATCTTCGGCGTGCTTGCGGTCGGTGAAATCTGAAAGGATGATGGTCGTTCCGCAAAATTTTTCACTGATGTCGAGCATCCGCTGCACCGTAACCAGAAAATACCGGCGCCCGGCAGAACTTTCGATGCTCTCCTCGAAACGCGCCTCCCGAGCCTTTCCCTTCAGAAAGCGCTTCAGCCTGCTCCAGCGGGGGACACCCACCTCCAGCCCGGGACTTCCGCTCTCGCGGTAATAATGCGTGCCCGGCGTCATGGGGCCGGCGAGCAACTCGACCGCCTCATGTTTCATGAACACGGGCCGGCCGTCGGTATCCAGAAGCATAACGGGAGAAGGGATGCTTTCAAGCAGGGTGAGGAGCCTGTTCTTTTCGTTGGTGATGGACCGGCTCGCCTCCTCCAGTTCGGCAAGCCGCTGGGGGGCGGAAACCGATGCCCACTCGGTGGTGAAGCCAATTTCGATCCGGTCGAAAAAGCAGTCGACAAAGAGCCTACCGCGCTCAAGGGTTTTCTCATCCAGCCCACTGCAGCGCACCAGATCCTGGTAGCTGCGGCGGTAGTATTTCATGAGGCCGAGGAACATGCCGAGCGTCACGCCGCGCATGCGGTGACGTCGGGCCTCGTCAATGCCGAACCGTGTGACCGGGTCTGCCGCAAAATCGTAATCCGGCGACAGTCCGGGAGTCGGCTCCTTTGCCCGGAGAGCATGGATGAGCGAAGCGGAAAGCCCGGCGACGGAAATCCGCCACGCCTCTTCGAGCGTAGACGTATAGCGCGTGTAACCGCCGTCCTTGGCATAACCGAGCACCCGAGCCGCAAGCCATCCTTCGTGCTCGGAGACAATCCGTTCGAGGGGATGAAGCGCCAGTGCATTGCCCATGTCTGCACCCAGCCATACAAATGACGATACCCATGCAACGGGCCAGTTGAATTCCCTGAGCTCCGCCAAAAGCTACTACGCGATAGTAGAGACATAATACCCTATGCCCCCACCTATGCAATTAAGGGATTTCCCTATGCAGCGCATCATCCCCGCCTGAGAATCCGTTTGTCCCCCACGCGAATGGTCATTTTTTCCTGGTCGAAAAATTCGAGCAGCGGGATCATGAACTTACGCGACAGCCCCGTGAGCTCCCTGAACTCCGGCGGCATTATTTCTCCTTTGTCACGGAGGTATGCCATGAGTTTCTCGCGGATGTCAGCCACAGGCTCCGGCGCATAGAAGATGTCGCTCTTAACCTTGACCGCCCGCCCCTCGCGGGCCAGGATGTTGAGGTGCTCCAGCAGCATTTTCTCAACGCAGTGCAGGGAGTCGCACATCTCCTTGATGGTGGGCGGCTCATACCCGCCGCGCTGGAGTGCCTTCTCGACGCGGACCTGAAAATCCGCCTGGTCCACGGTCACCGTCCCCTTGCGGCCCGGCAGCTTCACCAGATCGCGATCCACGACGATCTTGCCCTCTTTCTCCAGGGAGGCTAGAAGGGGGGTGAAGAACCGCGGATCGCTGCGCCGCGGCAGGCGGGTCTTGAGCTCTTCCTTGCCGAGGCCTTCCCTGAGCGGGTTGTCCCGGAGATAGCCCTCGACCTCTGACAGCAGAAGCCCTTTGAGAGAGGCAAAGGAGGCACGGGAGAGGAAAAGGCGCGGCTCGCGCACCATCTGGACCACCTCGCCGGTGGACAGAAGCGCTGCCATGACGGCCTCGGTACGCCGGGCGCTGAGGCCGCCGCGCACGACAATGTCCTCGAAACAGATGCCGGTGAGCAGGCTGCCCGAAACCAGAAGCCGAACCGTGTCGGGCTCGGAATGCTCGCCAAGAGCCTGCAGAAGCGCAAGGGCTTCGTCGGAACGGCGGCGGCGGCGCGGTGGCATGGGGTCGAGCACCCTTCCCCCGCCGAGGGTTGCCTGGGGAGAGTAGGAGCGGAGCACGAAGGGGTCTCCCGGCAGCAGGAGGACGGGATGACGGAGACGCAACTGGATGTACGCCGAATCACCTGGGATGAGCGCGTCGCGATCCAACAGGATCACCTGGGCAGGCACCTCATAGGTGGCGGAGTGCAGCCGGAGCGTCGAGCGGTGCCGCAACTCCCGGGGCGCCGACGGCAGATAGTCGAGCCGGGCATCCACGGCCCGGGTGGTCCGATAGACGCCGCGGGGGACCACGATATCTCCCCGCTCCACCTCCGTATGCTCCACCCCCTGGAGATTGACGGCCACCCGCTGTCCGGCGCTGGCGGCATCCCCCCGGCGGCCATGGGTCTGGACCCCCCGAACCCGGGCGGGCAGCCCCGACGGCAGGAGTTCCACCTCGTCCCCCACGCTGATGGTGCCCGACAACAGGGTGCCGGTCACCACCGTGCCAAATCCCGTAACCGTGAAGACCCGGTCAACCGGAAGGCGGAAGGGACCCTCTGTCTTTTTTTCGTCCACCTGGACTGCCAGCCGCGCCAGCTCCGCCTTGACGGCCTCGATGCCGGCACCGGTCCGGGAAGAGGCCGGCACGATGGGTGCTTCTTCGAGAAAGCTCCCGACCAGATAGTCCCTCACCTCCTCCACCACCAGATCCAGCCAGTCGGGCTCGACCATATCGCTCTTGGTAAGGACAACGAGCCCCCTTTTGACCCCCAGGAGCTGACAGATTTCCAGGTGCTCCCGGGTCTGGGGCATGACTCCTTCGTCTGCGGCGATGACGAGCATCACCATGTCCATGCCGCCGACCCCTGCCACCATGGTCCTGACGAAGCGCTCGTGCCCCGGCACATCCACGATGCCGAACTGAAGCCCCCCCGGCAGCTCCAGATGGGCGAATCCCAGTTCGATGGTGATGCCGCGCGACTTTTCCTCAGGGAGCCGATCGGTGTTGATACCAGTCAGGGCCCGTACCAGCGATGTCTTGCCATGGTCGATATGCCCGGCAGTGCCGAGAATCAAATGCTTCATAACAATACCTCCGGAAGATGCAACATCAGGTCAATCCCTGAACTGAAGCTGATAGAGCCGTGCATAGATGCCCCCTTGCGCCAGGAGCTCGCCGTGGGTCCCCTCTTCTACTTTTTCTCCCCGGTGGATGACCACTATCCGGTCCGCCCCCTGGACCGTCGAGAGCCGGTGCGCCACCACAATGGAGGTGCGGCCAGCCATGAGGGCGGCGAGCCCCTCCTGGATGAGCCGCTCCGACTCGGTGTCGATGCTGGCGGTGGCTTCGTCCAGCACGAGGATCTCAGGGTCAAAGGCAACGGCACGGGCAAAGGAGATGAGTTGGCGTTCCCCGGCCGACAGGTTGCTCCCTCGCTCGCGCACCTGCTCGTCGTAACCGCCGGGGAGGAGACGGATGAAGCGGTCTGCCCCCACCAGCCGGGCTGCGTCCTCCATCCGGGCGCGGGCACGCTCGTCCCCCAGGTGGATATTGAAGCCCACCGTGCCGGTGAAGAGATAAGGGTCCTGGAGAACCACTCCGATCCGCCGCCGGAGCTCCGTGAGGGGAATTGTGCGCACATCATCGCCGTTGAAGAGGATATCGCCCCTGCTCACGTCGTAAAAGCGCGAAAGGAGCCGGGTCACCGTCGTCTTGCCGCCGCCGGTCTCCCCCACGAGCGCCAGGGTCTCGCCCCGGCGGATCGTCAGGTCGATCCCCCGCAGGACGTAGTCGTTCCCCTGGTAGGCAAACCAGACGTTGCGAAACCGGATGGTTTCGATGGGAGGCGCGCCGGCGCTGACGGCAGGGCCGGTGGTTCCGGCATCATGATCGGGCGCCGTGTCGAGCAGGCCGAAGATCCGCTCAAGGGCTGCCATGGCGCCTTGCATGATCGAGTATTTTGCCGACAGGTCCCGGATCGGGCCGAAAAATTTCTCGATGTACTGGATGAAGGCAACCAGCGCCCCGAAGGTGAGGGCACCCGCGAGAACCTCTCCCCCGCCGTACCAGATGATGAGGCCGACAGCCACCGAGGAGAGGGTCTCCACAAGGGCGTAGAGAGAGGCGTCCCAGGTGATGACCGGGAGATTGGCATCGCGGTAGGAGCCGTTGAGGCGCGAAAACTCGGCGTATTCCCCGGCCTGGCGGTTGAAGAGCTGAATCACCGGCATGCCGCCGATGGTTTCGGCCAGAAAGCTGTTCAGGTTTGCCAGGCGGGCGCGCACCTCCCGAAACGCCTTGCGCATTCTGATCCTGAATGCGAATGCGACCCAGACGAGTAGCGGCAGCACCGAGAAGGTGATCAACGAAAGGGAAGGGTTCAACCAGAGCATCACGCCAACGATGCCGGCCAGAAAGAGGATGTCGCCAACAATCGTGATGATGCCGGCGGCAAACATTTCGCCGAGCACCTCCACGTCGCTGGTAAGCCGTGTCACGAGGCCGCCGGTGGCGGTGCGGTCGAAGAAGGAGACGGGAAGACGCTGCACGTGGGCGAACAGCTCCAGCCGCAGGTCGAGCATTACCCGCTGTCCCAGGTACTGGAGAAGCCACACCTCGAGAAAGGTTATCAGCGATTCGGCCACGATGAGCAGGAGAAACCCTGCGGCAACCAGCGGCAATCCCTCCAGCCGCCCCGTGACGATGTGATTGTCGATGGCGGCCTTGAGGACCAGCGGCTGCGCCAGCCGGGCCGCCGCCGAGAGCGGCAGGAGCACGAGCGCAGCCAGGGCCAGCCAGCGATAGGGATGCACATAGCGGATGAACCGCAGCATGAGCCCCCGGTCGTATGCCTTGCCGACTATTTCATCTTCGTAGGCGCTGCCGTAGTGCATCGCTCTCCTGTCGGGCTGTCCGTCCGCTTTTGTAGCTGTCGCCGGAACCCATAGTAGCGCTAACGTTCGGCTCCGCACAACGAAAAAAGCCCAAGGAAACCCCTGGACTTTTCGTGGTTATTTGCCGGTTGATTGCCAGTCGCGAGGCTTCAGCGCCCCTTCTTGAGATCGATGAGGATCAGTTTGGCCACGGCCTTGAGGGTCTCGAACACCCCTTCGCCGGTGGCTGCGCATGCCTCGAAGTCGGGCACGTTCCGGTGATTGAGTTCCCGGCGCAACTCCTCAACCGGCACTATGCCGGGGAGATCCCGCTTGTTGTACTGGATCACAAAAGGGATCTTCTCCAGGTCGTACCCCTGTTCCTTCAGGTTAAACGCCAGGTTCTCCAGGGACTCGATATTGGCATCCATCCGCTCCTCTTGGGAATCGGCCACGAAAACCACCCCGTCAACCCCCTTGAGAATCAACTTGCGGGAGGCATCGTAAAAGACCTGTCCCGGCACCGTATAGAGGTGGAAACGGGTCTTGAACCCTCTGATCTCGCCCAGGGCCAGGGGAAGGAAGTCGAAGAACAGGGTCCGCTCGGTCTCGGTGGCGAGACTGATCATCTTCCCCTTGGCCTCTGGAGCGGTCTTCTGGTAGACGTACTGAAGATTGGTGGTCTTGCCGCACAGGCCGGGGCCGTAATAGACAATTTTGCAGTTTATCTCTCGCGAAGCGTAGTTGATGAAAGACATTGCGCCATACCCCCGCCGCTAGCTGAAAAGATTGTCGATGTCGTCATCGGTGATCTCGGCGAAGGGAAACTCCTGGATACCGCTCCGCTCCTTTTCCTCGGCCTTTTTCATGAGTCGGTCGAACACGGTGGTCAGTTCGTCCGACGCCTTCTTCACCCTCAGCCGGACGAGTCCCAGGGACGAGCGGTTGTCGAACAGCACCACCAGAATCACCCGGCCCCCGACGATGGAGATGTGAAGATTGTCCTTTTCCCCTTCGTGGAAGAGGATGGAGAATTCCTTTTCGCCGATCAGCTTGGCCAGGCCGCCCGTGGCCGCGATGTTGCCCGCCGTGAGCGAAGCAAGCGAGGTGGTGTCGAACCGCTCGGTCTCCCCCACTCCCGAGATGAGCTGGCCGTTTTTGTCGACCAGAAAGATGACCTTGGCGTTGGCCTCCCGGAGGAGTTTCTCAATGATCGCATTGATCAGCTTGAACTCCTCGTCGTACATGACCATCTGAGGATAGGACATGAAACACTCCTCGACCGGGTTGTGGAATGACGGCCCGTTATAACAAAAATTTGACACTCACACAAGGATTCTAACGGGCCACGTGACGCTGATCGTCCTTTCACGCGCCGCTTGCCCGGCAGCAACCGTTTACAATGCAACATCAGGGCCAAATCAGTCGAGAGCTTCCTCCCGGAAGAGGGGCCTCACCGTCCGCCCCATCCCCAAAAACAAAGGCCCCGACGAGTTCATCCGTCGGGGCCTTCTGGCTGTTATGGGTCAACTGCTACTTCTCGCAGGTATCCTCGAAGTTGAGGGCCGCCAGCTTCTGGTAGTAGCTGAAGTGGGCCTTGGACCATGCCGCCGCTTTTCTCATGAGTTCCTCGTACCCTTTCGGGTTGTTCTTCTTGAGGACACGGTAGCGGTTCTCGCTGTTGACGTACTCTTCAAAGGCGATGGTCGGGGCCTTGCTGTCGAGCTGAAGCGGGTTCTTGCACTCGGCGGCCAGTTGCGGGTTGTAGCGGTAGAGGGGCCAGTAACCGGACTGAACCGCCCGCTTCTGGGCATCCACGCCGCTGGTCATGTCGATGCCGTGGGCGATGCAGTGGGCATAGGCGATGATGAGCGACGGACCGTCATAGGCCTCGGCCTCCAGAAACGCCTTGATGCACTGGGCCGGGTTGGCGAGGGAGACGGTGGCCACGTAGACCGACCCGTAGGCCATGGCCATCATGCCCAGGTCCTTCTTGGAGACCGGCTTGCCGCCGGCGGCGAACTGGGCCACGGCGCCCAGCGGGGTCGACTTGGAAGCCTGGCCGCCGGTGTTGGAGTAGACCTCGGTGTCGAGCACCAGCAGGTTGATGTTCTTGCCGCTGGCGATGACGTGGTCGAGGCCGCCGTAGCCGATATCGTACGCCCAGCCGTCGCCGCCGATGCACCAGACGGACTTCTTGACCAGGTAGTCGGCCACGGTGAGCAGGCGCTTGGCATCCGGCTCGGGACAAGAAGCAAGGGTCTTCTTCAGCTCCGCCACCCGGGCCCGCTGGGCCTCGATGCCGGCCTGGCTCGACTGGTCGGCGCCCTTGATCTCGTTCATGAGGGGCACCGCGCTCGTGCAGGAAGAGCAGGAGCAGGAAGACGAAAGCTTGTCGACCAGCTCAAGGGCCATGGCGTTGAATTTATCCACGGCCAGACGCATGCCGTAGCCGAACTCGGCGTTGTCCTCGAACAGGGAGTTCGACCATGCCGGCCCAAGCCCGTCGGACCGCTGGGCATAGGGGGTGGTGGGCAGGTTTCCGCCGTAGATGGAGGAGCAGCCGGTGGCGTTGGCAATGACGGTCCGGTCGCCGAAGAGCTGGGTCAGGAGCTTCAGGTACGGGGTCTCGCCGCAACCGAGGCAGGCGCCGGAGAATTCGAACAGCGGCCGCACCAACTGGGAGCCGCGGACCGTGTCCAGCTTGGCCACGGTGGGGTCCACGTCCGGGATGGTGAGGAAGAAGTCCCAGTTCTCGACTTCTTGAGCGCGCAGGGGCGGCTGGTATGCCATGTTGATGGCCTTGTGGTTCGGGTCTTCCTTGCTCTTGGCCGGGCAGTTGTGGACGCAGGCGCCGCAGCCGGTGCAGTCTTCAGGGGCCACCTGGATGGTGAACTTCTGCCCCTTGAACTCGGGAATCTTGCAGTCGATGGACTTGAAGGCTGCCGGCGCGCCGGCAAGGGCCGAGGCGTCATAGGCCTTCATCCTGATGGAGGCGTGGGGGCAGACGAAGGAGCAGATGCCGCACTGAATGCAGAGCTGCTCATCCCACACGGGGATCTCCACGGCGATGTTCCGCTTCTCGAACTGGGAGGTCGCTGTCGGGAAGGTGCCGTCAGCCGGCATCTTGGAAACCGGCAGGTCGTCGCCGAGGCCGGCGATAATCGGTGCGGTGGTCTCCTGCACGAACTGAGGGGCCTTGGCGCTGACCACGGGGGGCTTCTGGAGGGTGCTGGTGGCCGTTGCCGGCACCGTCACCTCGTAGAAGTTGTTGAGGCCGGCCTCAACCGCCTTGTAGTTCATCTCCACAACCTTCTCACCCGCCTTGCCGTAGGTCTTCTTGATGGCGTCCTTGATCTCGTCGATGGCCTGATCCAGCGGGATGATGTTGGATATCTTGAAGAAGGCGGTCTGCATGATCACGTTGATCCGGGGACCGAGTCCGATCTCGTTGCCGAGGCGCACGCCGTCGATCACGAAGAACTTGAGCTTCTTGTCGATGATCTGCTGCTGCATGTCGGCGGGGAGCCTGTCCCACACCTCGTTGTGGTCGTAAGGGGCGTTCAGGAGGAACGTGGCACCCTGCTTCGCCTTGGCCAGCATGTCGTACTTCTCCACGAAGGCGAAGTTGTGGCAGGCCACGAAGTCGGCCTCCTGCACCAGATACGGCGCCCGGATGTACTTCTTGCCGAAGCGCAGGTGCGAGGTGGTCATGGAGCCGGCCTTCTTGGAGTCGTAGACGAAGTAGGCCTGGGCGTTGTTGTCGGTCATCTCGCCAATGATCTTGATGGAGTTTTTGTTGGCGCCCACGGTACCGTCGGAGCCGAGGCCGAAGAACATGGCCTGGTAGGCCCCTTCCATCGGGTTGAAGAAGGACGGGTCGAGGGGGAGGCTGCTGTTGGTCACGTCCTCGGTGATGCCGACCACGAACTTGTTCTTCGGCTTGGCAGTGGCCAGGTTATCGAACACCGCCTTGGCCTGGGCCGGGGTGAATTCCTTGGAGCCGAGGCCGTAGCGGCCGCCCACGATGACCGGGTAGCCGTCGAACTGGCACTTCCCGTCGGCCATGGCCTCGCCGATGGCAGTGCGGACATCCAGGTAGAGGGGCTCGCCCAGGGCGCCGGGCTCCTTGGTCCGGTCGAGGACCGCGATCTTCTTCACGGTCTTGGGCAGGGCGGCAATGAACGCGTCGATGGGGAACGGCCGGTAGAGGTGGACCTTCACCACGCCGATCTTCTCACCCTTGGAGTTCAGGTGCTCCACGGTCTCCTGCACCGTGTCGGCGCCGGAGCCCATGATGACGATGACCCGGTCGGCGTCGGGGGCGCCCACGTAGTCCACCAGCTTGTACTGGCGGCCCGTGATCTTGGCGAACTTGTCCATCTCCTCTGCTACGATCTCGATACATTTCGGGTAGAAGGGGTTAACGGTCTCGCGCCCCTGGAAGTAGACATCGGGGTTCTGGGCGGTGCCGCGCATGACGGGATGGTCCGGAGAGAGGCCCCGGGCCTTGTGGGCGGCGATCAACTCGTCGTCCAGCATGGCGCGCATGTCGTCGAAGGTCAGCTCCTCCACCTTGAGAACCTCGTGGGAGGTGCGAAACCCGTCGAAGAAGTGAAGGAACGGCACCCGGGAGCGAAGCGTCGCGGACTGGGCGATCAGGGCGAAGTCCATGACCTCCTGGGAGTTGTTGGAGCAGAGCATGGCCCAGCCGGTGGAGCGGCAGGACATGACGTCCGAATGGTCGCCGAAGATGGAGAGGGCCTGGGCCGCAATGGCGCGTGCCGAGACGTGGAATACCGTGGAGGTGAGCTCGCCGGCGATCTTGAACATGTTCGGGATCATCAGGAGCAGGCCCTGGCTGGCGGTGAAGGTGGTGGTCAGGGCGCCCGCCTGGAGGGCGCCGTGCACGGCGCCGGCAGCGCCGCCTTCCGACTGCATCTCGACAACCGACGGTACGGTTCCCCAGATGTTCCTCTCGCCCATGGCGCTCTTGATGTCGGAAATCTCACCCATGACCGACGACGGGGTAATGGGGTAGATGGCAATGACCTCGTTGGTGGCGTGCGCCACGTGGGCAGCCGCGGTATTGCCGTCGATGGTTACCATTTTGCGACTCATGCTCTCCTCCTCTGCGATAGGTACGTACAGCCCGAAATCTGCGCGTTGAATTAGTACAACGTCGGTTACAGCTCGCTCCGCCCTTCCAGCGCCCGCTGCACCGTGGCCGCATCCACGAACTCCAGGTCGCTGCCGAGCGGTATCCCGTGGGCGAGCCGTGTCACCCGGACCCCCAGGGGCTTGATCATCCTGGCCAGATAGAGGGCCGTTGCTTCGCCCTCCACCGAGAAGTTGGTGGCGATCACCACCTCCCGGACCCCTCCCCCCTCCAGCCGCTTCATGAGCTCCGCCACGCGGAGCCGGTCGGGGGTAACACCGTTGAGCGGGGACAGCGCTCCCTGGAGCACATGATAGCGTCCCCGGAACGCCCGGGTCCGCTCAACGGCCAGAAGGTCCTGGGGTTCCTCGACGACGCAGATGGCACCATCGTCGCGGGCCTCGGAGCAGAACCGGCAAGGATCGTCCTCGGTAATGCCGAAGCAGACGGAACAGAACCGCACCCGGGACATGACGTCCCGAAGACTGTCAGCCAGGGCAGCGGCATTGTCGGGGGATTTCAAAAGATGAAAGGCGAGGCGCAGGGCGGTTTTCTCGCCAACTCCCGGCAGCTTCTGCAGTTCCGCGAGCAACCGTGACAATGAGTCTGAAAAATGTACCATACTTTATCCGCCATTTAAAACATTTTTTTATTACATTAATAATAAAAATTTAGCCGAAATAAAATCTCGGCTAAATTATTGATTGCAGACTCTTATATCCAGAGAGAAATTTCTCCGTCGAACACCTGCCCGGCATCCGATCTTTCCCGGAAACGAACAGCAAATCAAGTTTGCGATACACCGTGCCTTAGAACAGGCCGGGAATACTGAGTCCACCCGTGACCTTGCTCATTTCCTCGGCAAACTGGGACTGAACCTTCTTGAGCGCCTCATTTACGGCTGCCATGACCAGATCCTGAAGCATTTCCACATCTTCCGGATCGACTGCCTCGGGCTTGATCACCAGGGAAATAATCTGGTTCTTGCCACTCACCACCGCGGTGACCGCACCGCCACCCGCGGTGGCCTCCGCGGTCCGATTCGCGGCTTCTTCTTGAAGTTTCGCCATTTTTTGCTGCATCATCTGCGCCTGTTTCATGATTCCGGCCAAACCCTTGGACATCTTCCCCTCCATTGTTACTGTGATGTAAATTTACTCTCACTCAATTACTTTTGTTGAAACTAAAACATGGTTATAGCTTGCCCCGTGTCCCCAGCGGGGTAACCTCTGCGAGTGTTCCGTCAAAGACCTCAAGGGCCGAGGATACCGCCGGGTGGGATTCCGCCGACCGCTTCAGGCCGGTGCGGCGCTGCTCGTCTTCAGCTCTTTTTTTTTCAAGCAGGTTGGGAGGCGCATGGCCTTCACCGGTCAACACCTTGAGGGCAACCGTCATGGGCGTCGAAAAGAAGCGCTCCGCCAAGGCCTTGAGAGATGCTTGCGCATCGCCGTCCCGGAGACTCGACAGGGCAAAGGAGTTTTCCGGAAAACCGATCTCAAGGCGGTCGGCGGCAATGTGCAGCGGACTGCCGTACTCCAGCGATGTGCCGATCCGGGGCTTGGCACCCTTGACGAATGCGACGAAATCGGCCCACTCATCCCCGGTTCGTTGAGGCTCCGGAGTGGGTGCGCCATTGCGGGGCGGAGCCGGCTTCGCCTCAGCCCCGGCAGGAGCGGAGCGGGGTCGTTGTTCGACCGGGGCAGAGGGTGCCGGACGCGTCGGCACAGGGGCCACCCCGGCTTCCGGCGGGGGTGAGGGGCGCCATGACGCCCGGGCGTCGGCCGCAACACCGCTGCCCCGTTCCTCGATTCTGCCGAGCCTGTCCAGCAGTTCACCCACCGGCACCAAGGGCGCCAGCGTCGCCATTCGAACCAGCGCCATCTCCAGGACCAGCCGGGGGTAGCCCGAGTGAGCGATCTCGCCGTCGGCCCGCAGGAGGATTGTCACGTGCCGCTGCAGATCCTCCAGCGGGGCCGAAGAGGCCTGCTCGCGAACCGACTGGAGCTCCGCCTCGGAGAGGTCGAGCAGGTCTCCCGCATCGCCCACGGCCCTCAAAATGGTCAGATTGCGGAAATGGTCGATAAGTTCGCCGCAGAACTGACGCATGTTGTAACCGAATTCGTCCACCCGGGCAACCACCCCGAGCGCACTGCGCGTATCACGGCCAAGGACTGCGGCCGACGCCTCCAGCAGCAGGCGCCGGTCCACGACGCCCAGAAGGCTCACCACGTCATCATCGTTCACCGTCTCGCCACAGAAGGCCAGCACCTGGTCCAGGACCGACAGGGAGTCGCGCATGCTGCCGTCTCCCTTGCGCGCCACCACGGCAAGGGACTCATCGCTGATGGTGATCCCCTCGCGGTCGACGATGTAGCGCAGTCGGGCCACCACCTTTGCAAGAGGAATCCGCCGGAAATCGAAGCGTTGGCAGCGTGAAAGAATGGTGATGGGAAGCTTGTGGGGCTCGGTGGTGGCGAAGATGAACTTCACGTGGGGCGGTGGCTCCTCCAGGGTCTTCAACAGGGCGTTGAAGGCGTTGGTGGAGAGCATGTGCACTTCGTCAATGATGAAGATCTTGTAGCGCAACCGCGACGGAAGGTACTTGACGTTCTCCCGCAGTTCGCGAATGTCGTCGACACCAGTGTTGGAGGCGCCGTCAATCTCAAGAACGTCGATCGAGGTTCCGGCCGTGATCTCGGTGCAGGCGGGACAGACGTTGCACGGCTCGGGACTCATGCCCTGTTCGCAGTTGAGGGCCTTAGCAGGATCCGGGCCGACGAGGTCTTGCCGACGCCGCGGGCCCCGGTGAAGAGGAACGCGTGGGCGATCCTGCCGGAATCAATGGCATTCTGGAGGGTTCGGCTGACGTGCTCCTGTCCCGTGAGGTCGCTGAAGGTCTGGGGACGCCACTTTCGTGCGAGAACGAGATAGGACACGGGTCAACACCTCACTACGGGTTCGGTTCGTGCGCTTGCGAAGGGGAAGGGGCACATCGGGGATTTTGCGGGCACAACTGATAGCTGGGCTCCCCCGCGGCACACGGAATCAGCTACTACCGTTGCTTCCTTCCGGATCTGGCGGGGTTCATAACCTACCGTTGCGCGGGACCCAGCTATCAGCTCTGCCCGCAAAGGGGGTCCGGCCACCGGATCGGAGCGCCCGGACAGCGCGGATATGAAGGCTAGCCCAGGGGGCATGGATTTGTTCATGGCGGAGAGAGAGGGATTCGAACCCTCGGTACCTTGCAGTACACACGATTTCCAATCGTGCTCCTTCGGCCACTCGGACATCTCTCCGGAACGATCGACTATAATACAGCATTTTCCGTTTGTAAAGCCCCTTTTTCCCCGTCCTTTTCCGCGCCATCTTCCCGGAACCCGGCTATCTCGTCGCGCAGCCGCTGCTCGTGCCACAGGGCCGCGTAGGCTCCGCCCCGGGCAACGAGCTCGTCATGGCTTCCCTGCTCGGCAATAACGCCGTCTTTGAGCAGCACAATGACATCACAGGCACGAACGGCGGAGAGGCGATGGGAGATGATGACCACGGTCCGATCACCGTAATACCCGGCCAATGACCGGAGGATTTCCTCCTCGGTCCGGGCATCCACCGCAGAAAGCGGATCGTCGAGCACCAGGACGGAAGGGTTGCGCAACAGCGCACGGGCGATGGCCACCCGTTGCCGCTGCCCCCCCGACAGGGTAACCCCCCGTTCGCCGACGACAGTGGCAAGCCCTTGGGGGAAACGGGCCAGATCGCCATCCAGACTCGCCAGTCGCGCCGCCTCCATCACCTCGTCCTCCGTGGCCCCGTCCCTGCCGCAGGCAATGTTTTCCCCGACCGTCCGGGAAAAAAGGAAACTCTCCTGGGGCACAAGGCCGACACCGCGCCGGAGCACCTCAAGGGGAATCCGGTTGATGTCGGTCCCATCAATGAAAACCTGCCCGTCACCAACGGGATAGAGTCGCGCAAGCAGGCGGACGAGGGTCGTCTTGCCCGACCCGACGCCCCCCACGATACCAACCCGCGCCCCTGCCGGCACCCAGAGCGACACTCCCCGCAACACCTCTCCGCCGTTGTAGCCGAAACGGAGGCCCCGCAGCTCGATCTCCCCCCGGATCGCAGCGACCGGCGCCGGCGCCTCCGGGTCCACCACCAACGGCCGGGCGTCGAAGATCTCGCTCAGGCGGGCCATGGAGGCGCCTCCCCGCTGGATCAGGTTGAGGATCCAGCCAAAGATGACCGTGGGCCAGACGAGCATGGCCAGATAGCCGCTGAAGGCGACGAAGTCGCCCAAGGTGAGAATCCCCTCGATGACGCGGCTTCCGCCCACAAAAAGCACCACCAGGGTTCCCAGGGCCGATGTGGCCGCCATGAGGGGGAGCATGAGACCCCGCAGGCGCGCCATGGCCATGTTGCTGGCAAAGTAGTCGAGGCTCGCCCGGCGAAAGGCATCCACCGCCGCCGCCTCGCGACGGTAGGCCCTCACCACGACGGCTGCGGAGACATTTTCCTCGGCCTGACTGGAAAGCTTCGCCAACTCCTCCTGCGCCCGCCGCGAGCAGTGATACATCCTCCGCGTGAGCCCCTTGACCACCAGGATCATGAACGGAAACGGCGCAACGGCCAGAACGGTGAGCGTCACGTCGATGTTCGCCATGAGCACCAGGGCAGCCCCATAGATGACAGCCGTATTGATGACGTTCAGCACTCCGAAGCCCAGGAGCATCCGGATATTGGTCAGATCGTTGGCAAAGCGCGACATGAGGTCGCCGGTCCGCTCCCCGGAAAAGTAGGGCATGTCGAGGGAAAGAAGCTTGGCGAAGAGATCCTCGCGGATGGCGAACTCAATCCTGCGCGCTGCGTGCAAAAGCTTGGTGCGCGAGAAAATGCGAATCCCCCCCTGCACAAGTGCTGCGCCGATGATGACCCCGCCATACCAAGCCGGAGAGCGGGTCGCCTGACCGGGCGACCGCAGCCCCTCCACGGCAAGCTTCAGGAGCCACGGAATCAGGAGCGCGCACCCGTTCGTGCCGACCAGGCAAAGGGCGCCAAGAAGATACGTGCGCCAGCAGGGACGCATGTAATCGTATAATCGGGAAAGCTCGCTGATGAGAAACCTCGGAACCAACAGGATTACCACCCCTTGTAATCCATTTCGCCCACCTTGTCAAAAGAGGCTTCCACAAGCTGTTTCTTTTTTGTTACCATGCATCCAGTGATTCCAGGCACCGGCGAGCGCCTATCTTGGTCTGACCAGCAATAACAGTCTTAAACGATTAAGATTCGTAATGATCACCACGTATCGCTTCTCCTTCACCAGTCCTCATGGGCAGTTGCAAGCGGCATTTTACCCCGGCTCGCCAAGGAGTTGCATGGCAGACGCAATAGCGGCCTTACCATTTTCACGGCACTTTGATCACATACAAGCTTTCGGCAGATCGCACCGCCGCCATACACCGTTTTACTTTGGCGTTGACAAAGCAGCCTTTCGTGTGATAGCACAATTTATCAAGACTAAAAATCACTCCGGTGCCCGCCCGTCAATACACTGATGACAGTGGCGCCTGTTTAGTAAAAATAAAACGGCTGTTGGCCTTGCTGCCATCCGGCAAGGTCCGCCGGGGCATCATCCTGCCGCATCCGCGGAAGCCCCCCTTCCTCCCGCCCCCAGATCTTGGCCCGTTCACCGTCGCTGTTTTCCTGCGGCCCCACCCGCCACCAGGAGGTAGTGTGAAGCACTCCACGATGCGCCTCTCGACCGAAACCATGAATCTCGGTTTCGTGCGCAAGGTCGAAGCCCTCTCGGGCAGTTCGGTTCGCCGCTGTTTCCAGTGCGGCAAATGTTCGGCCGGCTGTCCCATGCGCTCGTTCATGGAGCACCCCCCCAACCGGATCGTCCGATTCCTCCAACTGGGCCAGTACGAGCGCGTGCTGGCGGGACGCAGCATCTGGTACTGTGCCTCCTGCGAGACCTGCACCACCCGCTGCCCCAACAAGGTGGATCTGGCCGCCATCATGGACGCCCTGCGCAAGTGTTCGTGGGATGCCAAGGGCCCGTCCAAGGAAAGCCTGGTCCAACTGGCGAACCGGCTGTTCATCGAAAACATCCGCACCTACGGCCGCCAGTACGAGATGCGGCTGGCCGCGGTCTTCAACGTGAAAAGCGGCCAGTTCCTCAAGGACCTGATGCTTGGACCGAAGCTGATCACCAAGGGAAAGCTCCGGATGTTCCACCGGAAAAACCGCAACATCGCCGAGATCGAGAACATCTTCGCCCGCATCGAAGCGCTGCGCAAAAAAGGTGAAGCCCCGTGACCCCCGCCAAGAACCTGCTGAACTATTCCTATTATCCCGGCTGCTCCCTCCACGCTTCGGCAAAAGAGTACGACGAGTCGACCCGGGGTCTGTTCCGGGCGCTGAAGATCGGACTCCACGAGGTTCCCGACTGGCTCTGCTGCGGCGCGACCCCGGCCCACAACGTGGACGAGCTCCTCTCCCTCTCCCTCTGTGCTAAAAACCTGTCCTTGGCCGATGAGGTCGGCGGCGACCTGGCCGTGGCCTGCGCCGCCTGCTTTTCGCGCCTGAAGGTGACCCAGCACCGGCTGGCGGACAACGAAGAAAAGCGCCGGCAGGTGGAGTACGCCATCGACGGGAAGGTTTCCTTTGACAAAAAGGTGAAGCATCTCCTGGAAATCCTGGCCAGGGACTTCGGCCTCGACCGGCTCGCGGCAGCCGTGAGAAAGCCGCTGGAGGGGCTCAAAGTGGCCTGCTACTACGGCTGCCTGCTGACCCGGCCGCCCGAGGTGCCGGAGCTGGACGACTGCGAGGCGCCGACCATCATGGAGCGGGTCATCGGCGCCGCCGGCGCCGAGACGGTCACCTGGAGCCACCGGATGGAGTGCTGCGGCGCAAACTTCACCCTTTCGCGCCCCGGCGTGGTGCTGAAGCTCTCCGGCGACATCCTCGCCTCGGCCAAGGCGGCCGGCGCCAACTGCATCCTGGTGGCCTGCCCCCTGTGCCACGGCAACCTGGACATCCGCCAGAAGGAGATCGAGGAGGCCAGCGGCCAGTGGTTCGGCATGCCGGTCTTCTACATGACCCAGCTCCTGGCCCTGGCAGCGGGGGTGGCGCCGGCAAAGCTCGGGTTCGACAGCATGATCGTCAACCCCCTGCCGCTTCTGAAAGAGAAAGGGTTGGTCTAGATGTCCCGAATCGGCGTATTTGTCTGCCATTGCGGCGAAAACATCTCCCGCACCGTTGACGTGGAGCGCGTGGCCGGGGAACTGGCCAAGGTTCCCGGCGTCGCCTTTGCCACCGACTACAAGTACATGTGCTCCGATCCGGGGCAGGGCCTATTGAAGAAGGCGGTGGCCGAGCACCGGCTCGACGGTGTCGTGGTGGCGGCCTGCTCTCCCCGGATGCATGAAAAGACCTTTCGCACCGCGGCCAAGGCGGCCGGCCTGAACCCCTTCCTCTGCGAAATGGCCAACATCCGCGAACACTGTTCCTGGGTCCACGAGGATCGGGACGAGGCAACCGCCAAGGCCATCTCCATCGTTGAGATGATGGTGGCCCGCGTCAAAAAGGACCGGCGGCTCGTGCCGATCACCGTACCGGTTACCAAGCGGGCGCTGGTCATCGGCGGCGGCATCGCCGGCATCCAGGCGGCCCTGGACATAGCCGACGCAGACCACAAGGTGGTGCTCGTGGAGCGTGAGCCCTCCATCGGTGGGCACATGGCCCAGCTCTCCGAGACCTTCCCCACCCTGGACTGTTCCCAGTGCATCATGACCCCCAAGATGGTGGATGTGGCCAACCACCCCAACATCACCCTCCACACCTACAGCGAGATCGAGAGCGTTGACGGCTACATCGGCAACTTCCAGGTGACCATCCGGAAGAAGGCCCGCTCCGTGGACGAGTCAACATGCACCGGCTGCGGGGTCTGCATGGCCAAGTGCCCCCAGAAGAAGATCCCGAACAGTTTCGACAAGAACCTGGGCATGCGCCCCGCCATCTACGTTCCCTTCCCCCAGGCGGTGCCCAACACGCCGGTCATCGACCGGGAAAACTGTACCTATTTCAAGTCGGGAAAGTGCGGTGTCTGCGCCAAGGTCTGCGGCCCCCGGGCAGTGGACTACGAACAGCAGGACCAGCTCATCGTCGAGCCGGCCGGAGCCATCGTGGTTGCCACCGGCTTTTCGCTCTACGACATCGGCCCCAAGCCGGCCGGCTCCCCCATCGAGGGGTACGGCGAGTTCGGCTACGGCACCATCCCCGACGTGATCGACGGGCTCACCTTCGAGCGGCTTGCCTCCGCCTCGGGCCCCACGGGGGGCAAGATCGTCCGCCCCTCGGACGGAAAGGAACCGAAGCAGGTGGTCTTTGTGCAGTGCGTCGGCTCCCGGGCCCGCGAAAAGGGGATTTCCTACTGCTCCAAGATCTGCTGCATGTACACGGCCAAGCACACCATGCTCTACAAGCACAAGGTGCATGACGGCCAGGCCTACGTCTTCTTCATGGACGCGCGGACGCCGGGCAAGAACTACGACGAGTTCTGGCGCCGGGCCATCGAGGAAGAAGAGGCGGTCTACATCAGGGGGATGGTCTCCCGACTCTACCAGAAGGGAGACAAGGTGGTGGTCATGGGGAGCGACGTCCACGTGGGGGTCCAGGTGGAGATCGAAGCGGACCTGGTGGTGCTCGCCACCGCCGTGCAGGCGCGGGAAGGGGCCGATTCCCTCGCCCAGAAGCTCGGCATCTCCTATGACAACTACAACTTCTATTCCGAGGCCCATGCCAAGCTCAAGCCCGTGGAGTGCGCCACCGCCGGGGTCTATCTGGCCGGGGCCTGCCAGGGGCCCAAGGACATCCCCGACACCGTCAGTCAAGCATCGGCTGCAGCGGCAAAGGTCATGACCCTCTTCGCCCGCGACGAGCTGGAGCGGGAGCCCATCGTGGCCAAGGTGGACGAGCGGCGCTGCGTTGCCTGCCTCTACTGCAAGAAGGTCTGCCCTTACGGTGCCGTGGAGGAGAAAGAAATCCGCGACCGCCAGGGGAACCTGATCCGGGTCGTGGCCTACGTGAACCCGGGTGTCTGCGGCGGCTGCGGCACCTGCCAGGCCACCTGCCCATCCAAGAGCGTGGAGCTGGATGGCTACACCGACGAGCAGATCATGGCCATGATCGAGGCGCTCTAATGCACGTACACAAAGAGAAACACGCTTTCGAACCCAAGGTCGTCGCCTTTGTCTGCACTTGGTGTACCTATGCCGGGGCCGACCTGGCCGGGACCTCGCGGATGCACTATCCCGCCAACGTCCGGGTGGTCAAGTTCCCCTGCACCGGCCGGATCGATCCGGTCTTCATCCTCAGGGCATTCCAGAAAGGGGCAGACGGCATCCTGGTATCGGGTTGCCATCCGGGCGACTGCCACTACATGGCCGGCAACTTCCACGCCCGGCGCCGCTTCGCCGCTTTTCGCCAACTCCTGGACTTCATCGGAGTCGATCTTCAGCGGCTCCAGTTCTCCTGGGTTTCGGCCGCCGAGGGGGGAAAGTGGGTTGAGGTGGTTACCGAGCTGACCGAACGGATTCGCGCCCTGGGGCCCATGCCCGAATTCAAGGAACTGGAAGCCGAGGAACACTGGTCCGGGGCTATCGACACGCCCGAGCTCAAGGCCGCGTACAACGACATCTGAAGCCGGCTCCCACGGAGCTTGCAAGGGTTCATCATGACGAATACCGCACATACCATCGACACGGCGCTCTATGACGCCGTCACCGACGCCCTGCGGGCGGAAGCCAAAAAGGTCCTGGAATCGGGCACGGCTGCCGCCGTGATCGGCTGGCAGGCGGGACGCCGCAGGGGAAGCGCCGTGCCGGCCATCGTCACCGATCCCGCCGACGCTGAAAAACTCATTTTTTCCCCCTCCTGCGTCAACAACCTGGCCCTTTACCTGACCAAGGCCAAGAAGGAGGTCCGGGAAAAGGGCACGCTGGCCGTGGTGGCCAAAGGGTGCGACATGAAGGCCCTGGCCGGCCTCATGGGTGAGAACCAGCTCAAGCGCGACGACATCTACATCATCGGCGTGGCCTGTGCCGGGGTCTACGGTCCGGCGGTCCAGGGCAACGCTCCCCTGGACGACAGCACCCTGGCCCGCAAGTGCCGGGAGTGCGCCGCAGAGCTCCCCGAAGGGGCCGATGTATCCTTGGGGACCGTCCCCCGGAGGCCCGCCTTCACCCCCCACGAGGCGGCTGAACTGGCTCGGCTCGAAGCCATGACCCCGGCCGAGCGGTGGGCGTTCTGGAAGGAGCATTTCTCCCGCTGCATCCGCTGCTACGCCTGCCGCCAGGTCTGCCCTTTCTGCTACTGCGAGCAATGCCTCTGCGACCGCAACCGCCCCCAGGCGGTGGAGACCACGCCGCGTCCGGCGGGGAATATGGCCTGGCACATGGTCCGGGCCATGCACCTGGCCGGCCGTTGCGCCGGCTGCGCCGAATGCGAACGGGCGTGCCCCATGGACATCCCGCTCAACCTCCTCAATCGCAAGATGGCCAAGGAGCTGAAGGAACTCTACGGCCACGAGGCTGGCTTCCAGGCAAAGGAAAAGGGACCGTTGGCGGAATACCGGGAAGACGACGATCAATCGTTCATAAAATAACCATGCAGGGGCGCCCGACCGGGCCGCCCCTCCAGGAACCCCCATGCCGAAAATCATCACCGATCAGAATCTCCGCCTTCTCATCGATACGCTCGCGGGCGAGGGCAAACGGGTCATCGGCCCGAAAGCCGTGGGCACCCTGACCCTGTACGAGCCGCTGGCCTCGGCGGAAGAGCTGTCCCTGGGAGAGCTGCCCCGCCGTTCCGCCAAGGAGACCTTTTTCCCCCTGTGCGAGAATATCCTGACCTATGAAAAGAGCAGTTCCGGGACCAGGGTGCACGACATCGACCCGGCCCGCTTCCCGGAGACAGTGCTCATCGGCGCCCGCCCCTGCGACGTGGCGGCGGCCCCGGTGCTCGACGCGGTCTTCTCCTGGGACTTCAAGGACGAATTTTTTCTGGAGCGGCGGCGCAAGACCACGATCATAGGCCTTGCCTGTACCACCGCGGACGATGCCTGTTTCTGCACGGCGGTGGGGCTTTCCCCGGCGGACACCAAGGGGAGCGACCTCTTCCTCACCCCCCTGGCTGGAGGAACCTACCGCTGCGACGTTATTTCCGACAAGGGTGAGGCGCTCCTGACCGCCCATGCCGGGCTCTTTGCCGAGGCGGATGCCGGCGAGCCTGTTCCCCTTGCCGAGCCCCAGCTGGCGCCGCTCGACCTGGACCGGATCAAGGCCTGGCTCGACACCCATTTCGAGGACCCCCTCTGGGAAGAGATCGCCGCCCGCTGTGCCGGCTGCGGCGCCTGTGCCTTTCTTTGCCCCGCCTGCCACTGTTTCGACATCAGCGACGAGGGGAGCGAGAAGCAGGGGGCGCGCCGCAAGCACTGGGACGCCTGCGGTTTCGGTAAATTCACCTACCATGCGTCGGGCCACAACCCCCGCGAGGTACAGCCCCATCGCTACCGCAACCGGATCATGCACAAGTTCAAGTACTACCACGATAAGTTCGGCCAGCGCCTCTGCACCGGCTGCGGACGGTGCATCCGCGCCTGTCCGGTGGGGATCGACATCGCCCAGATCATTGACGACATCAATAACAAGTAAGAGGAGTTCCCCATGGAACGCTTCATCAACATCGATCGTGTTGTCGCCGTCCAGATGACCACGCCGGAGGACAATCCGCTGGTGACCGATGCCAGCCGGATCATGGATGTCTGGTTCAACGGACCGGCCATCCGGAAACAGCTCTTTAAGAAGGTATCCAGAGCGGAGCAGGAACAATTCGCGGCCAACCTGCTGAAGCGCGGCTTCGTGCAGTCCGGCAACCTGCTGATCAATCCCAGGGCAGTTCTGTTCGCGGAAATGGAAAACCACCTGCTGGGTGGCGTGATCACCATCGGCTTCGGAGACAACAACCGCCCCGTGGAGCTCAAGGTAAAGGGCCAGGCATTCTCGGACCTGGCGGCAAAACTGGCGGAAGGATAAAAGGGCTCCACCATGTGCGACCACAAGAATATCTACCTCCCCCACCTGGCAACGATCGAGGAGATCGTTGACGAGACCCCCGACATCCGCACCTTCCGGCTCGTGTTCCAGGATGAACGGGTGCGGGAGCATTTTACCTTCAGGGCCGGCCAGTTTGCCGAGTACTCGGCCTTCGGCGCCGGCGAGGCCACCTTCTGCATCGCCTCGGCCCCCACCCGGCAGGGATACATCGAGTGCTGCTTCCGGGCCGTGGGGCGGGTCACGGAAGCACTGCGATCCCTGGAGCCCGGCGACACCATCGGCGTGCGCGGTCCCTACGGCAACTCGTTTCCCGTCGAAGAGTTCTTCGGCAAGAACCTCGTCTTCGTGGCCGGAGGTATCGCGCTGCCGCCGCTGCGGACGCTCATCTGGCAGTGCCTGGACTGGCGGGAGAAATTCGGCGACATCACCATCGTCTACGGCGCCCGGACCGAGGCCGATCTCGTCTACAAACGGGAACTCAGGGAGTGGGAGGAGCGGGGCGACGTACGCCTGGTAAAGACCGTGGATCCGGGGGGTAATTCCCCCTCATGGGACGGACAGGTGGGCTTTGTGCCGACGGTCCTGGAGCAGGCAGCGCCGGCCGCGGACAACACCATCGCCCTGGTCTGCGGACCGCCCGTCATGATCAAGTTCACCCTTCCCGTGCTGGAGAAGCTGGGATTCGCCGACACGGCAATCTACACGACCCTGGAGAACCGGATGAAGTGCGGCCTTGGCAAGTGCGGCCGCTGCAACGTGGGCAATGTCTATGTCTGCAAGGACGGCCCGGTCTTCACCGCGGCCCAGGTCAAGGCCATGCCCCAGGAGTTCTGAATCGCGAGCGCTTCTGCGCAAAAGCCCCCTGCCATGACATTCGGCAGGGGGCTTTTTTCGTTCCGCGGCAGGCGGATGAAAATCGGAAGAGGAGAACCTCAGGGGGCAAACGAGCGGAATCGCTCCACCGCGCCGGGGATGGCTTCGTCGCGGATGTTGCCGAAGGCGAGCCGGAGGTAGGATTCGAGGCCGGGGCCGAACACTTCGCCGGGGAGGCAGATGATGCCGGCTTCCACGGCCAGCCTGCGGGCAGCCTCCCGGCCGGTGCCCTCCTGCAGGGGATGCCGCACCCAGGCGAAGAAGGTGCCGCTCGCCACGAGGCTGAACGGATTGCCGGGACGGGTAAAGAGCGACCGGAAGAGGTCGTGCCGTCGGGTCATCATGAGCCGGTTCTCTTCCACCCAGCCGTCCAGATGGCTGACCCCGTAGAGCACGGCATGCTGGGTGATGCGCGGCTGGCAGACCGCCATGGTGTCCTGGGCCTTAAGGGCGTGGCCGATGAACTCTTTCGACGCGGCGAGACAGCCGGCCCGGTACCCCGTGAGGGCATAGGTCTTGCCGAAGGACATCAGGTGGATCAGGTGATCCCCCCAGCAGGGGTCCTGGAAAAGATCGTGGGGCCGCTCGCCGCCGGGGATGAAGTCGGCATAGGTTTCGTCCAGGACCAGCGCGATGCCCCGGCGCCGGGCCAACCCGTGGAGTTCCTGGATCGTTTCCGGCGGCGTGACCACGCCGGTGGGGTTGGAGGGGGTCACCAGCAGGATGGCCCTGGTGCGCGGGGTGATGAGACGCTCCACCGCAACGGGGTCAGGCACCCCGCCCCGTTCCTCGTCAAAGGGAAGGTAGACCGGCCTGATGCCCAGGATATCCAGGGCCATGGGATGGTCGAAGTAGGCGGGGAGCGGGACGATCACCTCGTCCCCGGCGCGGCAGAGGGTCACCATGGCGAGCCAGAACGCCTGGCTGGCGCCGATGGTGAGGCAAAGCTGATCCGGATTCATGGCCGCGCCGTAGACCCGGCCGTAGCGGGCGCACACCCCTTCGCGCACCTCGGGGAGCCCCTCGTCGGGCGAGTATTTCGACACCAGCGGATCGTCCAGGAGCGCCGCCAGGTAGTCGGTCAATTGACGGGCCGGCGGATAGTCGGGCACGGCCTGGCACAGATCCACCAGCGGGCGCTCCGGGTCGGGCTCCCGGTGAGCGAGCCAGCTCTTAACCTCGGAGATGGGAGCGCACTGGACTGACCGGATCTGATCGGAAATGGGAAACTTCATCGGCGCCCCGCCCTATCCTTTCAGCATGATGAATCCCATCTGCCGACCAGTATCTCCCTTGTCGCGACGGTAGGAGAAGAACTGCTCCGGCGAACAGCAGACACACTGGCCGCTCGTCTCGATATTTCGCTCCGCAATACCCGAGGCTGCCAGTTGCCGCGCGTTGGCCCGCGCCAGGTCCAGCTGCCACCGGGCCACGCCGCTGAGGGTGGCGACCTCGTCCCACTCGCAGCCCCCCTGGCGGAAGGCCTGGGCAACGGGGGTATCCACCTCGTAGCAGCAGGGGCCGATGGCCGGCCCCACAGCCGCCAGGATGTCCCGGGGATCCGAGCCGAACATGGAGACAAAGGCCTCCACCCCCTTGCGGCAGATGCCCGATGCAGTTCCCTTCCACCCCGCGTGGAGTGCCGCCGCGACGCCCTTCACCGGATCCAGCAGGAGCACCGGCACGCAGTCGGCAACGCAGACGCCGATCATCACACCGGGCTGGTTGGTAATGATCCCGTCGGCTTCCAGCCGTTGGAAGTAGCCGTAATCGGGGTTCGGCGCGTCAATGACCAGCAAGTCGGTCCCATGGACCTGGGTGACGGTCACCAGGCGCTCAACGGTGCCGCCGAAGGCCCGGGCCAGGATGCTGCGGTTCCCCTCCACGCTGTGGGAGGAGTCCGCGGTACCGGTACCCAGGTTGAGGGAATTGTAGGGGGTGCGCGACACCCCTTCGTGGCGGGTGGTGAATCCCTGCACCGCCACACCTGCGGCGGCCAGCAGGGACGGCTCCACGTAATGAACCTTGTCGGCTCGTTTCATCTCCATGATCAGGCTCCTTGTCGTTCCAGATAATCGATAATCCGCGCCATATCCTCGGGCAGCTCAGTGTCGAACTCCAGGAACTCCCCCGTGACCGGGTGGACGAAACCAAGGGTTTTGGCGTGCAGTGCCTGACGTCCCAGTTCCCGGATGAGTTTGCGCAGGACCGGGTCCCTGAGATTGTTGATCCGGCCGGCGCCCCCATAGACCTCGTCCCCCACCAGGGGAAACCCGGCCTCGGCCATGTGCACCCGGATCTGGTGGGTACGCCCCGTTTCCAGCCGGAGCCGCAGCAGCGTCACGCCGGTGAACCGGGCGGCCACCCGCCAGTGGGTGACCGCGTGTTTGCCGTGGCGCGCCGTGCCCGACATCTTCTTCCGGTCCGTGGGATGCCGGCCGATGGCCCCCTCGATCCGTCCCTTGTCCTCGCGGGGCGAGCCGTAGACCAGAGCCAGGTAGACCCTCTTGACCGTGTGGTCGTGGAACTGCCGGGAGAGCGATTCGTGGGCCCGGTCGTTCTTGGCCACCACCAGGATGCCCGAGGTATCCTTGTCGATGCGATGGACGATGCCGGGACGAATCTCGCCGCCAATGCCCGAGAGATCCGTACAGTGGGCCAGAAGGGCGTTGACCAGGGTTCCGCCGGGATTTCCCGCGGCCGGGTGGACCACCATGCCCGCCGGCTTGTGGACCACAATCACGTCGCCATCTTCGTGGAGGACGACCAGCGGGATCTCTTCCGCTTCAGGCACTGCGGGGGCCGGCGGCGGCACCGTCACCACCACCCGCTCGCCACCCCGGAGCTTGAGAGACGGCTTCTCGACGCGATCGTCCACCGTCACCCGCCCCTCTTCGATGAGGCGCTGGGCCGCCGAACGGGTTATTCCCTGGACCGAGCGGGCCACGAACTGGTCGAGCCGTTCCGCTTCACCTTCCGTCGGCACCGACAGATCGTATCGCTCCCCTTGTCTCTCCACCCCTGATCCTTTCCGCCCCTGAACAGGACGGGGGCGCGACCGCCGGCCGTGCCCCCGTCCGAACCCTTTCCCGCTTTTCCGCCCCTACCAGATGGCCGACTCGATCTTGCCCGCCCGCTTGATCAGGACATCAACCAGGGCCAGGTCGAAAATGCCGGTTCCCGCCAGTTCAGGCGCCACCCGCGAGGCGAAATGCTGGCGCCCCTCCTCGATCTCTTCGGCCAGCAGATCGAAGATGGTGTCGTTCTTGATCCCCTGCTCGACCTTTTCCCGGTTGTAGATGGCAATGTCCGAGATGATGGCGCGGGCGAGGCGGCGGGCCTGGTCGGGATTGTCGATCATTGTCATGGTATGTCCTCTGTCGTTGGCTGGCCCATGAGCCGGAAGTCCGCTACCTGAGCCTGAGGGAGAAATAGATGCTCGCGTCGCCACGGCGCACCAGAAGCACTACCGAACCGCGCCGGGCCGCCTCGCGCATGGCGCGGTCGTACTCTGCCAGGTTCGCCACGGGACGCCGGTTCACCGCCACGATCACGTCCCCCTCCCGGATGCCCGCCTCGCCGGCGGCGCTCCCATCGTCCACCTGGACCACCAGGACGCCGGCGAAACCTTCCTGCCGATATTCGCGGGGAAGTTCCTCCACGGCAAGGCCAAGGGTGTCGGGCGCCCCTCCCTGGGGCCGCGCCTGCCGTGCCTGGGCACTGTCGGAGCTGGCCGTCGCCAGGGAGAGCTGAACCTCTTTCCCGTCCCGGAAGACTACCACCGGTACCTTTGTCCCCGGCGCCGTGTCGCCCACCACCCGCTGGAGGTGCTGGGCATCCTTGATCTCCTTGCCGGCGAACCTGAGGATGATGTCCCCCTGCCGGATGCCGGCAGTTGCCGCCGGGCTCCCTGCCACCACGTCGCTCACCAGGACGCCCTGGGCCTTTTTCAGGCCGAATTCCTTGGCAAGGTCGTCGGTGACCGGCTGGATGGTGACGCCGAGCCAGCCGCGGGTGACCTTGCCCTTGGTGATGAGCTGGGTGACGATCTGCTTGGCCATGTTGACCGGGATGGCAAAGCCGATCCCCTGGCCGGCGGCCACGATGGCGGTGTTGATGCCGATCACCTCGCCGTGGACGTTCAGCAGCGGCCCTCCCGAATTGCCCGGGTTGATGGAGGCATCGGTCTGGATGAAGTCCTCATAGGTCTCTATCCCCATGTTGGAGCGGCCGGTGGCCGACACCACGCCGACGGTCACGGTCCGGTCCAGGCCGAAGGGGTTGCCGATGGCCACCGCCCACTGCCCCACCTGGAGCTTGTCCGAATCGCCCAGGACCGCCACGGGAAGTTCCTCCCGCGAGTCGATCTTGATGACCGCGATGTCGGTCTTGGGGTCGCTGCCGACGATGCGGCCGTCGTAGACGTTCTCATTGGAGAGCTTGACCTTGATGCTTTCGGCGTCGCGCACCACGTGGTCATTGGTGACGATGTACCTTCCCGGTTGATGATGAAGCCAGAGCCGAGGCTCTGCTCACGCCGGAACCGGGGGCGGCTGTCGAAGAAATCATTGAAAAAGGGGGAAAACTCGAAGAAGGGCTGCTCGATCTTTCTCCGGCTGACGGTGGAGATGTTCACGACCGACGGGGTCACCTTCTTGACCAGCTCGACGAAGGCCTGCTGGGTGGCAAGGATGTCCCTGGGCACCTCCTTGACCGGCGCGTCGGCACGGCCCGACTCATAGAAGAGCTTTTCTTCCTTCTTCGTGCAGGCGGTGAGCGTTGTGACAAAGAGCAGCGATATCAGGAGCAGACGACGGACGAACATGCAAAGAACCTCGCTCATACCGGTTCATGGGAGCTGATCGCTCTAAACCTTTGAAAGAGTAGCCAATATGCCCGGGGATGTCAACGCCCTTTCGGCGCCGAGCCGCGCCCCACGGCCATTCGGATTAGCACTTGACGCTCCCGCGGGAGTTGACCTATAACGGGCAGGAGAGGAGTTCACCGTGGACGACATCAAATCCCAGATCAAGGAATTGCGGCTCGGCGCCAAGATCAGAAAGCTCCGTCAGGAGCGACGGCTCACCCTCCAGGAACTGTCCGAGCTCTCGGGCCTCTCGAAACCCCTTCTTTCCCAGATCGAAAACGATCAGGTCACCCCTCCCATTGCCACGTTGCTCAAGATATCCAAGGGACTGAAGGTGGGCATCCACTACTTCTTCGAAGAGGAAGAAGACCAGCAGAAAGTGGTGCTGACCCGGGCAGCTCAGCAGCAGCCGACCCGACGCCGCTCAGGCAACGACGCGCCCCATGGCTACATCTATCGGTCCCTGGCCCCGGGTATCAGGCACAAGCCCATGGAACCGTTCCTGGTGGAGTTCGAACTGACCGACTGGAGCGACAGCTTCTTCTACCGGCACGACGGCTTCGAGTTCATCTACCTGCTCGACGGAGAGCTGGAATTCCACTACGGCAGCGATGTCATGCGGCTCCTGCCGGGGGACAGCATCTACTACGATTCCTCGGAGCCCCACGGCTACGTGTCGGTGGGAGAGGAACGGGCTCGGGCGGTGGCGGTTCTCTATACCCGGGACTGACCCGGTCCGGCCGAACGCCTAAGGCGCGGGCCGTTCCCGCTGCCGCTGCTCCAGCAGCAGTCGCACGAACTCACGCAACGTCTCCCGGCCCTGGGCATCCAGCTCCACGAACCGCAGGCCCATGGCTCCTTCCGGCTCCAGGCGGCTCCAGACCACCTGGGCCTTCAGGGTCACGGCACTGGCCGAGCGGGGGGTGAAAAACTGAAGGATAACGCTGCGCCCCACCGGCAGCGGGTCCTCCGTAATGACCGCTACCCCCTCGTCCGACAGATCAAAGGTGTAGAGGCAGGTGGCTCCGTCCATTTCCACGAGCCAGCACCCCACCTCCACCGACAGCCGCTTGCACTTTCGTCCTTCCACGGCACTCCCCTACTCGGGCACTTCCTCGCAGTCGGCAGCAACCCAACTGTCCAACTGGCCGTTCTGCAGCCGAACCTGAATGGTCCCCCCCTCCTCGGTGCAGCCGAAGGTGAAGCCGATCTCGCCGGTCTTCACGTTCCGTACCCTGACATTCTCTTCCTTGCGTTCAGTGCGGTTGCATACCGCTGTGCGGTCCTGCTCTTTCATGGCGTCCCTCCCTCGGGTTCGGTACTGACGAAAAAAGCCTAGCACGGGCCATCCGCTTTGCAACCGGGTCCGCCGGGGACACTACAACTCCTCCCCGTCACGGACCCGCGCCCTGACCACCCGCACGCACCCCCCGCTCCCGGCCAGGTCAGCATACACCCGCGCCAGGAAGCGGACCGTCACCACTTTGTGGATGTAAGCCTGCGTGAAGCGATAGAGCCATTTCCGAAGCCGCGACGGCTCACTGCTCCCGAGCAGCAGGGGGCAGTAGTCGGTCAGCCGCAGGGTGAGACGCACACCGGAAGCGTCGTCATCCAGCATGAACGAAAGCTCTCCGCGATCGCACTGGCGGGCCTGAACCAGGAATCCGCCGCAGATGCGGAGGGTGAGCGCCTCATGGCCGGGGCCCTCCTGTCGTATCGGCGGGGTAAAGAGAATCAGGCTCCGGCCCGTGCCGGCCAGGCGGAAGGCGATGCCGTCCGCCGCGACAACCGGCCGGATCAGGGTAAGCGTGAAGCGCCGGATGTAGGCAAGGTACCGCTCAAGGAGAAACTCAGCGGAAAGCCGCGGACGGAGGTCTGAGGGTACCGTCGTCCACTGGACCGAGAATACAGAGGAATCCTCCATGAGGATCTGCTGGCAGGCTATCTCTCTCGTGAACAGACCTTCCGTATTGCTCATCGCCCCCTCCCGCCACAACCATACCACAGCCGCCGGCCCTTGTCTTACGGCAGAAGCGTGTACAATTGATAGATAGATTTCCGCCGCCATCTGCCCAGGAGGAATTATGAACCCCGGAGAAGGGATCGTATTGGTCACCGGTGCAACCGGATTTATCGGCAAGAGGCTCGTGTCGGCCCTGCTGGCCGGCGGCCACCGGGTGCGCTGTCTCGTCCGGCGGCCCGATGCCCCGCTTCCCCACGGGGCAGAGCGGGTGGTGGGCGACATCCTTACCCGCGAAGGCTCGATGCCGCCCTGGCAGGGGTTGACACCGCCTTCTACCTGGTTCATTCCATGGCAGGCGGCCGGGCCGGGTTTGAGCGGCGGGACCGGGAGGCGGCGGAGAATTTTGTAGCCGCGGGCAACCGGGCGGGCCTGAGGCGGGCCATCTACCTCGGGGGGCTCGGCGAGACGGGCGACCACCTGTCGGAGCACTTGGCGAGCCGCCTCGAAGTGGCCGCCATTCTGGGGCGGGGCTCGTTCCGCACCACGTTCCTGCGGGCAGCCATCATCATCGGCGCCGGCGGCGCTTCCTTCGAGATGATCCGGGCACTGGTGGAGCGCCTGCCGGTCATGATCACTCCCCGGTGGGTCTCCACGCGCTGCCAGCCCATTGCCGTGGGAGACGTCATCCGCTACCTGACCGGCTGCCTGGAGGACGAGCGGACCACGGGCGAAACCTTCGATATCGGCGGTCCCGACATCCTCACCTATCGGGAGATGATGGAACGACTCGCAGGGGTTGAGAAAACATTCACCATGATCCTGTCAGTGCCGCTGCTGACTCCCAGACTTTCGTCCTACTGGGTGGGTCTTGTCACGCCGGTACGCCCCTCTATCGCCATCCCGCTCATCGAGGGGTTGAAAAACGAGGTCATCTGCCGCGAAAGCCGAATTCGCGATCTCATCCCCTTCCCGCTCACCGCCTACGAGCGGGCCGTGACGATCGCGCTTGCGGAAGATACGGGGAATGATTACAATTAGTGCCGCTTTAAGCTGCACCCACAGAATATCGTCCGGCATCATTACGATTCCACGACAACGAAGGAGGAGCCCATGAAAAAGATCGGTGTTGTTCTTTCCGGCTGCGGCGTCTATGACGGTAGCGAGATCCACGAGGCGGTCCTGACGCTCCTCGCCATCGACCGCAACGGTGCCGAGGCGGTCTGCATGGCCCCGGGCATGGAGTTTCGCGAGGTGAACCACCTCACCTCCCAGGAAACCGGCGCCACCCGCAACGCGCTTGTGGAGGCTGCGCGGATCGCCCGGGGCAAAATCAGGGACGTGAAGGATGTGTCGGCTGCGGAGCTCGATGCCGTTATCTTCCCCGGCGGTTACGGCGCGGCAAAAAACCTGTGCACCTTTGCCGAAAAAGGGGCGGCCGCCACCATCCACCCGGAGGTGGCCCGCCTCATCCGCGAGATGGCCGTGGCAAAAAAACCCATCGGCGCCATCTGCATCGCCCCGGCCCTCATCGCCGCCACCCTCGGCCGCGACTACAAGCCGAAGGTGACCATAGGCACCGATGCCGGCACCGCCGCCGCCATTGCGGCAACAGGCAGTGAGCACATATCCTGCCCGGTTGCCGAGTTCGTCATTGACCGGGAAAACAAAATCGTCACCACGCCCGCCTACATGCTCGCCAACCGCATCTCGGAAGCGGCGGAAGGGATCGAAAAGGCGGTCAAGGCCGTCGTGGAAATGGCCTGACAACTACCGACGCCAAACGGCGTCGCGATCACGACACGGAGGTTTCTCGACATGAAACGACTTATTGCCCTGCTCTGCCTGACTCTGACCGTCGCTGCCGGCAGCGGAACCGCTTTGGCGGAAAACATCAAAGGCCGCCTCGGGATCACCGGCAAGATCGGCTTTTACCTGCCCGGCGACAGCGACTTCGACAACTACAAACTGGAAACCGACGCCGGCTTCCTCGGCGGTGGCGGGCTGATCTACGGGGTGACGAACAACCTGGCGGCAGAGATCGACGTGACCCATACCAAGTTCGGTTCAGAGTTGGTGTCCGGCCTTGACCAGGGTGATTTCTCGATTACCAACATCGCCCTGGGAGTCCAGTACCGCTTCGATACCCCGCAGCCGAAGCTCTCTCCCTATGCAGGGGGAGGCATCGACATCCTCCTCAGCGATTACGATCGCCCGGGCGGGGCCGATGTGGACACCACCGTCGGCGTTCACCTCTGCGGCGGACTTGATTACTTTCTGACCAAGCACCTTGTCCTGAATGCCGAGGTAAGGGGGGTCGTGGCTCCCGAAGTGGACATCGACGCACCGGGGGGCAAATCGGGCAATTTTGACCCCAGCGGCGTTGCCGGCACCTTCGGTGTCAGACTCTTTTTCAACTGACGCGACGACATGCTCGTCACAAAATAAGAGGGGACGGCTACTGCCGTCCCCTCTTATTTTGTCCGGAACACCCCTTATGCTCCTCGCATTTTGTCCAACCTGCTCGCAGTAATGCGAAATTTCCGCCCCTCTCCCGATCCGACTGCCGGCACGCGTACCGTCCCCTCCCAACTTGATACAATGTGCAAACAATTTAGACACAATGCACCCATTGAAATCTGTAGTAAAATTATATACACGACTCCGGGATCCCGGAGCCGCAAGGAGATTCATCGGAGCACCCCGCAAAGACTGTTCGATGGCACGTTTTATGAATATTACCAAGACAGCCACGGCATTCCGGGCGAGGGGTAACCAACAATCGACAGTCAACCACCGGGGCAGGCCAACGCTCCGGTTTCCTGGCTACCCGGCATGCCCCGCAAGAATACGCCATACCCCGCGGGAGGGACCATGGACACTACAGTGATCGACGAAGCCATCGATAAATACGTGCACGAGCGGATGGAGAAGGGAAAAAAGAGCGCTGCGGAACGTTTCCTGTCCTATGCCTATCTCAAATATGCGGGGGACGAGGCGGGCGAGTTTCTGCGCAAGGTAAAGGGGCTGACCCGCTACTACGTCGACTTCCTGACCCTCATGGAGAACCCCTTCAAGGGGCCCGAGCTTGCTTGGTTTGCTCCATGGTCGTAATGGGAATCGTCTCGTGCGTCATGCTCAATGAAGAAGAAACCCGGTTGGCCGGTATTTTCATCCTGTCGGGGACCGTGGTGCACGCCTGGTCACTGCTCCGGATGGTTGCAAAGAAGTGGCGCGAGATCGGCGTGATGATCGCCATTTATCGCGAGATTATCGAGATTATCGAACGGGAGACATCATCGCTTCCCTCCTCTGCCCGATGATGCGGACATCCTGTTCTCTCCTTCTGGAGGGCGGCTCAAGGCCGCCCTTTTTTTCGCCCGGAGCGCATCGTCAGTGGTTCTCGTCTGACCCGAACACCGGGAAAATCCGGGAAAGAAGCCAGAACAGAGCAAAGGGCACCACCCCAACCGTCAGCGCTCCGAACAGCCCTTCCTTGAACGTCTCCAGATCATGGGGAACGATCGGCAGATGATAATGCATGAAGCCGGCAAATGAGGCGGAAAAGGCCTGACCGCCGATGACCACGTTCCACCGCATCATAAAGACGCCGAACAGTACCAGCAGCGTGCCCACGACCGCCCGGCGCACGGTGAGCCCGGGCAGGAGGAACAGAATGAATGGCACAAGGTTGCCGAGGCCATACTGGAACACGAAGATGGCGACAAAATCCTTGCCGTAGATGACGCTGCGCAGGATATCCCACGACTTGACCGCCGTGTAGCCCCGGAAGATGAGGTCCAGCAACTCCAGAGTGATGGCCAGAATGAGGAACATGATGAGATACCGGGAGGTCATCCTCACCACGTTGGCTTCCACCCCTCCCAGTTCCGCCGGGGTCGGCAGTCCCGGGTTGTCCCTTCGCCGCCAGACCGCGACGGACTTGCGCAGCTCCATGGTGGCAATGTAGGTCAGGATACAGAGCGCGATCCCCGACACCACGGCGGAGCAGATGAAAATGACCGGCATGAGCGGAGTCATCCAGAGGGCGTTGGCCTTCACGGAGCCGAAGATGAATCCCGCGTAGCCGTGAAGGAAGCAGGCCACGGGAATGCCCACTGCCGCCAATATCTTAACGGCCTTTTCATCCTGCTCCAGGGCATGGTGGCTCACGTCCCAGGCACCCAGCACCAGCACCGAATAGAGGCGCATCCGGATGGTTTCCGCCCGGGTGCGCTCCCGTTGTTCCTTCAGTTGTCGGGCCGTGACGGCGAAATACCCCCGGTAGACGAACCAGAGTTCCGAGGCGACGATCATCCCGTAGGTGAGGAAGACGATGCCGAAAGCGGCGATGGCCGACGTGAAGTGCGGCGTCATGAGGACATGATGGTTGCGTAGCGGCTGTTGCAGGTGCAGCAGAAGCGGCAGGGGCGCGCAGGGGAGGAGCGCGAAGGAAAAGACGAGCGAAAAGCGGGCAATGTCCTTCAACTGCTTGACCCCGAACACATGGTAGAGTGACGAGAGCACGAAGGCGCCGGCCACAAGGCCGGTCAGGAACGGGTACATGACGATCTGGATGGTCCAGTAGATGTACTCGTTGGGATAGACGAACAGCTCCTTGACGGTCCATGCCTCCCCGTGCACCATGGCTAGCGTACCTCCCTGGAGAGCCCCACATAGTAGACCTGAGGCTTGGTTCCGTACTCCTCTTTGAGGATACCGACCCGCCCGGTCATGATGGTCCTGGTGATCGGGTCATTGGGGTCGCGAAGATTGCCGATCCGGCGGGCTCCGAACGGACAGGCGTCGACGCACGCCGACGTCATCCCCCGGGAGATCCGGTGGTAACAGAAGGTGCACTTCTCCGCCACCTTGTACACGGGGTGGAAGAAACGGACCCCATACGGACAGCCCATGATGCAGTAGCCGCAGCCGATGCACCATGAGCGGTCCACGAGCACGACACCGTCGGCGGTCTTGTAGGTGGCCCCCACGGGGCAGACCTGGACGCAGGGCGGGTTGTCGCACTGATTGCAGAGCTTGGGGACAAAAAAGGCCTTTTCCACATCTTCGTCCCCCACGTCCCGGAGTTTTCCCGTACCGACCTCGATTCTCCTGTCGGTGAAACCGTCGCGGGCCCCGCGGGGCGAATCGATGAGAACCTCCCCATCCCTTTTCACCACGTAACGCTCGACCCACGTGCGGGTCACGTTGGCTTCATAGGGGATATCGTTCTCCACCTTGCACGCCTTGACACAGAAACCGCACCCCACGCATTTGTAGGTATCAACCAGAAAGGCCCAGCGCAACTCCGGCCGTGCCGCCAGCAGCCTTTCCGGGTCGACCAGCTCAAGGACCGCCGCCGGCGCCGCCAGTCCCGCAACGACCACCATGCTCCGCCTCAGAAACTCACGTCTATTCATGGCGCTTCAACTCCTCCAGATTGGGGTGGTGGGGATCGTGACAGAGCCGGCATTCGGCCTGGGAGTTGTGCGTATCGGGATCAATGCCGCGAATCTGCGATCTGCCGCTGGACGGCGTCACGAGCTTTGCGTGGCAGCGGAGGCACAGCCGGCGGCTGTGGTCGATGGTCAGGGTCGGCGGGTCCTTGGGGTGCCCCAGGGCAGGCCCGTGACAATCCTCGCAGGGAATGACGCCATGGGGAGAGCGATCGATACCGGCGACCTTGGCAGCATGACACCCGGCACAGTAGGCCTTGGTCCGGTACTTGACGGAGACCTGCTTCCACTCGTTTTCGTTCCCCTTGCGGTGCCAGCCGTACATGTACCCTTGCTCATGCACCCCGAAATCATCCGGCACCAGGAAGCTGCGCGCCAGGAGCAAGGCGCCGGCAACGCCGAGCGCAACATAGAGGGGACGCCAGACATGACTCTTCACGCAACCTCCTCTCCAACCATACCGCCACTCTTCCGGCGATGCCGGCAGCCGGGACAGCGCTTCCTCGGTGGGAACGGCAAGACGCCTTTGCGACGCGCCTACGGGAGTGGACAATACTCCGCGGCCCGGGGCGAAGCTGACCCCCCCTCCCCGGACTGTTCAGTGGACAGAATCTTGATTTCGCCGCTCTCCATGTCGTAAATCCAGCCATGGATGCTCAGTCTGCCCTGGCGCATGGCAGTACGGACAAAGGGATATTCGCGCAGGTGTTCCAACTGGAGGCGGACATTTTCCTCCACGATGAGCTTCATGCGCTGTTCAGGAGCGAGTCCGACATGGAGCGCCCGGATCCTTTCGTCGACCCGTTCCTTGGCCTTGTAGGCATTGATGAGCCAGATGGGGATGTACTTGTCGTCAGCCCGCTCCTCGTCCAGGGCCTGAATGCCGCCGCAGCCGTAGTGGCCGCAGATCACGATATCGGGGATGCACAGATGGTTGATCGAGAATTCGAGCACCGCCGAAAGGTTCCAGTCATTGACCGACACCACGTTCCCCACGTTACGGTGGACAAAGACTTCTCCCGCCTTGGTCTGGGTGATGGTGTTGACCGGCACCCGCGAGTCGGAGCAACCGATCCAGAGGACTGTCGGGTGCTGCCCCCGGGCAAGGGTCGCAAAGGCCTCGCGCTCCCTTTCGAAGACCTCGGCAACGAAGCGCCGATTCCCCTCAAGAAGCCTGGTTATCATCGCGCCCTCTCCCCTGGCGGATCCGCTCCAGCACGTCGAGTATCGTCGCCGGTTCGAGGCGCCGGGTGTAATCGGCATCCACGAAGGAATGCCGGATGGTCATGGTCCCATCAATGACGAACGTGCCGGGGAGCGGCAACTCCCAGGATTCGTCGCCGTTGTAATCGGCAAGGTTCACTCCGAACCCGAGGTAGATGCGACGCATTTCTTCGCCCAGCGGATACACGAGACCAAAACTACGGGCGACTGCATTGCTCACGTCGCTCAACACCTCGTACTGTAAAAAATTCTTGAGTAACGTCGCCTGAGACCTGTCCGGAGTCTGGGGTGAAATGGCCAGGAGTTCGCCCCCCAACTCCCGAATCCGCGGCAATACGGCTTGATAGGCCCGCAACTGCAGGCTGCAGTACGGTCACCACGCCCCCCGGTAAAACGTCACCACCGCCGCCGCCTTTGCCGTCACCTCGGAGAGGCGGATCTTTTGGCCCACCGCATTGGGCAGGGTGAAGTCCTGCGCCCGATCGCCAACCGCTGCAGCATGCTCTACTATCCCCGACAGCACCAGTTCGGTGACAGCGCGTTGAATCACTGCCGCATGCTCGGCAGGCGCTCCGGCGAGGTAGTTTTCCCTCAGGATGTCGAGCTCCTTCTGCAGTTCGTAGACAGGCCGTTGCTCATCGCTCACCACCATACCCTCCCCTGGAGGCAAAAAGACCGGAACCCGCACAAGGCGGGCACCGGTCCCCATGCTGTACGTTCAGGCAGCCCGGTGCAGGCTGTTCTCCATACGCCGTCGCTCGGGACCCGGATACCCCCTGCCCATGCTCCGTCTGAGCGGATCCCGTCCCACCACTGCCCAGCCGTCGGAACGGAGGAAGGCAACGACCCTGTCATCATCCAGATACTCCTGAAGTCGCCATGCTTTGAGCATATCATAGGTGTCGTTCGCATATCGGACCCTGATGAGCATTGGTAGCACCTCCCGCAAGGGAATTTGCCGGTCCGGACGGATAGTTCCTGAAAGTTTAGCAATCGGGCTGCAACTGTCAATGTATCTGCATTGGCCGCCTTGAGGTAATCATGCTGTTACTGCAAAGAAAAAGGGGCAGGCCGTTCACCGGCTGCCCCTTTTGGTATGGCGGAGAGATAGGGATTCGAACCCTAGGTACCGCAAGCGGTACAACAGATTTCGAGTCTGCCGCCTTCGACCACTCGGCCATCTCTCCGTAAGCATTGCTGGATCCTACATGGAATGCGGGTCGTTTATATCTCATTTACAAAAAAAACTCAAGGCTCTGGTGGCACCTTCCTTTCATCGGTGAAAAGCACAGGGGTGGTCTTGGTTTTTTTCCTGCGGCGAAGGTCACGGAAGAAATCACTCAACATCGTTGCGCATTCTTCCCGGCAGACGCCGGGGGTCAACCTTACCTGATGATTCAAGCGCGGGTCCGACGAGAGATCATAAAGAGACCCGGCGGCGCCGCCCTTGGGGTCATAACAGCCGAAAACGACCCGTTCGAGCCGGGCGAGGATAATGGCCCCCATGCACATGAGGCACGGCTCCAGCGTCACGTACAGAGTTGCGCCCGTCAGACGCCAGTTTGCCGACCTGCGGGCAGCCTGCCGGATGGCGATCATTTCGGCATGGGCGGAGGGATCGTTGCTACCCTCGCGGAGGTTGTACCCCCTGCCAATCACCGCACCGTTGCGCACGATAACGGCCCCGATAGGAACTTCGTCACGGGCCGAGGCCTTTGCGGCCTCCCGAATTGCCTTTTCCATCCAATAGGCATCGTCACGAACGGGCTTTTTTTTCAATGAAGGCATTACCCTATTACCATGCGCCCGGCCAGTCTCCTGGCGGGAGTGCCCGACTGGCTCCGGATGAAAAAAGGGGCCAGGCAATCTGCCTAGCCCCTTTAACATATCGCTCCAATTGACAATTAAAACTTTGGGCAGCAAATTACCACTTATAGTTAACGTTGACAAGGGAAATAACCCGCTCCTACTGGGTAGCCAGCCGGCCTGACAACCACAACGCGCGCCGATGATAGCGTGAAAGTGCCGCTTTAACATTTACACAGGCACTCTGTAGCCTGCCCTGGCATCTAACTGTTACAGCAAAGATCCTTGCTGCTTCTATGGTACAAATCGATAATAGCCGACACCGTCATCAAGCCGCTTTTATACCGGTGACGTTGTAACGACGCCTGAGATAGTGCAAATCTCTCATATGTCTTCTTGTGCCATTTACACCTATCAATTGCCTAATGCTCATAGGGCTCGCCTTGATACAAAATTATTAATATTTAACCCAGAACAAAAGCATGAATAAATAGAAATGCTTGTTGCATGGGATCCGACTTAATAAATCTGGGGCCTGACCAAAAAGAGGAATCCGGCTGTTATAATGATTAGAATTGCTGTGTACCTTGGAGGACTGTTGATGGAATCTAAAAGCCTAAAGGCAAACAGTAGTAAAGCAGAGGCGTTCGCGGCCTGCGTTGCAACAGGTAGTAAAGTTACCGGCCACGGATTTAAGGAGGCGCCACGATGAAACGGTACTGCACCATCCGGACACCCCTGGGCGACATGGTGGCCCTGGCGGAGGGGGACCACCTGAGGGGGCTCTGGTTCACGGATCAAAAGTACGTGCCTGAGGATGCCGGAGATCGGGTGTATGACCCGGATCATCCCCTTTTTGTGGAACTACGTCGGCAACTTGATGCCTATTTCGCCGGCCGGCTGCGGGAGTTCAACCTCCCGCTGGCTCCCGAGGGGACCCCGTTTCAGATGGCGGTCTGGAAACTTTTACGCACCATCCCCCGGGGAACGACCACCACCTACGGCGCCCTGGCCATCCGCATGGCCCAAGGCAGGGAAGGGCGCGCCACCTCGGCCCGGGCGGTGGGGAGCGCCGTGGGCCGGAACCCCATCGATATCATCATCCTTGCCACCGGGTGGTGGGGGCGGACGGTTCCCTTACCGGCTATGCGGGTGGGCTCGATCGCAAGGCGGCTCTGCTGAGCCTGGAAAAGGTGAAGGTTTCCGGCTAATCCGGGCCTTTTCCCGGGGGGGGGGCGTTTCGGTCCGGACCATCTCCGGCGCGGCAACGGCCCTGTAGCCGCCGGGAATCTCGAACTGCCCCGGCGGAACCGGCCCCGGGACGACCTGTTCCCAGGAAACGACCGCACCACGTTCATCCTCCCACCGTAGCGGAACCGGCAGCGGCGGGACCGCCTCCCAGAGGTATCCCTTGAAGGTGGTGCCGTTCTGGATTATCTCCGCGGCGCATTTCACGGCATCCCGCCCGTCCAGCCGCTCCTTTCCCAGTTCGGTGCGGGTGATCCGCAGGGCGGGATCGAAAAAGAGAGGGATGTCTCTCCGCAGGTCGCTCAGGGGTATTTCCCGATAGGTGGCAAGCGTGGGCGCCCCACTGCAGAGGGGTACCGGACTACCTTCTGACCACGGTCGAAGCGGTCTTCAGGTTGTTGGCGCCGTTGATGTCCTTGTCGCTGGTCACTTTCGCTTCCCACGTGACCGTGGTCCCGTAGGAGGGAGCGGTCCAGACGAAGCTGTAGACCGCAGCACTGTTATCGGCCGGCGTTGTGATGGTCTGGGAGAAGTTGCCCACGACTCCACCCCTGGAATCCTTGCCCACCAGGGTCAGGCTGCCGGAGGCAACGCCCACCGGCAGGTTGTCCACCGTAACCTTCAGGATTTGGACAGAATTTTTGCTCGCTCTGGTCGGTATGGACACAGCAGTGACGGCAAGATCGATCGACGGCACCACCACGCCGTCGGGATCCTCATAGGTGACCAGCAGTTGGGCGCTGCGGACCACGGTCGGCTTGCCCACCTCGCCCTTGATGTAGAGCATCAGGTCCAGGTCCCGGGTGAGGGGGCAGTCTTCCATGGAATAACCGTCAAACGGATCGTAGTTGCCGAAGATGTCGGTATGCTCGTCCAGGAAATTGTGCCAGTTTTTCGAATCCGCCAGGACCGGCAGTCCGGTAACGGGATCCTTGATGCTCAGCAGGTCGATGGTTGTCGTGGTGGGGGTACCCACCTTGTACTGGGGGATTTCCACCCCCGGCAGGTCCTGGCCGAACTTGCTGGACTTGAGGCGATAGCGGGGGTTGGGCCCGCCAAAGGGGTCGCGGTCAAGGGTCGTATACCAGGCATTGGTGTACTCGAAAAGCCCGGTGGCCGGATTGAACGCCTTGAGCACCGTGCCGGCGGGCAGCGGTTCGAGGTCGCCCCCCTCCTGGGAATCGACCGCAGACACCCAGGTGCCGGCGGGGAGCCCGGAGCATGCCGCCGGTGCCAGGGCCGGCGCGGTGGGGCAGGTGGTGTATTGGGGCAGGATGCCGGTGGCATTCTCGTTTTCGAAATCCTCGGGGCGGATCTGGTCGTTGGGGCTGTTGGTGATGTCGTGATCAACCACGAGCTTGGCCGAGGTGACCTTGTAGTTGGCTCCGGCCACCTTCCACGTGTCCGGCAACGGCAACGCGGCATAGATGTAGACCGGGGTCGGCTCCTGGTTGTAGTTTCCCCAGAAGTACAGGTACTTGCCATCATCTTTCATGCGTTTATTGTAGTCGATCCCTTCCTGGAGAGGATTCGGATCGGCAGGGTCGCGCATGAGGTGGTCCATGACCACATACTTCTCGGTGGCTGCCTTGGCCTTGAGAGCACCGAGCCCCTTCGCCCATTCGCCGCCGATGGGCCCGGTCTTCCAGTTGCCGGTTTCGTTGTTCTGGACCTTGATGCCGATGACCTTGCCGGTACCGTCCAGGATGTCGGCGACGCGACCGTCGTCATACACGCCGTCACGGGGTTTGGGCTTGAGCGCCGAGGGGTCGAAGTCCTTCACGTACCAGCCGTAGACCGAATCGATGCCGTAGTAGGTGAGCCCTCCCTCCACCACGGGATTGCCGAGACAGGTGGAGCCGATGATGCCCCGGCCGCACTGGATGTCTTCCTTTTTGAACACGTGAGTTGTGGTGTGGCTGACGGACACGGCGTGGGCCGCGCCGGCGGCGAACAGCATGCCAATGGTCATGGCGGATACGTGTGCGATGTTCTTGTGTTTCATTCCCTTTCTCCTCCTGTGAAGTTCGTTCTGTTCCGGTTGAAACGCTCTCCGGCCAAGCCGGAACAGATATCGTGCCCGCAGTAGTGCGGAACGGGCATCTCTCCTTTCCATCGGGTAGCCGACGCCCCATGCGGGCCGTTCGCCTCCCTCATGCGCACCAAAGGGTTACGCGACGATCAACAAGCGTGCCCATGCACAGCAATGCATTAAACGCTACCAAGCATCTTGCGTTCCAATACGGCCAAGATTATCTTTTATACATAAATGCAATCTAATTGTCCAAAAATATTCATTTCCTTATAGACAATCATTGCATTATCGCGTGATGCTGGATTATGCATAACTACGCCGTATAACCGTGCAGCCCGATCCATGAACGGGCAGAAACCATTGTTTTGGCATGAAATACAAACCGTTGGGCAACAACCGCCCCATGACCGCCACGTCCGCCTTTTCAAGCGGACGACGACGAACACGTTCCCGCCCTGCCGCAGAGAGCTGTTGACAGAGGCCTGACTGCTCTCTACTCTTGAATGTACGAAACAACCTGACCGACGCCGACCGGCGTCCCGAGGACCACGTGCGCATCCTCTTCGTTCACCCCCACGGCAGCAACTGGATGGGTGCCGGCAACGACATCACCGCCATCTTCAACCTCATGCCCCCCCTGGGAATGTTGAGCATCGCCGCGTTTCTGGAGGCGCGGGGCATGGAGGTGGAGATCATCGACTGTTACGGCACCGGCCACCGGGGACAGGGCCTGGTGGATGAGATCGTCCGCCGGCGACCCGACGCGGTCGGGTTTTCCTGTACCACCTCGTCGTTTCTCGAAGGGTACGCCCTGGCCGAAGGGCTCAAGGAGAGGCTCCCGGACACCCCGGTGATCTTCGGCGGCGCCCATGCCTGTTCGGTGGGGGTGAGCCTCCTGGACCGGTTCCCGGCCATCGACTACCTGGTCCTGGGCGAAGGGGAACAGACCCTGTACGAACTTGCTGCCGCAAGTTTTCGCAACGTGGAGAAAATTCCCGGCGTCGGCTACCGCCGTGACGGCGTCGGCACCCTCTCTGCGGCCCGGGAGCTCATCGCCGACCTTGACACCCTCCCCTTCCCGGCCTACCACCGGCTTCCGGACTTCCCCCGGCGCTATGCCCTGCCCCTGTTCAGCTACCCCAAGGCCCCCAACACCAGTGTCATTTCGAGCCGCGGATGTCCCTACCAGTGCTCCTACTGCGACCGATCGGTCTTCAGCCGGGGCTTCCGCTTCAACTCGCCCGAGTACATCGTGGAGCACCTGGCCTACCTCAACCGGGACTTCGGCATTCGCCACGTCTTTTTCTACGACGATCTTTTCACCGCCGACCGGGGCCGCGTGGCCCGCTTCTGCCAGTTGAAGGAGGCACGGCGGCTGCCGGTGACCTACAACTGCATCGCCCGCCTCGAACATGTGGATGCCGAGCTGCTGGCGCTGCTGAAACGCTCCGGCTGCTGGCAGGTGAATTTCGGGATCGAGTCCGGCGACCCGGAGGTGATCAAAAAGCACCGGAAGTACTACGGGCTCGACGAGGTGCAGACCAAGCTGGCCATGGTGCGCCGGGCCGGGATGCGGGTGAAGGGGCTGTTCATGCTGGGGCTGCCGGGCGAGTCGGAGGAATCCATCCGCCGGACCATCGATTATGCTTTGATGCTGCCCCTGGACGAGATAAACGTGACCAAATTCACCCCTTTCCCCGGCGCGCCCATCTACCGGGACATCCGGGCACAGGGGGAGTTCGACGAGAACTGGCCCCTCATGAACTGCATGAATTTCGTCTTCGTGCCTACGGGGATGAGCCGGGACCAGTTGGAGGGGCTCTACAACGAATTCATCCGGCGCTTTTACCGCCGGACCCGCATCCACTGGGGATACACGCAGATGCTCTGGAAGTCTCCCGGCAGCATCCTCAGATTCCTGCGCCACCTGCCGGAGATCCTTGCCTTCGAGATGAAGCAGAGATGGTGAGAGCGCCGCGGCACGAAGCCGGCGAGGTGTCCATGAAACGTTATGCGATGATCCTGCTCCTTTTGGCAGGCCAGATGCTTTCGGCAGGTGCCGGGCATGGGGAAGAGCCGGCTGTGCGGACCGCATCCGGCGAGTTCACCATCCTGGGGGGCTATGGTATCACCCACAGGGGGTTCGGCGCCACCCGCACCCAGGTGGAGACGGTGGATGCCATCCTGCGCTACGGACACTTCCTCTCGGGAGAGCTGGGCATCGGCCATTGGTTCCAGGGGCGCCACGAGCTGCTGGTGGAAGTGCCGCTCCACCTGACCCTGGACCCGCGCGTACGAACCATGACCGGCGGCTACCTCCTGGGCAGCTGGAAATTCACCGCCCTTGAGGGGCTGGCCCCCTACGTCTTCGCCGGCGGCGGCGTCCTCTACAACGACCTGGGACTCGACACCCAGGGGACGCGGCTCAATTTTTCCTATCAGGGGGGAACGGGGCTCCAGTGGTTCGTGCGGCCGGACACCGCCCTGGGGGTCGAGTACCGCTATCATCACGTCTCCAACGCCGGCACCGCCGAACCCAATGAGCCTCTGAATTCGAGCAAGTTTCTGCTGGGGGTGTCGGTCTACCGGTAGGTACGCCATGGACAGAAGGAACTTTTTCAAAACCGCCGGGCTGGCCGGCATCGCCCTGGGGCTCGCCGGCTGCGCCCGGAGCCTCCCCTTTGGCCGGGACGTCTTCCCCGACTTCGGCGACGATGCCCGCCCCTACCTGGGGCTTGCCACGTCGCTGCGGGAAGAGCACGACTACGGAGCCCGGGTAGAGGGGACCATCCCCGCGGGGCTGCGGGGCACCCTCTACCGCAACGGACCGGCCCTCTTCGACCGGGGGGGGATGCGCAAGCGGACCCTCCTGGACGGGGACGGCATGGTGCAGGCGTTCCGCTTCGGCGATGGCGGGGTCAGGTATGCGAACCGCTTCGTGCGAACCCGCAAATTCGTTGAAGAGGAGGCTGCCGGCCGTTTCCTCCATCCCACCTGGAGCACCCAGGCCCCCGGCGGGATATGGGCCAACGTCTGGCCCACGGAGCGCCTCCTGAGCCAGGCCGGGATCACGGTCTTTCCCTGGCGGGGACGGCTTTACGCCTTCGACGAATCATCTTTCCCCTACGAACTGGACCCGGACACCCTGGAAACCGTAGGCGAAACCACCTTCGGCCTGCCGCGCGACCTCACCATCTACTCGGCCCACGGCAAGTTCGACCCGGTCACGGGAGAATGGCTCCACTTCGGCATCCGCTACGGCCCCCGCACCTTTGTCCACCTGACCAGCTTCAACGCGGACGGCACCCTCCGCCGCCACCGGGCCCTGGAGCTTCCCCGGACGATCTACATGCACGACTGGTTCGTGACCGAGCGTCACGTGGTGTTCCACCTCCACCCCGTTGAAATCGCGTACTGGCCCTTCCTGCTCGGCATCCGGAGCATGGCCGAATCCCTCCGCTGGCGCCCCGAACAGGGAACGATCCTCATGGTGGTGGAGCGGGACGGCGAGGCGCCGCCACGCCTGGTGGAAACCGAGGCATGCTATCTCTGGCACACCTTCAACGCGTGGGAAGAACGGGGGGGAATCACTGCCGACTTCGTGGGGTACCGCAACCCGGATCATTTTATCAGCAACGATCCGGTCATCACTGCGGTCATGCTGGGACGGCGGGGAACCTACTCCTATCCCGGCGAGGTCATGCGCTACCGGATCGAGCCGACCAGGGGAACGGTCGCCCGCGAGGTGCTCCATCAGGGGAGCTGCGAGTGGCCCCGCATCGACGAGCGGCTCCGTTGCCGCCCCCACCGCACGGGTACATGCTCCGCTGCCTGCCCGGCGAATTCTTCTGGTCCATCGTCATGGGGCTCGACCCGGTTACCGGCCGCACCGGCGAGTACAGCTTCGGCCGGGGCGTCTACTGCACCGAGCCGGTCTTCGCGCCGCGGCCCGGCACTCCTGCGGGCGGCCCCGGCTGGCTCCTGGTCGAGATCTATGACAGCCATACCCGCACCAGCTCCCTGGCCATCCTTGACGCCGACAGGATCGCCGACGGCCCCCTGGCCCTTGTCCGGCTCACCCATCACGTCCCCTTCAGTTACCACGGCTGGTGGCAACCGGCTTCATAGCACCACCTGCCGGTTCAATGGGCGGGAAAGAACTGCAGCACCCGCTCCCGCCCGCTCCCTGCGGCACGTACGGGGGAAACGGGAGTGGCGTCGGGAAACTGCTTCAGCCGCTTGGCAAGGGCCTGCCGGGTTATGCCGAGCATGGCCGCCGCCAGGGTCTGGTTGCCCCGGGCGCGCCGGACCGCCTCCATGACCAGCCTGTGCCTGCCCTCCTCAAGGGTCGGCAGCCGCTCGGGGAAAATGATCTCCGTATCGGGTGCCGGGGACGGCAGGTCAGTGCTGTAACCGATCTTCTCCTTGAAGCTGTCCAGGGACAGGACATGGGAGCGATGGCGGCTCACCGCATCGTAGATCATGGCCCGCAATTCGCGGATGTTCCCCGGGAAAGAGTAGATGGACAGGAGCGTGGCCAGCTCACGGGGTGGCGTGGGGCTGCGTTTTCCCAGAGCCTCGGCGGCCTCTGAGAGAAAATGATCGATAAGCAGCGGCAGATCCTCGAACCGCTCCCGCAGGGGTGGTATCTGGACCTGGTGGGCGTTGAGGCGATAGTAGAGGTCCTTGCGGAACCCGTTTGAACCGCTCTTGCCGCTCAGGTCGTGATTGGTGGCGAACACGAGCTTGGCCCGCAGCTTGCGGGGCGTGTCCGAACCGATGGGAAAGAACTCTCCCTCCTGGAGCAGCCGGAGCAGCTTCACCTGGGAGACGTGGCTCAGGTCCCCGATTTCGTCCAGAAAGAGGGTACCGCCGGCAGCCTCCTCGATCATGCCACGCCGGTCGCGCTCGGCGCCGGTGAACGCGCCGCGGGCGTGCCCGAACAGGGTGTCGGCAAAGATTGTATCGTCGAGCCCCGCCGCGTTCACCGCCACCCAGGGCCCACCTGGGCAGCGGATGCGGTGAACGGCGCGGGCGATGAGCTCCTTGCCGACCCCGCTTTCGCCGGTGATCAGGATCGGCTCGCTGCTCTGGGCCACGGCCTCGCAGTACTGGAACACGGCCCGCATCTTCTTGCTGGCGGTCATGATTTCCGCAAAGGCATCCGGATGGGCCAGGTGGTCATCCAGGAACCGCGCCTTGAGGCTGCGGTTTTCGTTGCGCATCTCCTGCATGGAGAACGCCCGCTGGATGCCGGTGATGAGGCGCTCCTTCTCAACGGTCTTCACGTAGTAATCGAAGGCGCCCAACTGCATGCAGCGCACAGCCGTTTCCACCTGGTTCAGTCCGCTCAGGACGATCACCGGGATGTCAGGGTATTCCTGGCCGATCATCTGCAGCAACTCTGTGCCGGAAAAATAGGGCATGGTCAGGTCGAGCAGGATCAGGCTCACCTCGGTCCCGCGCAGGATAGCCATCACCTGTCTGCTGTCGGAGCATCTGATGATGTTATCGATGCCGGTGGCCTCCCGCAGCGTGAGTGACAGGCTGCGCAGCCACGCAGCCTCATCGTCCACCAGCAGGATGGGCGTGGGGGGATACTTTTCCGGACTCATGCGGCAATGACCTCCTTTTCGGCAGGCAGGGACAGGGTAGCCGTTGTCCCGGCTCCCGGGGCGGACTGGAATTCGAGCGTTCCGCCATAGCTTCTGACGATGCGCATGCAGATGGACAGGCCGAGACCCGTGCCGCCGGTTTCGCGCTTTGTGGTGAAGAACGGATCGGTGATGCGGGGAAGGACCTCCGGGGGAATCCCCTGCCCCTCGTCGCGCACCTGAACCGTGCAGACCCCACGGAGAGGGTCATAGCCGGTGCTGACGGTGATCCCGTTCGTTTTGTCCTGGAGGGACTGGCAGGCGTTCATGATCAGGTTGACCACCACCTGTTCGATCCGCTGGATGCTTCCCTCGAAGGAAGGGAGGCCGGGGGCCAGCTCCAGCACGAAATGGTCGGTGGCATTCTTGATGGCATTGCCCGCCAGGCGGACCGAGGCCCGGACCGCCTCGTTCAGGTCCACAGGCTCGCACTGGTCGGCGCCGTCGCCGCGGGCGAAGTCCTTGAGGTCATCCACGATCCGCTTGATGCGGCCCGCGCCCTCCTCCATCTCCGTCAGCAGGAGCGGCAGCTCCTCGCGCATTTCCGACCAGGGGATCCCCCCGATCGCCAGCTCGCTCTGCCGGTCAACGCGATCCAGCAGCAGGGGGATTGCTTCCCGGCACACCTTTTTGACCAGGTCCACGTTGAGCAGGATCACCGCATTGGGGTTGTTGATCTCGTGGGCCACGCCGGCGGCCAGCTCGCCCAGCGATGCGAGCCGGCTCGTCCTGACCGTTTCCTCCAGCAGGCGGACCTTGTCGGAGATGTCGCTGGCCAGCATGATGACGTGGCTCACCATCTCCGATCCCTCCCTGACCGGGAATGCCTTCACCTCAAGGGTCCTGCCGTCGGGCGTGGTGATGGTGGATTCCTCGTTCTCGCCCGACTCGAATGCCCTCACCGCCGGGCAGTTATCGCAGAGGGTGGTGCGGTTGTAGAGCATCTCGCAGCAGTATTCGCCGGGCACGGTCCGCAGAGGCGCGCCAAAGGGTTCGCCGGCCACCTTGTTGGACCAGACCACCTTCATGTCGTGGGAAATCAGGGTGAGACTGTCGGGGATGCCGTCCAGGATGATCCCGAACTGCCGGGATAGCTGCCGGTAGTTCTGCTCGCTCTGGCGCAGCCTGCGCTCGGCCCGGCGCCGGAGCAGGATGCTCCAGGTGAGCAGCAGGGTGATGCTCAGGGAGCCGAGCAGAATCGCGACGGCCCAGAGAAACTGGGACTTGGTCAGGTTGTAGAACGGCTTGGGCCCGTTGACCAGGATGTGCTTCGGCGGCAGGCGCCGGGGAGATATGCCCAGCCGCTGCAGTTCCTCGTAGTCAAAGATGGGAACGGAGCTGGCCGATTGCACCACAGGAATGTCGGCCACCGGCTCACCATGGAGCACCCGCAGTGCCGCCCGCGCGGCAAGCCGCCCCTGCTCGCGCACATCCACGAACGGCCCCCCCACGGTCCCCTCGCCGAGAAAGACGTTCCAGAAGCTGTAGAGGGGAAGGCCCGCCTGCCGCAGCAGGCCTGTCTGCTCATGGAACGAGAGGAGATTTCCCGAGCGGTCGCGGATCGACCCGTTGATGAGGATTAGGGTGCCGCGCGCCGGAGACTGCAGCCGCTCAATGATTGACTCGGCCGACAGGTCGTTCCAGAAATCGAACGTCACCCGTCCCGCGAATGCCTGGCTTACCGCCATGAGGCGCTGGGCATTGAGGCGGTCCGTGAGCTCCCGGGTGCCGCCGATGACGATCATTCCGGTCGTGCCGGGATGAAGCGCCAGGGCCTGCCTGATGACCCCCGCACAATCGGGATCGGCCCTGACGCCCGTATGCCGGTCAGAGGCGGTGGGGAGCGGATCGGGGCCGACGGTTGCGCAGGATACGATGGGCGCACCGCGGAACAGGTCACGGCGGTTGGCGAGAGCGTAGTCGAGCGCCTCGTTGCCGGATGCGATCACCAGGTTGAACGACCGTTGCCGCAGCTTATGGTGCAACACCGCGTCAAACATGCGGGAAACCTGGGCGGACTGCCGGTGACGCTTCACGTCGAGATATTCCACATCCATGTGAATCCGCTCGAAGGAATTCGACAGCACATCCTGGATTCCCGCCATGACCTGATCAGCCCACGGATAGCCGGGGTGATAGGAATGGAGCACCAGGATGTGGTTGGCCGCCCGCGCCTCGTAATCGGCGCGTGCCGGAGCGGGATACGCCCCAACGAGCATAACCACCGGCCATAGGCGCGCCAGCGCACAAACGAAACAACGTCGTCGGATCAATCGAAACATAACGCTCTCTTGACAAAAACAACATCGTTAAATCACTGTATTCAATCTAACAAAAACTGTTTATTAGCACTTTCTATTCCACACGGTGATCGGCCTCTCTGTTTCTTTCACCATAACCATACATATCAATTAATAAACGTATCTCCTCCCTCTCCACCGCTGCCCGGCAGGATACCCCCCGCAGAGCGGGAAAACGTGAAATAGCGGCGCCGCATACCGCTCCAGGCGCCAGACCCATTTGATTTCCGGGTGTTAACGTCCTTCTGCTCTTTAGCGTACACTAATGCCATTTCGCAACAGAGGACAGCCCTGTAGCCGCATGATTTTGGTTGGTCCCGGGGGATGGGTATGATATGAGATAGGCCGTGAACACGACTCTCCCATTACGCAAACGTCTCAAGTGGCACCTGGGCGTCTTGGCGGCCATCGTCGCGACCCTGCCGGTACTGCTGCTTCCCGCGCCGGCCGCCGTGGCCCTCGGAGGAGCGGCCGGCGCTCTCGCCTTCCGGCTCCTGGGCAAGGTGCGCCGGAACACCATCGCGAACATCAGAAACGCGCTCCCCGCACTCCAGGCCATGGAAGGGTGGGATCCGGCTGCGGGAACGCCGGAGGAGATCGCCCGGCGCACCTTCGTCAACCTGGGGCGGACCGCCGTGGAGATCATCAAGCTCTGCTACGGCCAGGGACAGGGCCTGGTGGAGAGGACGGAACTGCGGGGAATGGAGCACTACCTGCGGGCAAAGGAGCGGGGCAAGGGGGTCATCTTCATCACGGGGCATTGCGACAACTGGGAGATCGTGGCCCACGCCTTCGGCACCCATTCCGACGGCATGGCCGTGGTGGCCCGCCGCCAGAAATACGAGCCGCTGACAAAGCTGCTGGAGCGGCTGCGCAACCGGCACGGCAACAGTATCATCTATGCCGACGGCGCGGCACGGCAGATCTTTTTCCGCTTGAGGAAGAACGGGGCCATCGGCCTGCTCATGGACCAGGCAGTCCATCCCGGCGAGGGTGAGTTGGTGGAGTTTCTCGGAAGAAAGGCATGGACCACCACCATGCCGGCCCTGCTGGCGGCCAAGACCGGCGCGGCCCTGGTCCCCGGATTCGGGAGGCGGGAGGGGAATCGTCACGTGCTGGAATTCTTCCCCGAGATAGCACCCGACCCCGCCGGCGATCCCATCGCCACCACCAGGCTCCTCAACCGCGCCATCGAGGCGTACATCGTCCGCTACCCGGACCAGTGGCTCTGGGTCTATAACCGCTGGAAGCGGGTACCAACGGAACAGTAGCCGCCCCGTATCCCCGGCGGCAATCCCGCGAGCTAATGGATGGCACAGCCGGGGTGCGGCGGCTCAGATCAGGCCGGGCGCCTCCCGGCAGCGGCCTTCAGCTTTTCCATGTCGAAGATCACCACGCGGCTCCCGTCCACCTCGATGAGCCCCTCCTCCTTCAGCTTGCGGAACGAACGGGACAGGGTCTCGCTCACCGTGCCCAGGCGTGACGCCAGCTCCCCCTTTTTCATGTCCAGATCCAGGTAGGTCGTTCCCTGGAACGAGGTGGACTTGCGCTCGGCCAGCTCCACCAGGTGGGCGGCCAGGCGCGCCGGCACCTCCGCGAAGGTGAGTTCCTCGATCTGCCGGGCAAAGCGGCGCAGCATCAGAGACAGCGACACGATCAGGTTCAGGGAGAAGCGCGGATTGCGCTCCAGCAGCCCCATGAAGCCCTCGCGCGGGAAGAAGATCGCCTCCCCCTTCTCCACGGCCCGGGCCTCGGCCGGGTACTTGCCGTCGCCGAAGAAAGCAGCCTCGGCAAAGGTTTCGCCGGGATGAACGAAGTGGAGGACCTTCTCCTTGCCGTCGGGCGAGACCTTGCAGAGCTTCATGCTCCCCTGGGCCAGGAGGTAAAAACCGTTTGCCGGCTCCCCTTCGGCAAAGACGGTTTCCCCCCGGGCAAAGGGGCGGCGGGCTGCAATGACCGCCACTTCGGCCAGGTGGTTCTCGTCCAGGCCGGAAAAGAGAAGCGATTTCCTGAGGATGTCCCTGATGTCCATGAAATGTCCTTTCAGTCCCGGGCGACCGCGCATCCCCGGGCACCGAGGGTTTGTCTCACCATGAGGCGGAACAGGTGCTCCATGCCCGACTGGACGTCGGGTGATTCGATGATGCCCAGGGCCCGGGCGATGGCCTCGAAGGTGGCCAGCCCCTGGGGATGATTCTCCCGCCGGACGCCCCACTCGGTGGGAGGGCCCGGCGGGAGCCGGACCATCTCTGCGCGGGCGAGGCCGGGCAACCGTCGGCCCATGCGGGACGCCTGGCGCCAGGTGCCGTCGGGCACCACCAGGGTGACGGGCCGTCCGTCCCGTTCCAGCAGTTCCCGGTCCAAGACGGGGACGTCGTCGCCGGGATAGAGCAGAAGGATACGCCGCGCCGGGGTGTCCAGATCGCTCAGGTCCAGGGAACGGCCCAGCTCCCCGTGGATGCGCAGTTCGCTGTTGGGGAGCATCTCCAGGGCCAGGGGGCCGGTAGCCGTGGTTTTCGAGTATTCCCGGTGGTGCATGACCAGGACCACGCGGGTAGCAAGGGAATACCGCGGCAGCGCCGGGCAGACGCACCGGTGGATATGCATGCGGCACCGCGCGCAGCGCTCGCTCCGTTTCGATCTGGTACCCACGGTGTCTCAGCGCTCCACGAACTCGGCCACGCGCCGGGCAACCAGCTCAGGGGTGAACCCGTACTGTTCGGCCAGCACCTTTTCCGGGGCCGAGGCGCCGAAGCTCTCCAGGCCGATGAACAGGCCGGCCGGACCCAGGAGCCGCCACCAGAGGCCGCCATGCCCCGCCTCCACCGCCACCCGCGGGACGCGGCCCGGCAGGCAGCGGCGCCGGTAGCCTTCCGGCTGGGCCAGGAAGGCCTCCAGGCAGGGGATGGACACCACGCGGGCCGCAACCCCGTTACCGGCCATAATTTCCGCCGCGGCCAGGGCCAGTCCCACCTCGGACCCGCTCGCCATGAGGACCACGGCCGGGGCCGCACCCCCGGAGCGGACCACGTAGCCCCCCTTGGCAAAGGTTCTGGGGTCCAGGGACTCCTCCCGGGCGATGGCCGGCACTTTCTGGCGGGTCAGGACAAGGGCCGTGGGGCCGTCCGTGCGCCGCAGGGCCGCGGCCCAGGCCAGAGCCGTTTCGGGACCGTCCGCCGGCCGGATCACCCGGAGGTTAGGGATGAGCCGCAGGGACGAGAGCTGCTCCACGGGCTGGTGGGTGGGACCGTCCTCACCCACGAAGAGGGAATCGTGGGTGAACACGTACACCGCCTGCTGCTTCATGAGCGCCGCCAGCCGGATGGCCGGCCGGCAGTAATCGGCAAAGACCAGGAAGGTTGCGCCGTAGGGGATGAACCCGCCGTGGCGGGCCATGCCGTTCATGATGGCGGCCATGGCATGCTCGCGCACGCCGAAGTGAAGATTGCGCCCCCCGTAGCTGCCGGGGAGCACGGAGGAGGAATCCTTGATCCGGGTGTTGGTGGAGGGCTCGAGGTCCGCCGAGCCCCCGGCCAGGGAGGGCACCGCGGCGGCGGCCGCCTGGAGGGCCTTGCCCGCAAGGGCGCGCGTGGCGCCGGCTTCGGCTCCCACCGCCGCCAGCAGCCGGGCCTCCAGATCCCTGGGCACCCCCTTTTCCGCCATCAGATCCCAGAGCCGTCCCTTATCGGAATTGCGGCGGCGCCAGCGGCGGAGCTCATCCTGCCAGGCGGCGCGCGCCTCGGCGAGCGCTTCCCGCCTCTGTTCGCAGATCTCCCGAATCCGCTCCGGCACGTGAAACAACTCATCGGGCCACCCCAGGCTCCTGCGCGTGGCGGCGGCCTCCTCGGCACCCAGGGGCGAGCCGTGGGCGGCGGCAGAGTCGTGCTTGCCGGGCGAGCCCTGGGCGATATGGGTCCGGGCGATGATGAGAGAGGGCCGCTCCCGTTCCACCCGGGCCCGCCAGAGGGCCTCGTCCACCTGGCGGACATCGTGGCCGTCAACGGCCTGCACGTGCCAGCCAAGAGCCGCGAAACGCCCCGCCGTGTCCTCGGAAAAGGCCAAGTCCGTGGAGCCCTCGATGGTGATTCGGTTGTCGTCGTACAGGTAGACCAGGTTGCCGAGCCTCAGGTGCCCGGCCAGGGATGCCGCCTCCTGGCTGATTCCCTCCATGAGGTCGCCGTCGCTCACCAGGGCGTAGATATGGTGGGCGCAGGGATCGAATCGCTCGTCGGCGAAGCGGGCGGCCCCCATGCGCGCCGCCAAGGCCATGCCCACCCCCATGGCGAACCCCTGCCCCAGGGGGCCGGTGGTCACCTCCACGCCGGGGGTGTGGCCGTATTCGGGATGGCCCGGGGTGCGGCTCCCCCACTGGCGAAACCGCTTCAGCTCATCCAGGGGAAGGTCGAAGCCGAAGAGGTGGAGCAGGCCGTAGAGGAGCATGGAGCCGTGTCCCGCCGAGAGGATGAACCGGTCCCTCCCCGGCCACTCCGGGTCGGCGGGGTCGAAGCGGAGGTGGGAGTGCCAGAGGAGAAAGGCGTAGTCGGCGGCCCCCATGGGCAGCCCCGGGTGACCGGAGGCAGCGGCTTCAACCGCGTCCACCGCCAGCATCCTGAGGGTATCGGCGCCCAGGCGGGCGTCTTCGTTGGTAAGGCTTACCGCGGCCATGATTCCTCCTTGTCGCCATAACGTACTTCTCAAACGCACGCATTCGGGTACACTGTCAGGACCAGGGAGAATCATGCCATGTCCGACAGACACGACCTCATCATCCTCGGCTCAGGCTCCACCGCCTTTGCCGCCGCACTTCGGGCCCACTCCAGGGGTGCCCGGGTGCTCATGGTCGAAAAGAGCGTCCTCGGCGGCACCTGCATCAACTGGGGGTGCGTGCCGAGCAAGACCCTGATCCACGGGGCGCTATTCTATCAGGAGGGGCGGCTCGGGGCAAGGCTCGGCCTCGGAGAGTGCGGAGACACCGTCGATCCGGCCCCCCTCATGGCCCGCAAGGAAGAGGTAGTAAAGCATCTGCGCACCACCAGGTACCTGGATCTGCTCCGGGATACGCCGGGTCTGGAGCTGGCCAAGGGGACCGGCCGATTCCTGGGCCCCGGCCGGCTGGAAGTGGTGGACCGGGTCTACCGCTGCGACCGTTTCCTCGTGGCCGTCGGCGGCACGCCCCGCATCCCGAAGATACCGGGCCTGGAATCCACCCCGTTTCTCACCAGCCGGGGCGCGCTCCTGCTGAAACGCTTTCCGGCGTCTCTCATCATCATCGGCGGCGGGGTCATCGCCGTGGAGCTGGGGCAGATGTTCCAACGCTTGGGCACCCGGGTGACCATCCTCGAGCACGGGCCGCGCATCCTCGCCCCCGTGGAACCCGAACCGGCCCTGGCGATACGGAACGTCCTCAGGGACGAAGGAATGGAGATCGTCTGCCGTTCGCCGGTCTGCGCGGTGTCGGGAGACGGCTCCGCAGTGAGCGTTGAGGTCGAGCGCGAGGACGGACGCCGGACCTATACGGCGGAACAGCTCCTCCTGGCGGCGGGGACCGCACCGGCCACCCGCGGCATTGGCCTGGAACTGGCCGGCGTGGAAACCGACAGCCGGGGGTTCGTCAGGGTGGACGAACGGATGAGGACCGCGGCTCCGGGCATCTGGGCCGCCGGCGACTGCATCGGAGGAATGATGATCGCCACGGTGGGGGCGCGGGAGGGAATCATCGCCGTGGACGACATGTTCGCCACCGGCTGCGGCTGCGCCATGGACCACCTGAGCGTGCCCATGGCCATCTTTACCGACCCGGAGGTGGGGGCCGTCGGCTACACCGAACAGGGTGCCCGGGACGCCGGACTCGATCCGATCGTGAGCATTCTCCCCGTGTCGGCCATTCCCAAGGCCCATGTGACCGGGCATACGGCAGGCGTCATCAAACTGGTGGCGGAGCGGGCCACTGGACGGCTGCTGGGGGCGCACCTGGCCTGCCACCGGGGGGCCGAGCTCATCAACGAGGCAGCGCTGGCCATCCGGCTGAGGGCTACGTTCGACGATCTGGCAAACGCCTTGCACGTCTACCCTTCAATAGGAGAGGGACTGCGGCTCTGCGCCCAGGGATTCACGAGGGATGTCAGCAAGTTGTCGTGCTGTGCGGAGTGATGGACCATGGAACCGGGCGGGATCTACGCAAAAAATGTTCAGCTTGACCGGGAATTGTCACAGCGGCTGCACGGGGCGCTCACCTGCGGCAGGGAGGAACTCTTCCAGGTCGTGGCCGACCCCGCGCCCGAGGTGATCCGGGCAGCCCTGCGCAACCCGGCCCTGGACGAAAACCATCTTCTGGTACTGCTGGGGCGGCGGGACCTGGGCGAGGATCTCGTTGCAGCCATCGGCCGCCACGATGCGGTGGCCGAGAGCCACAAGCTGAAGGCGGCCCTGGTGCGCAACCCCGCCACCCCGGCCCAGTTGGTCATGGCCCTGCTGCCCCACCTCTATCTGTTCGAGCTGGTGGACCTCTGCCTTCTCGCCGGCGTGACCCCGGACCAGCGCGTCGCGGCCGAGCGCGCTGTCATCCAGCGTCTCTCCACCACCCCCCTGGGCAACAAGATCACCCTTGCCCGGCGCGCCACCGCATCGATTCTGGACGCCCTGCTCAAGGAGGGCGATATGCGGGTGGTGGAGTCGTGCCTCACGAACCCCCGCCTCAAGGAAGGGTCGGTCTTTCAACTGGTTTCCAGCTCCCGCGCCACCGGCGACGTCATCGCTGCCGTGGCACGCCACCAGTGCTGGAGCAACCGCCCCAACCTGAAGGCGGCCATGCTCAAAAACCCCAACACCCCCACCTCCCTGTTCAGCACCCTCCTCGCGTCCGCCTCGACCATGGAGGTCAGGAATCTGGCCGCCTCGGGGCGCCTGGGCGCCGAGCGCAAGCGCCTGGCAAGCCAGGAACTCAAGCGGCGGGGCTGCTGACCGCCCTATTCATACCACCGCCGCACGACAAAGGTCTTCTCCCCCTGCCCGTCCGCGTCCCTGAACCGGTCCGACGCGCCCGCCCCTTCATTACCTCGGCCAGCACCTCCCCCAGGGGCCGGACCGCCACGCCGTCCCGCACCCCCGGCACCGGGCCGAGGCGGCTCTCGATGGTCCGTTCCCGGTCCAGCACGATGATCACGTGCCCCTTCCAGACGATCAGGTCCAGGGGCTCCAGCCGGCTGCGGATGGCCGCGGCGGAAAGGCCGGCAATGGGGACGCCCCGGCCGAAGCCGGTGAGCTCGCTCGTGTTCCGGGGAGTGACGCCGTTGGTGGCCTCGTAGAGAAGCCCCGAGCAGTCGAGCCCCTGGAGCCGCCAGCGGCGGTTCGTTTCGGCGGGGAGCCTGCCCGGTGGATGAAAGAAATCCACCATGGCCGGCACCCCGGCGCGCACATTGCCCCCCCAGACGTAACGGCTTCCCCTGGCAGCCAGAAGGCGGGCGATGATCTCGTCGCGGGAAGGGAGCGTCCGGGACCGCGGCGGCGGTTCCTCATCCGTGAGCCGGACGAAACGGTCATCCACGAAATAACCCGTGGCCGATGGATAGGAATAGTCGTCGGTGGTCACCCGGTGGACCACTGATGCGCCGTTTCGGACTGTCTCGTGGACCACGAACACCGTCCCCGGCAGGGCGATGAATTCCAGCTCCCGGATCTGGCCCTGTCGGTCCGTACGCAGGGTCGAGCCGTCCCTGCCGCCGAAGATGCCGGGGAAATCGAGAGTATTGAGGACCGGGGCCGGCAGCACCGCCACAGCGTAATGCTTCGCACCGCCCGCCCGGGCGACGAAGGTCATCATCAGAACGAAAACGGCCGCAGTTGCGGCCAGAAAGCATCTCTTCACACATCTCCCTTCTTCGAAAAATACACGAGGTAACGCATTAACCACAGAGAGTTCGGAGGGCCAGGGGGAGGATCAACAATCCGTGCTATCAGTGCGCACCCTCACCACCGCAGCTCCCCTCACGCAACCTCAGCCCCCCTGACACACCAAAAAGCAATCAGCCGCAGAGTTTATCCGCGATATCCGTGAACCCTGCGGCAGAAACGCCGTTTATGGATTCACTTGAGAAAATACTGATGTACCGCTGCCCCGGCCAGCCACACGCCGAAACTGGCCGCCAGGACAACCGGCAGCGGGAGATGCCGCCGGAAAAGGACATATGCCGCCACAAAGAAGAGGATGGTTGGGATGATCCCCCAGAGAACTCCCCTGGTGTACCCCTCCATGAGCCGGTAGTCCCCCGGCGATTCGGACCAGAGCCAGAGGAGCACCAGCAGGCTCGTGAGGGGCATGGTGGCAATGAGGCCGCCAAGGGTGGGGAACCGCTTGCCGATCCTGGCGCAGGCAATGATGATGGCAAGGCTGATGAGGCTTTTACGAGGGTTTGCACCGTTGCCCCCTACTCATCCACCACCACGCTCACGATCCCCCGCAGGTCTCCCGCCGTGAAGCCGGTGGCCCGGTCGCCGGGGTAGCGCGCCTGCAGATGCGTCTTCACCTCGGGAGGGATCGAGTCTTCGGCACCGTGGCAGACGAGGCAGCCGGGTTGCACGAGGATCGGCTTCACGTAGCGCAGGACCTGCTTGCCCCCCACCCGGGCCGGCACGATCATCTCCCCCGGCAGGCTCCCCTGTTCCTTCATGGCGGCCAACCGCTCAAGGGCGCTGCGCTCGAAGGGGTCGGGACTGTTGGCCGGGTTTCTGATCCTGAGCGATGTCCGCCTGATGGACAGATGTTCGGTCCGCGCCAGTTCCGCCGTCAGTTTCTGGGCCTCAGCGAAGCAGACCTTCACCGCCTCTGCCGGTCCCTTCTCCTTCATCACGGTCATGACCCGCTCCCGCAGGGTGGCGGAAAGCCGGTCAGCGGCCATCCGGGCACGGGCGACCGCGTCGCCTTCGGCACCAAAGGCCGGGAGCGTACCGACCAGCGTCGCAAACAGGCAGGTGGCGAGCATGCGTTTCATCTGGTTCCTCCCGAACACGTGGCTCAGGCCTTGAGGATTGCCGCAACCAAGTCGAACAAGGGACCGGGCCAGACACCGAGGGCCAGGATGGCGACGGTCACGGTGCCGAGGCAGACCGCCTCCGCCGGGGTGGGGAGCGGGCCCGGGGCAGCCTCCTCAGCCGGTTTCATGTAGAGGTTCACCACCACCCGCAGGTAGTAGTAGGCCGACGCCGCTGCCGTGAGGATGCCGATGATCGCCAGGGGCGTCTCCCCTGCCCTGAGGGCCGCGAAAAAGATGGCGAACTTGCCGGCAAAGCCCACGGTGGGGGGAATTCCCGCCAGGGCAAACATGGCCACCGCCAGTACCACCCCCTGGAAGGCTGCCGGTAGCCGATCCCCCGGAGCTCATCCACCTGCTCCAGCGGTCTTTCCTGTTCCAGGGAGGCCAGTGCGCCGAAGGCCGCCAGGCTCATGACCCCATAGGCAACGGCATAGAAGGCCGCTGCCTCGTAGCCCCGTCCACCCGAGAGAAGCGCCAGGGCCACGTACCCCATCTGGGCCACGGAGGAGTAGGCGAGCATCCGCTTCACATTGGGCTGGAGCAGGGCTGCCAGGTTCCCCACGGCCATGGAGAGGAGCGCCAGTCCCCAGAGGGGTGCCCGCAGGGGACCGATTCCCCCCAGGGGGGGCAGGATCAGCAGGAACAGGGCAATGGCCGCGCCCTTGGAACCGGCTGCCAGGAAGGCGGTCACCGGCGTTGGCCCCCCCTGGTAGACGTCCGGGGTCCAGAGGTGGGCCGGGGCCAGCGACACCTTGAAGGCGAGCCCTGCCAGGAGGAGCCCCCATCCCGCCAGGGCGATCCCGCCGCCCGCGGCCGAAGCGGCAACGGCCCGCCCGATCTCCAGGGAGCCGGTGGCACCATAGAGGAGCGCGATGCCGAAGGCCACGAATGCGGCGGACACGGCCCCCATGAGGAGATACTTGAGCCCCGCTTCCCCTGATGCCGGCCGGTTGCGATCGTAGGCCACCAGGATGTAGAAGGCAAAGGTCAGGGCCTCCAGCCCCAGAAAGAGGGTCAGGAAGTTGGCCGCGCTCGCCACCACCCCCATGCCGAAGGCGCCGAACAGGATCGTGGCCGGATACTCCTCTCCCTCCAATCCCTGGCGGTCGGCGTGGTCATGGGCAAGGAGCAGGGACAGGAGCGCGGTCACCGCGAAAAGCACCACAAACGACCGGGCAAACGGCGTGAACGCCACCCCCAGGGTCGGCGCCAGGGGCCGGGGGGGTGTCTGCAGAGCCCAGAGGGCCGCACCGGCGCAGACCGCCACCCCGATGGCGGTCCCGTACCGTCCCGGCACGATCGCACCCAGGATAAGCACGAGGACGCTCCCGCAGGCGAGGAGCAGAAGCGGCATGATGGTCCAGAGATCGGCGATGGTCACGGTGCCACCCCCGTCAGCAGCGCCACCGGCACCTTGAGGATATCCAGGAGCGGTTTCGGATGGACTCCGATGTAGAGGTCGATTACGGCCAGTACGGCCAGCACCGCCCCCTCGCGCAGGGTCAGGTCGGGCAGGCGCAGGGGTTGCCGTTCCGTCTGGAAGAGAACCTCCTGCACGAGTCGCACGGTGTAGATGAGCGGCAGCACGATACCGAGGAAGGCGATCGCGCCGGCTGCCGGCGTGGTCCGGAAGACTCCCACCAGGATCAGGAACTCTCCCACGAAGTTGTTGAGCCCCGGCAGCCCCGCCGAAGCCATGGCGAAGAAGAGGAAGAAAAAGGAGAAGACCGGCATCGTGCCCCAGAGTCCGCCGAACGCCGCCACCTCCCGGGTGTGGGCGCGCTCGTCCAGCATCCCCACCAGGGCGAAGAGAGCGGCGGTGGTGAAGCCGTGGTTCACCATCTGGAGAATGGAGCCCGACAGGGCCACCGGCCCCCAGGAGGCGATCCCGAGGGCGACGAACCCCATGTGTCCCACGCTGGAGTAGGCCACCATCCGCTTCATGTCCTCCTGGGCGTAGGCGATCCACGAGGCGTAGAGGATGCCGATGATTGCCAGCACGTAGAGGAGCGGCGCGAATCCTTTGGCCGCCTCGGGAAAGAGCGGGTAGCCGAAGCGGACCAGGCCGTAGGCCCCGGTCTTCAGAAGCAGCGCCGCCAGGATCACGCTGCCGGCCGTGGGGGCGTCGGTGTGGGCGTCCGGGAGCCAGGTGTGTACCGGAAACAGCGGAAACTTGATGGCAAAGGCCAGCAGAAACGCCCCGAAAAGCCACGGCGCCGCGGCATGGGCAATGGGGGCCTTGGCCAGGAGCGGCAGGGCAAAGGTGAAGGTGCCGGTGGCGTCGCCATGAATGAGGTAGACCCCGATGATGGCCAGCAGCATCAGGAGCGAGCCCACCAGGGTATAGAGGAAGAACTTCACTGCCGAGTAGATGCGGCGGCCGTGTCCCCAGATGCCGATCAGGAAGAACATGGGGATCAGCATCACTTCCCAGAAGAGGTAGAAGAGGACCAGGTCAAGGGCGAGGAATACCCCCATGATCCCGCTCTCCATGAGAAGGATCAGGAAGTAGTGGAGCGTGGCCCGCTCGGTGATGCCACGCCACGAAACGAGCATCGCCACCACCGTGGTGAAGGCGGTGAGCACCACCATGAGGAGGCTGATCCCGTCCATCCCCAGCAGGTACCGGATGCCGAACCGCTCGATCCAGGCGGCGTCTTCCCAGAGAAAATACCCTGCCGCGGCACCCGGCGCCGGCGGCATTCCCGAAGCGGCGAGGAGCCAGCCGGCCAGGGCCAGTTCCGCCACGGCAACCCCCAGGGCGAGGGGGCGGGCCCACTCCGGACGGTTCCAGACCGGCGCCAGACAGAGGCCCCCGGCCAGGGGGAGAAGAATCAGGAGGGTGAGGATGGGGTAGGAAGTCATGAGATCCACCCCCATGCGAGCCACCCCAGAATCAGCGCCAGCCCCGCCGCGAAGCTGAGGAGATAGACTGACACCCGCCCGCAGCTCCAGCGGCCGAATCCCTGGCCGGCCGTGCCGATACCGTCGGCCAGGCGGTCGAGGGAATCGTCGATCACCCCTTCGTCCACCCGGCGCCAGAGGAAGGAGGCGATGGCTTCATAGGGGCGGATGAAGAGGATGCGGTAGAGATGGTCCGCATACCAGCCGTTCAGGAGAAAGGCGGCGATCCCCCGGGGTTCCTCGGCCGCCGCCTCGATCCTGGCCCCGCGCCGCAGGCCCCCGTAGCGGTGGTGGGCAATTGCAAGTCCGGTGAAGGCCACGAGGGCCGCTATTGCCTCAACGGCCATCTCCTCCCTGTGGGAGAGGTGGGCGGCCCCTTCGGTGAGGGCCGTGGCCAGGAAGCGGCCGAGCCAGCCGTCGGCCAGAAACGCGGGGAGGTGGATGAACCCACCGATGAGCCCCAGGATCGCCAGGGGAAGGAGCATCAGGTCCATGATCCGCGGATTACGGTGAATCTCCGTTGCCCCATCGCCCCCGAAAACCAGATAGACCAGCCGGAAGGTGTAGAAGGAGGTGAGAAGCGCCGCCAGGAGCCCCAGGACGAAGAGTCCGCCGTAGAGCGCGCCCCCCTTGGCCCAGACCGCGGCCAGGATGGCATCCTTGCTGAAGAAGCCGCCGGTGGGGGGAAGCCCGGCCAGGCACGCGGCCCCGGCCAGAAAGGCCCAGAAGGTCACGGGCAGGCTCCGGCGCAGGCCTCCCATTCTGAAGATGTCCTGCTCGTGGTGGAGGGCCGCGATGACGCAGCCGGCCCCCAGGAACAAGAGCGCCTTGAAGAAGGCATGCACCAGCAGGTGGAAGGTGGCGGCAGTGACGGCGCCGGCACCGACCCCGAGCATCATGTAGCCGATCTGGCTGATGGTGGAGTAGGCCAGCACCCGCTTGAAGTCCCGCTGGACCAGGGCGCAGGTGGCACCGTAGAAGGCCGTGACGGCTCCGGTGACGGCCACGGCGGCCATGACCGCGGGAGCCCCGCTGAAGAGGGGCGACATCCGGGCCATGAGGTAGACCCCGGCGGTGACCATGGTGGCGGCGTGGATCAGGGCCGAGACCGGAGTCGGGCCGGCCATGGCGTCGGGAAGCCAGATCATCAGGGGAACCTGGGCCGACTTACCCATGGCCCCGGCCAGGAACAGGAGCCCCAGCGCCGTGATGACCCCCACGGGCATCAGGAACCCCATCTGGTTGATCTGGGTGATGGAGGCCGTCTGGAAGAGCTGGAAGCACCAGACAATGCCGATGCCGAGGGCCGTATCGCCGATCCGGGTGGTGATGAAGGCCTTGCGACCGGCAGTGGCGTTTTTCGGGTCGGAGTACCAGAAGCCGATGAGGGCGTAGGAGCAGAAGCCGACCCCCTCCCACCCCAGGTAGAGGAGCGGCAGGTTCTCCGCCAGGATCAGGACCAGCATGGCAAAGACGAAGAGGTTCAGCAGTGCGAAGAACCGGGCCGGACTCTCCTCCCCCGCCATATACCCCACGGCGTAGAGGTGGATCAGGCCGCAGACGAAGGTGATCATCACCGCCATCACCAGGGAGAGTGGGTCCAGGTAGAGGGCAATGGGGGCGGTGAAATCGAAATCCGCCAGCCAGGTGGCCAGCAGCACGGTCTCCGGCGCCTCGTAGGCCCCGAAGGCCAGGACCGTGCAGACGAAGGCACCCCAGACCGCGACACAGGCCAGGGCCTCGCACACCCGGCGGGGGAGCTTCCGCCCCACCAGCGCGTTGAGGGTGCCGCCGAGAAGGGGCAGCAGGAGTATGAGGGAGAGATAGAGCTTCATCCCTGCAGCTCCCTGAACTCATCCGCATCAACCGCCTTCTTCCGCCGGTGGAGGTAGACCACCATGCCAGGGCCAGGGACACCTCGCCGAGGTAAGGGCCATGATGATGAGGGAGAAGACCTGCCCGTCCGCCATTCCCCAGCGGGCCGCGCCCCCCACGAAGGCGAGCATGGCGGCGTTGAGCATCACTTCGATACCGATGAGAAGCATGATCAGGTTCATGCGCCAGACCAGGACGCAGACGAGACCCAGGGCGAAGAGGAGGCCGGCCAGGACCAGGACGTGCTCGAAGGGGACGATCACCGCTCCCTCCTTTTGGCCAGGTAGAGCGCTCCCACCAATGCAAAGAGGAGCTGCATGGAGATCACCTCAACTGCCACCCCGTATTTCCCGAAGAGCGCCAGGGCGAATTCCTTCACGCCGATGGCTCGGCCCGCCGCCGATACCGCCTGGGCGCGGAAGACCAGAAGCGTCAGGACCGAGGCCAGAATCACGGCGCAGAGGGCCAGGGCGGGCCACCAGTCGCGGATGCCGGGGCGCCGGGCCCGCTCCGGCTGCCCCAGGTCCAGCATCATGATCACGAACAGGAAGAGGACCATGATGGCGCCGGCGTAGATGATCACCTCGAACACCGCCACCACCGGCGCGCCGAGCGTGAAGAAGATCACCGCCAGGGCGAAGAACGAGGTGACGAGGTAGACGATGGCGTGCACCGCGTGTCTCTCGGTGATGGCAAGGACCGTGGCGATGACGGTCACAGCGGCCAGTATGTAGAAGACAGTTGGTTCCATAAAAAGTCAACATCCGCCACAGAGACGCGAAGATGCAGAAAAAATCGGGAATCGATGCTTGGGGGCCCACAGAGGACCTGATCTTTTCTCCGTGCCTCTGTATCTCCGTGGCAGGTTCTTTGTTGAAATCACGGCATCAATCCCCGCACATCCACCGGCTCCTCCTCCCGCGCCCCCTCACCCCGGGGCTGGGCGACGCCGATGCCGGCGTGGCGGTAGAAGTCGTACTCCAGGTCCTTGCCGCAGCCGTCGATGAGGAGGTCTTCCTTCTCGTAGACCAGCTCCATGATGTCCCGCTCGCAGATCTCGTAGTCGGGGGTCATCTGGATGGCCAGGGTCGGGCAGGCCTCGGCGCAGAGGCCGCAGAAGATGCAGCGGGAGAAGTTGATCCGGAACCACCGGGCGTAGCGGCGTCCCTCCTCTCCTTCGGCCGCTTCCATGGAGATGCAGTCCACGGGACAGGCAGCGGAGCAAAGGTAGCAGGCCACGCAGCGCTCGCCGCCGTCCGGGTCGCGGGTGAGTACGATCCGCGCCCGGTAGCGGGGCGCCGGCGTCCGCTTCACCTCCGGATACTCCACGGTCACCGGCCTGCGGAAGATATGCTTCCAGGTCACGAAAAGCCCGGTGGCGATGGCTTTGAAATCGGTCAGTATGGGCATGGTTCACGGGAGTGGAGGGACTCCGCCGGAGTCCCTCCACTGGTTCACGCGGCGGTCAGGCGGTGCCCGACTTGGCCCGCTGCGCCTTTTTGATCAGGTCCAGAGTGTCAGGGTGTCCGTTCGCTTCCGCATAGGTCAGGGCCGTATTGCCCAGCTTCATCTTGGCCAGGGGGTCTGCACCGGCCGTCAGCAGGTCTTCCACGCATTCGTTGCATCCGTAATTCGCAGCCAGCATGAGGGGGGTGTGCCATTCGAGATCCCGCGGGTCCACCTGCGCGCCCGCCTCAAGCAGCGCCCGGATGGCTGCCGCCTGACCGTTGGCCGCCGCGTAGTGGAGGGCGGTCTTGCCCTTCTCGCTCTTGGCCTCCAGGTCGGCACCGCGGCCGATGAGATCCCTGATCGCATCCACCTCCCCTGCCTTCGCCGCGTCGATGAGCGGCGTATGCCCGTGCTTGTCCTTGGTATTCACGTTCTCAACCATGACACGTCCTCCTTTGCTTCGTTGCGTGTTGGATTCTCTTCTGCGGAACGATGACCAGTGTGCGTGTGTCAGACCGTGATGCGGTTGTGCGTGGTGCGAACGTTCTCTCCCCCCTTTCTCTCGATGGTGTTTGTCTCTCCGTTACACGAACATCAGTACCCATCCGGTGATCAGGATGTTGAGCAGGGCCAGCGGCGTCAGCACCTTCCATCCCAGGTGCATGAGCTGATCGTAGCGCAGCCGCGGCAGGGTTCCCCGCATCCAGATGAAAAAGAAGGCGAAGGCAAGTGTCTTCACCGAAAACCAGACAAAGGGAGGCAGCAGCGGCCCCTGCCAGCCGCCCAGAAAAAAGGTGGTTGCCAAACCGCCCAGGACGATGATGTTGATGTACTCGCCCACGAAAAAGAGACCGAAACGCATCCCCGAGTACTCGGTATGGAACCCCGCCACCAGCTCTCCCTCCGCCTCGGGTATGTCGAAGGGGATCCGCTTGCATTCGGCTGCGATGCTGATGAGAAAGATCAGGAAAGCAACGGGCTGGTAGGCGATGAACCAGACCCCCTCCTGGGCCGCCACGATGTCCGACAGCCGGAGCGACCCGGCCAGCATCACCGTGGGCACCAGCGACAGCCCCATGGAGAGCTCGTAGGAGATGAGCTGGGCCAGCCCCCGGATGGAGCCCAGGAGCGCGTACTTGGAGTTGGACGCCCAGCCCCCCAGGGCCACACCATACACCGCAATGGAGGAGAGCGCCAAGAAGAAGAGGAGCCCCACATTCAGATCCGCCACCTGGAGCGGGATCTCCCGGCCGAGGATCGTGACCGGCGCCCCGAAGGGAATCACCGCAAAGGTGAGGATGGCCGGGACGGCCGCCATGGCCGGGGCCAGATAGAAGAGCCACTTGTCGGCCCCGGCGGGGCGGAAATCCTCCTTGGTCAGGAGCTTGATGAGATCCGCCAGGGGCTGCAGCAGGCCGAAGGGCCCCACCCGGTTCGGTCCCTTGCGGTCCTGGATCCAGGCCAGGAGCCGCCGCTCGGCGAACACCAGGTAGGCCGCCAGGGTCAGCACCACGAAGAAGATCAGGGCGATCTTGGCCCCGTGGATGACTATGTCGATGGTGGTTTCGGTCATGATTCCCCGCCGGGTTCCGGCAGCGTAAAGTAGAACGTGGCGCCGGCGCCGGGCGTTCCCTCCGCCCAGATGCGCCCCCCGTAGCGGTCGATGATCCGCTTGACCGTGGCGAGGCCGATGCCGGTCCCCTCGAATGTGCGCGCGTCGTGGAGGCGCTCGAAGGGCTCAAAGAGCTTGTCTTTATGGACCATGTCGAAACCGACGCCGTTGTCGCGGATAAAGTAGAACCTCTCTCCTTCCCCCTCGCAACGGCCGAATTCGATAACTGCATTCTCCTTTGGGGCCGTATATTTCCAGGCGTTTCTCATCAGGTTCTCCAGCGCCGCCCGCAGCAACCCCGGGTCCCCCTCGGCAGTGAGTCCGTCGGCGATGATAAATTCCACCGTCCGTCCGGGCTCACCGTCACTCAACTCACGGGCGATGCTCCGCGCCAGGCGGCTCAGGTTGACCGCCTCGCGGACGGCCTCACCCTTCACGCTCCGGGAAAACCTGAGGAGATCGTCTATCAACTGTTCCATCTGCGTTGCCAGCCGGATCATGCGGATGAGGATGTCCCGCCCCGCCCCCTCCAGGCGGTCGGCGTAGTCCTCATAGAGGATGCGGCTGTACCCGTCCAGCCTCCGGAGCGGGCCGCGCAGGTCGTGGGAAACCGAAAAGCCGAATGCCTCAAGTTCGCGATTGGCGGTTTCCAGGGCCTCGGTGCGCTCCCGCACGCGCTGCTCCAAATCCGCGTAGACCCGCACATTTTCCATGGCCACCGACGTCGTGTCGGCAAGGGCCTGAATGACACTGATCTCCTGGTCGGAGGGGCGATGGCGCCGGGCCCAGTAGGTGCCGATGGCGCCGATGGGGTCCTCCCCCCGGATGGGGACCATGGCAAGGCTTTGCACGAACGTGGGGCGATAGGCCTCGACGGGTATCCGCTCATCCTGGTAGATATCCTCAATGACCGCCGCCTGCCGGTTGAGCATGACCCACCCGCTGATGCAGTGCTCAAGGGGGAACCGGAGCCCCTTCCAGAGCGGGGCGATGGCATCCTCGTCCGCATAGAAGCAGTTACCGTTTTCCCGCAGGACAAAGGTGGCTCCGTCGGCGTTCACCAACTCCCGGGCGGCGGTCCGGACCACCGCCGTAATCTCGTCGAGGCTGCGGGCCCGGGAAAGCTCCTGCACAACGCGGACGAGCCGCTCCATGAGCCCGCCAAGCCGCCGGTTCTCCTCCTGGGCCGCCATGCGGTCGGTAATGTCCCGATTGCTCCCCCGACGGCCGAGGAACGTCCCGGAGCCATCGTGCACCGGCTGGCAGTGATGGCTGATCCAGCGCACCTCACCATCACGGTTTATGATGCGGAAGTCGATGGGGCAGACCCCTGCCCGGTTCGCCAGGGCGCCCGCCAGATGGTCCTCCACGAGCTTCCGGTCGTCGGGATGGACAATCCGCCGCAGAAGCCCCGAATCATTCATGAACTCATCGGGGCGGTGCCCGGTGATCCGCTCGCAGGCCGGGGAGACATAGCGGCAGACCCCCTCGGGGTCGAGCCAGAACTCCCAATCGGCTGCGAAATCGAGCAGCAGTCTGCAGATGTGTTCGTTCTCCATCGGCGTCCTCAATGGTGTGACGCATTGCCAGGGGATGGCGCCCGAGTGCATGCGCCGCCGCGCCGGGTTGTCTCTCCCATGCGGTCATGACGGCTGAACATGCCATTCACAGTGAACGGGTATTCCCAGGCGCCTGTCCGCTTTGCAATGCCCGTTTCGCCTCAACTATGCCTTTTTCACAAATTCCGACTTCAACTGCATGGCACCGACGCCGTCGATCTTGCAGTCTATGTCGTGGTCCCCCTCCACGAGCCGGATGTTCCGCACCTTGGTTCCGACCTTGACAACCGAGGACGAGCCTTTGATCTTCAGATCCTTGATCACCGTGACGGAGTCGCCGTCACTGAGCACGTTGCCGAAGGCATCGCGCACGACGCGCCGCTCTTCCGGGCTCTCTCCCGAAGCCTCAATTGGCCATTCATGGGCGCATTCGGGGCAGACGTACATGGCGCCGTCTTCGTAGGTGTATTCCGAACTGCATTGGGGGCATGCGGGTAACCTGCTCATGATGCTCCTTTTTCTGGTTTAGTAGTGGATTCTGCCTTCCTGCCGCTCTCCCTGAGGACGCGGCACAACGCGGAAAGTTCAAGGGCACGACGCAGGCGCTCGCCCGGCGTGAGGGATTGCGCTGATTCGCCGGGCTGTTTCTTCCGTGCTTTCATTGTTGCTGAAAGCGACATTTAAAACTCCCACAGCATCACCCCTTCCCCCTCCGGGTCAAGGCCCCGCAGCCGCTCCCATCGCCCAACAAAGGGCTCAGTAACCGCGTCTCCCCCACAGCGCTCAATGAGCTCGGCCACGAACCGCCAGGCAGGGCGGAGCTCCCCGCCGGGGGAGACGCTCCGGTGCACCCGCGGCGGATGGAGCGGCGCGGGCTTGTCGGGGGAGGCGTGGTAGCGGGCCGGGAGCCCCCGGATCGGAAGGCCGGATGCCATGACCTTCCGGAACCGCTGGGCGCGCCCTTCAAAGGTGACGTAGGTGCCGTCAGTCTCCACCCAGGCGGCGGTGGGAAGAACGATCTGGGCACGCCGGACCGTTTCCGTCGGGAGCCAGTCGGCGGCCACCACGAACGGCACGCCGGCCAGGAGCGCCTCGGGGATGTCGGCCTCCACGGCGATGATCCCCTTCACTCTTCCCGAGGCAACGGCCTCGGCCAGGGCAACCGCTCCGTGCTCCTTCATCAGAAGCCCCGCCCCAAAGGCGTTGGGGCCGGGAAAGAGGTACGCGATTTTGGCATCAGTATGGGCAAGTGACTCAGTGGCTGCGGGAGGATTGTTCCTGGTGCCGCAGATGACCACGGCCCTCTCGAATATCGCCAGGGGCACCTCTTCAATGATGCTGAGCTCGATGGCTTCGATGGAAACGGCCAGGGCCTGCGCCAAGGGCGCATGTTTCCCCACCAGGAAGACCGGCGCGCCGCTGCGCCATGCCTGCCGGACCGCCAGAAGCATCATCGGCCCTTCGTCCCGGAGGTCCGATTCGAGGATGACAACGCAGTCGGCCTTGCGTACGTCCGCCATGGATGCCGTCCTGCCGTCGGCAAGGAGGGAAACGGCGGCGGCTACCCGCTCCCCTTCGTCCCGCCCGGCAAAGTAACAAAGGTACTCCGTTCCGATGAGCCCGGCCAGCCGTGCCAGAAGGACACCCCCCTCCAGCGGGAGGCGGGGCGAGCCGATCAGGGCCAGGCGGCCGGGGCCGTAGAGCTCCATGAACTCTTCGATCCGCAGCATGGTGGCGTCGAGGGCCGCGGCCCATGAAACCTCTTCCCCGTCAACCAGCGGCACCCTCGGCCGCGCCGGATCGTTCACGGCGGCATTGGAGAACCGTCCCCGGTCGCAGATGAAGTGGCCGTTCACGGCGGGGTTCTCCCGGGCCATGGTCTTGAGCAGCTCCCGGTAGCGGGCCGCCGGCACGGTGTTGCAGCCGAGGGAGCAGTGGGGGCAGACCGAGGGGGCCATCTCGTAGTCCCAGTAGCGGGCCCGGAACCGGGCGGTCTTGTCGGTGAAGACCCCGGTGGGGCAGATGTCGACGAGATTTCCCGAGAAGGGGGATTCGAGCGTTCCCTCCTGGAACCGGCCGTAGTAGACCCGCCGGGCGCTCCCCATGACCCCGAAGTCGCTGCCGCCGGCATATTCCTGGTAGAAGCGGACGCACCGGTAGCACTGGATGCAGCGGTTCATCTCGTGCTGGATGTGCGGCCCCAGATCCTGGTTCACGTGGGTCCGTTTTTTCCCCTCGAAGCGGCGGATGCCGTGGCCGCCGGCCACGGTGTAGTCCTGGAGGAGGCACTCGCCCCCCTCGTCGCAGACCGGGCAGTCGTGGGGGTGATTCATCATCAGCCACTCGATGACCAGGCTCCGCATCTTCAGGGCCTCGGGGTCGGTGGTGGAGACCACCATGCCGTCCTGGGCCGGGAGCATGCACGACATCTGGATCCCCTTCACCGGCCCGTCCAGCAGCTTCACGGCGCAGAGCCGGCAGGCCCCCACGCTGCCGAGGGCCGGGTGGTAGCAGAAGTGCGGAATCCAGATTCCCGCAGTCTTGGCCGCCTCCAGCACGCTGGTGCCGGGAGGGACTTCGACCGGTATGTGATCGATGGTCAGTTTGGGCATGGTTTCAGGTTACAGGATAATCACCCGTGGTTGTTCCCCCTTGTCGTACTGGAGCGCCGTGACGAGGCTTCCCCAGCCAAGGGTGAGGATGATGCCGATACCGAGGAGAAGTGCCCCAACGGCCATGAAGATGCTCCCCACGAGTACCGCCAGAATCCAGCCGGCCAGGTCCCCCCTGATGGTTTCGAGGCTCCACCGGAAGGCGTCCATGAACTTCATCCGCCGGTCAATAATGCCGTACATGCCGGGCGCGACCACCACCGACAGGATGAACCCCGCCACCTGGCCGATGACCGGCACGTGGTTCAGGGCGAACATGGCCACGACCACGAGCAGGAGGTAGACGAAGAGGTCGCCGAAGCAGTCCCAGGCCCGGAAGATGTCCCCCGGCTCCGCCTTTCCCCCGCGGGCCACCTTGAGTACCGCCCGGGTGTAGCCGGCCAGAAACCCGATGTTGGCCACGGGAATCCACGCCACCAGGGCGAAAACCAGGGAGAGTACGAGGAGATTGCCGAAGTTCCCTGTCCAGAGCCTCGTGGCCCGGGTTACGAGACCGCCGATATCGTCAGCCGGTGCCGTCATACCTTTCCTCCGAAGGGGCAGCGCCCCAGCACGATGTGTTCACGGATCTCGTCCTCGAAGAGCCGCAGGAGCCCCTCGACCGGCCCCATGGCACCGGGCGCCAGGGGACAGAACGCGTAGTTCAGGTACTGCACGTGCTCCCGGAGAATGGCGATATGCTCCTCCCGCCCGGCGCCCGCCTCGATCCGGGCCAGGACGTCCTTCACGAAGGGGAGCCCCTCCCGGCAGGGGGTACACCAGCCGCACGACTCCCGGGCATAGAAGGACACCAGGTTCAGGGTTGCCGCCACCATGCAGGTGTTCCGGTCGAAGACCACGATGCCGCCGGTGCCGAGCCGGGAGCCCGCCCTTGCCACTGCGTCGAAGTCCATGGGAACGTTCCAGTGCTCCCGGGTAAAGAACGGCGTGGACGCCCCGCCGGGGATGCACGCCTTGAACTCCCGCCCCGGCAGCATGCCGCCGCAGGGTCCGTCGATGATCTCGCCCAGGCTCATCCCCAGGGGAAGCTCGAAGCAGGCGGCGTTGTTCACATGTCCGCTCACGCAGAAGAGCTTGGTGCCGGCTGCCTCGGGAATTGTCGCCAACCCCTTGAACCAGGCGGCGCCGCCCGCCACAATGGCCGGGATATTGGCCAGGGTCTCCACGTTGTTCACCACCGTGGGACGCCCCCAGAGCCCCTTCACCGCCGGGAAGGGGGGTTTGCTCCGCGGGTTGGCCCGTCTCCCCTCCAGCGCGTTCATGAGGGCCGTCTCCTCGCCGCAGATGTAGCGGCCGGCGGACTGGTGGACGTCCAGTTCCAGGGAGAAACCGGAGCCGAGGATGTTCTTCCCCAGCAGGCCCGCGTCCTTTGCCTCGGCAATGGCGCGCCGGCAGTTCTCCGCCGCCTCTTCGTAGCCCCGGCGGATGAAGATGAAGGCGTGGGCCACGCCGATGGCGTAGGCGGCCAGGGTCATCCCCTCCACCAGGGAATAGGGGTTCGCCTCCAGGAGTATCCGGTCCTTGTAGGTGCCCGGCTCCATCTCGTCGCAGTTGCAGATGAGATAGCGGGGGCCGGGGATGTCCCGCGGCACGAAGGACCACTTCTTCCCGGTGGGGAACCCGGCCCCGCCCCGGCCCCGCAGGTTGGCGTCGATCACCACCTGCTGGACATCGTTGGGCGACATGCCGGAAAGGGCCTTCTCCAGGGCCGCGAAGCCCCCCTCGGCCCGGTACTCGGCAAAGGTCACGCACCGGCCGGGACGGTTATGTCGGAAGAGAACCTGTTCCATTAAACCCTTTGTTCACCCACCTGCTTCGCCCCCCCTGTTTCGCTCACGCTCGCTTCCCCCTACAGGGTGGGGGGGGACTGAGGGGGGTCTTATTGCTCAACAAGAATGTCCTTCAACACCACCGCGTTGTTGTGCTTTTCATCCTTTGCCGCGAACAGGAGCGTCACCGTCCCGCCGGCCGCCAGCTTCCGGAGTCCATCCAGGAGTTCCGCCTTCGCGTCCAGCTCCCGCCGGTAGCGCTCCCGGAACTCGTCCCACCGGGCCGGGTCGTGGCCGAACCACTGCCGCAACCCGTCGCTGGGGGCGACCTCCTTCAGCCACTCATCGATGCGTGCCTTGTCTTTCGTGATGCCCCGGGGCCAGAGCCGGTCCACCAGGATGCGTTTTCCATCCTCCGGCGTCGGCTCGTCGTAGACCCGCTTGATTCTGATCATGATTTCACTCCTCCCTGGCGGAAAGAACCCGCCGCTCTGCAGCCAGGATTTCTCCGGCCCGCTCCGGTGTCACCCGGCCGTGGAGGGTGTCACCGACCATGAGAGTCGGGGCTTCGCCGCAATTGCCGAGGCAGCAGCAGGGCAGAAGCGTAAAGAGCCCGTCCGCCGTGGTTTGCCCCGTTTCGATGCCGAGCGCCGCTGCCAGGTGCGCCATGAGACTCTCCCCCCCCAGGGCCCAGCAGGAGATGGAGTCGCAGACGTGGATCACCCGCTTTCCCACGGGGCGGCGGTAGATCATCTCGTAGAAGGTGGCCAGCTCCTCCACCTGGAGGGGGGTGAGTCCCAGGAGCTCCGCCGCCTCCCCCACCGCCTCGTCGGTGAGCCAGCCGTAGTGGCGCTGCAGCTCTTTCATCACGTCCACGGCCGCCTCGCGGTTGGTGACGGCGTGGGCGACGCGGGACTGAAGTTCCTTTTTGAGAAGCTCCGGGATCATCGGCGTCACCTGTCCAAATCCGCCAGCACGAAGTCAATGGACCCGATGATGGCCAGGAAATCCGCCACGAGCCACCCCCGGCTCATGAGGGGGAGGGCCTGGATGTGCGGGAAGCTCGGCGTCTTGATCCGCACCCGGTACGGCACGTTGAGGCCGTCGCTCACCACGAAGTAGCCGTTCTCCCCCTTGGGCGCCTCGATGGCGCTGTAGTTCTCCCCCTTTGGCGGCGCCATTCCCCGTGTGGCATTGATGAAATGGTGAATCAGGGATTCGATGTCGTGGAGCGCGTCCCGCTTCTTGGGCAGCACGTAACGGTAGTCGTCGGTGATCCAGCGCCCGGCCGGCATCTCCTTCCAGCACTGTCGGACGATGTGGAGCGACTGGCGGATCTCCTCGATCCGGACCCGGTAGCGGGCCCAGCAATCCCCCCCCTCCTCGGTCGGAACCTCGAAGTGGAAGTGCTGGTAGCCGTTGTAGGGGATCTTCTTCCGCAGGTCCCATTCCACGCCGCAGGCCCGCAGGTTCGGGCCGGTGATTCCCCACTCCAGGGCCTCGTCCCCGGTGATGACGCCCACTCCTTTGAGCCGCGCCTTGAAGATGGGGTTTTCCTTCAGAAGGTCCTCGTACTCCTTGAGCCGGGCCGGCATCCAGTCGAGAAACGCCTTCACCGCCCCGTCCCACCCCTCGGGGAGATCGTCGGCCACGCCGCCGATCCGGAACCAGGAGGGGTGCATCCGGCCGCCGGTGACCATCTCCACGATGTCGAAGATCTTTTCCCGGTCCGTGAAGGTGTAGAAGACCGGGGTCATGGCCCCCACGTCGGCGGCAAAGGTGCCGAGCCAGACCAGGTGGCTGGCGATCCGGAAGAGCTCCGCCAGCATGACCCGGATGGTGATGGCCCGGTCCGGCACGGTGATGCCGCAGAGCCGCTCAACGCTATTCACGTAGGCCAGGTTGTTCTGGACCCCGGCCAGGTAGTCGATCCGGTCAGTGTAGGGGATGAACTGGTTCCAGTGCTGGCGCTCGCCGATCTTTTCGGCACCCCGGTGGTGGTAGCCGATGTCGGTGTCCATGTCCACGATCTCTTCGCCGTCCAGCTTGAGGACGAAGCGGATGATGCCGTGGGTGCCGGGGTGCTGGGGCCCCAGGTTCAGGATCAGGGTTTCTTCGTCAATTCTATCGAAGAAATCAGAGGCCGGCAGGGCCTGATGGCGCCGGGCGTCGTCCGTGGTGTAGGAAGGCATCTCCGTGGCCCGGAAGGATGATCCTTTCGCAGGGGGTGTCCCTCCCAGTCGGGCGGCATGAGGATGCGGCGCAGGTTCGGGTGGTCGGCGAACCGGATGCCGTACATGTCGAAGGCCTCCCGCTCGTACCAGTCGGCCGCCGGGAAGACGCTTGTCGCGCTCGGGATCTCCGGCGTATCCCCTCGCAGCTCGGCCTTGATCCGCAGATGTCCGGGGATGTGGAAGTTCAGGAGGTGGTAATTGACGGTGAAGTCCGGGAACCGCGATCGCTCCCGGCGGCACGACTCGTCCACGCAGGCCACGTCCTCCAGACGCCGGAAAGGTGCGGCGCTCCGGGTCTTCAGGTGGCGCAGCACGTCCGGCAGCAGCTCCGGCGGGCAGCGGTAGGTGAGCATGTCGGTGGCGTTATCGTCCCGCACCACCCGGTGGCCGAAGACCGTTTCCAGTTCGCCGGCAAGACCGAAGTCGGGGAAGTGGTGCTTCGGGGCCGACGGCCGCCACATCTCGTCGGAGCGGGGCATCGGGAAATCTGGGTGCTGCACCGAGGTCCCCCTGATGGCGATCCCTTCCATGCCGGGTCCCCGGGTGTCGCGGGATTTGGTCACCCCGTCCACCAGCACCGGCCGGGTGGTTCCCTCGCTCCCGCCGGCCAGGTGGAGGACCTTCCTGGCGGGGCGTTCTTCCCGCCTGATTTTTTCCTGGAGCAGCATCAGCCCCTGGAGGAACGCCTCGGGGCGCGGGGGACAGCCGGGAACGTGGACATCTACCGGAATGATCTGGTTCACCCCCTGGACCACGCTGTAGACGTCGTACATACCGCCGGAGTTGGCGCAGCTCCCCATGGAGATGACCCACTTGGGCTCGGCCATCTGCTCGTAGAGCCGGAGGATGGAGGGGGCCATCTTCTTGAAAACGGTGCCGGCAATGACCATCAGGTCCGCCTCCCGGGGGGTGCCCCGGAGCACCTCGGCCCCGAAGCGGGAAACGTCGTAGCGGGAGGTGAAGGAGGTCATCATCTCGACGAAGCAGCAGGAGAGGCCGAAGAACATGGGCCAGAGGGAGTTGGCGCGCCCCCAGTTGATCAGGTCGTCCAGGCGGGCCAGGATGATGTTGTTCTGCGGGACCTCAGTCTCGGACATGGCCCCTCCGTGCACGGGACGGTCCCCAGTCGAGGCCCCCCTTCAGCCAGAGCCAGACGAGGCCGAGAAGGAGGATGACGATGAAGAAGGTGATGTGGACGAGGCCCGGAAGACCCAGCTCGCGCCAGGCCGTGGCCCAGGCGAAGATGAAGGCCGCCTCCACGTCGAAGACGATGAAGAAGATGGCGATGAGGTAGAACGGGACCGGATAGGCGAGCCGGGCCGAACCGGTGGGGATTGCGCCCGATTCGTAGGGGAGTTCCTTGTTGCGGTTGGTGGTCTTGGCGCCGAGCCACCAGGCGGCCAGAAGGAGCATGCCGACCAAGATGGATGCCGCAAGGGTGTAGAGCGCCAGGGGAAGGAACTCGGGCGGCAACGAGGGGAAGAGGGAATGTGATATGCCGGCTGGTTGCATTCTACTCTCCTTGGCGTCGAGTGAAATGCCGAGTTCATACTCTAGCGCAATCGGGACTCATGTCAACGGTTTTGAGGGAAACGCCGATGCCCTGCCACCTTAGCGCAGGGCGCCGCGGATCCGGGAAAGCACCGCCTCCCTGGGTAGTGCTCCGCTCCAGGTGGCGAGCACCTGTCCCTGCCGCAGGAGCACCAGGGCCGGAATCCCCCGGATGCCGAAGCGGGCTGCCAGGTGCGGGTTCTCCTGGGTGTTCACCTGAACCACTGCCGCCGTGCCGGCAAGCTCGCGCGCAACCTCCCGCACCACCGGTGCGAAGTCCCGGCAGAGGGGTCACCAGGGGGCCCAGAATTCAACCAGAACAGGACCATGATAACCGGCGAAGAATGGGTCGAAACTCCGGTCGGTAAGCGGTACCGGCTGGAAATAGAGGGGCGGGAGCACACCGCGGCACCTGCCGCAGCGGCCCGCAACCCCTTCCCTGGATGCCGGCACCCGGTTGGTCGTGCCACAGGCGGGGCAGGCAACGAGAAATGACTGGCCGCTCTCTGCCATGGGAGTTCCCTACGCCCGGTTGGCGAGGAATTCTGCCACCTGGGCCGGATGGGCATCTGCCTTGGCCACCTTGGACCAGTGCTTCACCACCGTACCGTCGGGACCCACCACCACTGTGGAGCGGATCGTGCCCATGGTGGTCTTGCCGTACTGGACCTTCTCGCCGAAGGCACCGTAGGCGGTCATCATGGCGGCGTCCGGATCCGACAGAAGCGTGAAGGGGAGGCCGAAGGCCTTGATGAACGTGTCGTGGGACGCGAGGCTGTCCCTGCTGACGCCGAGAAGCACAACGCCGCGCTCCATCAGATCCTGGTGCAGATCCCGGAAGCCGCAGGCCTCCTTGGTGCATCCCGGCGTATTGTCCCGGGGATAGAAATAGATGACGACCGTCTGCCCCGCGTAGTCTTTCAGAGAGTGCATTTTCCCGTCACTTCCCGCCAGGGTGAAGTCGGGTGCCTTTTGACCTTCCAGCGACATGCGTGCCTCCTTGGTGGATCGAATCCGATAGGAAAAACAGTTTACCCCATTCCCGGTCGTTGTCACCCCCGCCCGTTCAGGAGCGCGGCCACCTCCTCGGCGTAGACCATTTCCTCATCGGTGGGAATCACATAGACCGCAACGGGCGAGTCATCGGCGCTGACCCGCTCCTCCCGGTCCACGGAACGGGCAGTCCGGTTCCGCTCCCGGTCGAGCCGGATGCCGAAACACGCCATATCGGCGAGGGTCTTTTCCCGCACGAGCCATTCCCCCTCCCCCGAAGCAGCGCTGAAGACCACGGCGTCGAGCCGGCCAAGTGCTGCGGCGTAGCCGCCGATGTGCTTCCGGAGGCGGTAGGCCTCCATCTCCAGGGCCAGGAGACACCGCTCATCTCCCGCGATGGCCCGGGCCAGAAACGCCGGCCGGTCCAGCTTGAGGCCGGTGATGCCCGCAGAGCCGCTCCGCTGGTTGAGGATCCGGTCCAGATCACGGGGCGAGAGCTGTTCTTCCTGCATCATGAACGGGGGAATGCCCGGGTCGATGGAGCCGCAACGGGTTCCCATCATGGTTCCTTCCAGCGGCGTGAGCCCCATGCTCGTGTCGATGGAGCGGCCACCCTCAACGGCGCAGAGGGAAATCCCATTGCCGATGTGGATGGTGATCAGGTTGCAGCGGGCCGGCTCGCGCCCCAGAAGCGCCGCCCCCTGCCGCGCCGCATGACAATGGGAGGCGCCGTGGAAGCCGTAGCGTCTCACGCCGTGCTTCTCGTACCACTCCCAGGGGAGGGGATAAAGGTAGGCATGGAGCGGCATTGCCTGGTGGAATGCCGTGTCGAAGACCGCCACGTGGGGGATGCCGGGCAGAGTGGCCATGGCCCCCTCGATCCCCGCCAGGTTCGGGGGGATATGGAGTGGCGCCAGTTCCTCCATGGCACGCACCGCCTCAATGACCTTCCCGTCGATGGGAACCGTGGCGGTAAACCGCTCTCCCCCGTGGACGACCCGGTGCCCCACGGCGGTAATCTGCCGACCCGGGAAAGGGGGCCCTCCAGGGGGTGGGTCAGGGTGGCGAGAATGAGGGCAACGGCTGCACCGAAACTGGAGCAGTCGGACTCCAGGTGATAGGGGTCACGCCCCGGCACTTCCATGGAGATGAACGAGTCGCCCAGTTCGATCCGGTCCACGTCCCCCCGGGCGAGGACGGTTCGCGTGGACCAGTCGAAGAGCTGGAAGTGGATGGAAAAGCCCCGGCAGTTGAGAATCAGGATAATCATGTGTCTTCCCGTAGCGTGGGATGCGGGGCCGGGTAGCTCCCGGCAACGGCCGCAAAAACGAGAGGGACGCAACCATGCCCGTCCCCTCGCCATTGGTGTCTCGGTATTCAAGACAACTTATTCAGTGTAATGCGATCCAGCGAAAAAAAACAGCCTGGAATTTTCCCCGCCGGACGCTATACTTTATTCAGGTAGCTACCTGAACCAGCACTGCCAAAAGGAGGGGCGGAACCTATCGGGGAAGTTTCAGCCAAACCACAACGTGGGCAGTATGCATCCGGCTACCGTTGACGCCGGAATATCCCGTGAAACGGGAACGCAGAAACAGGAATGGACAGAGGCCCGCCGAACAATGGCGGGCCTTTCATTTTCCCCCCAGCATCCCTTCCAGCTCCAGAAACCCCTCAATAATCCGCCAGAAATCCGCCCAGTCGGGAGGACAGTCATTATGGCCGCAGCTAAGCTCCACCAAGCGCCCGCGCCGGGCGGTACGGGCCAGTTCGCGCCCGTGGCCGACAGGGATGATGTCGTCTTCCGCGCCGTGCAGGATGAGGACTGCTCCACCGTAGGACTCCAGGGCCTTACGGTTGTCGAAGACATCACGCGCCAGAAATCCGGGAAGGAGCATCTGCCGTGCAAAGGGACGGATGGAGGTGAATGGTGACTGGAGGATAAGGGCCGCCAGCGGGCGCCTGAGGCTCAGGGCACAGGCGGCCCCGCATCCGAGCGACCTGCCGAAGGCGATCATGCGGCCGGAATCCGTGTCGGCCCTCCGCACCAGTTCATCATAGGCGGCCACGGCCGCAGCCGTGATTCCCTCCTCTGACGGCGACCCGCCGGAACGGCCGTATCCCGGATACTCCACGAGCATGACGTGCATCCCCATCCTGCGGAACCCCCCGACCTGGTCCGGCAGAACGTCAATCACCTCGCCGTTGCCGTGAAAAAAGAGGACCACCGGACGCCTGCTGCCGGCAACACCGCCCGTGGCCGGCAAAAACCAGGCTTCGACGCGACCGTAAGGGGTTGTGAGCCAGAGGGGATGGATAGCGGGCGAATCGGGTGGCTGGTCGGCCACGGAAAGGGAGCGGCCGGGATAGATGAGGGAGCGCTGGGCCAGGAAACAGAGCAGCGCGTACCCCGCGTAGGCGAGTACGGCCAGCATGACGATCCGGATGAGGGGATGCTCCATGGCTGCCCCATGAATGGCTGTCAGTAATGGGGAGGCGGCGTTTCCTCGCCAGGGGGGCGGACCGGCGACGGCGCCACTGCCAGAAACTGCGTCCGCAGGGACTTCAGCTCATCTTCCAACCGGTCAATGGTCTGCTGCTGGCGGTAGACCACCTCGTTCAGTTCCTGGATGGTGTGCTCCAGATGGGAAAGATGGATCTCGATGTCGGTGATACGGTTTTCCATGGCGGGTTCGCTGTCTGAGCAGGAATGAGGAAAAGGCAGCGCCAGGGCTGCCTTTTCCTCGTCCAGGCACGTAATTGGGCTACTTCTGCGACAGCCGGTGCACGCACTCGACCATGTGGATGGCGTTTTCCGGCGACACCGTCGGCAGGATGCCGTGTCCCAGGTTGAAGATGTGGCCGGGACGGCCGGCGTTCTCGTCGAGCACCCGCTTCACCTCGGCCTCGATGACCTCCTTGGGGGCATAGAGGACCGTGGGGTCCAGGTTCCCCTGGACGGCCATGTTCGGGCCGAGCACATCCCTGGCCTTCCCCAGGTTCACGTGCCAATCGAGCCCCATGACGTCGCCGCCGGCCTTCTGCACCCTCTCCAGCATGGTGCCGGCACCCTTGACGAAGTGGATCACCGGCGTGTTCTGGCGGTTCAGGCCGTTGATGAGCTTGGCAGTGTAGGGAAGGGCGTACTTCTCGTAATCGGTGGGGGAGAGGACCCCGCCCCAGGTATCGAAGATCTGGATTGCTTGGGCGCCTGCCTTGATCTGGGCGTTCAAGTACTCCATGTCCATCATGGTCACCTTTTCCATGAGGGCGGCGAAGACATCGGGAGCGGCGTACATCATCCGCTTGATGTTGGCCCAGTCCTTGGAACCTTTGCCTTCCACCATGTAGCAGGCCAGGGTGAACGGAGCTCCGCCGAAGCCGATGAGGGGTACCCGGCCAGCCAGTTCCCGGCGGAGGATCTTGATGGTGTCAAGGACGTAGGGGACATCCTCCTCGGGGTTGGGGATGCGCAGTTTCTCCACATCGGCCATGGTCCGCACCGGGTGCTCGAAGACCGGGCCGGGCACGAAGTCGAGCTTGAGCCCCATGGGCTCCACCGGGGTGAGAATGTCGGAGAAGAGGATCGCCGCGTCGACGCCCAGGATGTCGATGGGCTGGATGGTCACCTCTGCCGCCAGTTCCGGGGTCTTGCAGAGCTCCAGGAAGGTGCACTTGGAGCGTATCGCCATATATTCGGGAAGATAGCGGCCCGCCTGGCGCATGAGCCACACGGGAGTACGGTCAACGGGCTTGCCCCAGCACGCGTCGAGAAAACGATTATTCATTGAAAACCCTCCTCAGAGAAATTGTCTTTGGAATTTGATCGAAAAAACCCAAAAACGTGAGATTTGCGTCAGATCGGTGCACCCGCCGGGGTGACGAGGACGGCGCCAAGATGGCGTAACTATCGCGGCCCTTACGCCTTCTTCTGGAGGCGTATCGGCACGTAATTGCAGAACGGCTCCTCTTCCAGGTAATCCCCGTAGACCGCGTCGGCCCGGGCCCGGCAGCCGCCGCAGACGTTGATGAACTCGCACTCGCCGCATTTCCCCTTATACGCCTTGAAATTGCGGAGATCCTTGAAGATTTCCGAGTTCTCCCAGATTTCCCGGAAGGGGATTTCCTTCACGTTGCCGGCGGTACGGTGGAAATAGGAGCAGGGTTTCACGTTGCCGAAGCAATCGATCAGGCAGATGGTCTGGGCCGCGATGCACCCTTTACCGCCGCCGGTGGAGAAGGTCAGGGACCGGCGCTCGAACTTCACCCCCTCCTCCTTGGCCCGCATGGGGACCATCCGGTAGTAGTGGGGGGCGCAGGTGGGACGCATCAGGATCTCGTCCTCCAGCTTCTCCTGCTGGTAGTGCCACTCCAGAATCTCCTCATAGTCCTCCTTGGAGATGAGCTCGTTCATGATCTCCTCGCCCCGGCCAGTCGGGACGATCATGAACATGTACCATGCCGTGGCGCCCAGGCTCTTGGCCAGCTTGAAGGTGTTGGCGATATCGTGCTGGTTCCGCTTGGTAAAGGAAGAGTTGATGAGGAATTTCTGGCCGTTGCGCCGGAAAATCTCGGCGGCCCGCACCACCCCCTCGAATGCGCCGGGACACTGGCGAAAATCGTCGTGGACCGCGGCGCTGCTGCCGTCCAGGGAGAGGGACACCATCTTGATGTCTGCCTTCCTCATTTTGGCACAGATCTCGTCGGTGACCAGGGCGCCGTTGGTGGCCATGCACATGCGCAGGCCCAGGGATGTGCCATATTCGGCCAGCTCGAAGATATCCTGGCGCATGAGGGGCTCACCGCCCGAAAGGACAACAACCGGTTTCGAGAAATCAGCGATCTCCTTCAGGAGCTTCTTCCCCTCCTCGGTGGTGAAGTCGCCTTCGGAGGATGTCAGGTCAGAGGAACAGCGACAGTGGACGCACTTGAGGTTGCATTTCTGGGTGGTTTCCCAGGCAACCCACTTGGGAATGAATTCTTCGGCCATGGGTTCTCCGTTCGTGTGACAATCCTGTAAATCCTACTAAAATAACCTCGGCAGCACAAGAAGTTTAGCGGCCGGGGGCCGGTGCTACTCTGCCATCTTTCGATTGAAGATGGCCACCGTGGCGACAAAGGCGGCCAGAGCGGTAATGGCGAGGATGGCAAAGAGGCCGGCATCGAAGGCTCCAGCCAGGAGAGCCCTGCGGGAGCCCTCGAACAGTGCCGTGGTGGGGATGAGCATGACCGTGGCTCGCAGGGCTTCGGGATAGGACGAGACGGGAAAGAAGGCACCGGACAGGAAGATGAGGGGCATGATGACCACTGCCTGGACCTTGCCGATGGTCTCGGGCTTGTCCAGGAGCGTCCCACAGACCGTTCCGGCACAGGAAAAGACCATGGAACCGAGAATGATGAAGGAAAGATAGGCCACCAGGTGGGCCGGGTCGAACCGAACGCCGGTAAGGAGAAAGATGACCGCGGCCACGGCCACCCCCTTGAGGCGCCCTGGGTGAAGCCGGAGAAGATTTTGCCGATGACGATGTCGTAGACGGTGATCGGGGTGACCCGGTAGGCCTCGATGGTCCGCTGGACCTTGCGGTGGAACCACATGCTCCAGGCACTCTCGTCGAAGGCAGCCGAAACGGCGGTCATGGTGATGAGCCCCGGCGCCATGAACACGGTGTAGGGCACCCCTTCCACATCGGCAATGTAGCCGCGGAGGCCAAAGCCGAAGGCGAGGTAGAAGGTGAGGGGAGCGGCCACCACCGCCGCCAGTTCCGAGAAAAGGCTGCGGCGGAGCACCAGCATGTCGCGTTTCCAGATGGAAAAGGCGCCTGTCAACACGGTTCCCCGCCTCCTGCGGCTCAGGTCACGCCCGGACCGGCGGGAGGCCGACGCTGCTGCGCGTTCAGCCACCATGGCGGTCCGTGGCCTATCCGGCCGTTACTTGTAGTTTTTCCGCCGGAAGAGGCCCGTTTTGATCGAGACGATACGGTCCAGAAACAGGATGCCGTCCAGGTGGTCCATCTCGTGCTGGATGGCGACAGCCTCGAAGCCGGAGGCCGTGATCTCCCGCTCCGTGCCGTCCGCGCCGTCCAGGAAGCGGACCCGGACCTGGGTGGCGCGCTCCACGTCACCCGTGTAGTCGGGGACGCTCATGCACCCTTCGCGCATGACCGCATTGCCCGACCGGTCAACGATCTCCGGATTGACCATGAGGAGCAGCCCGTGGTTGTTGTCCTTGCCGTGGCGGCTGCCCGAGACGTCAATGACGCAGACTCGCAGGGTGACGCCGATCTGGGGGGCGGCAACGCCCACGGAGCCGGGACCTTCGCGCATGGTCTCGACCAGGTCGTCGACCAGCCCCCTGATGGTTTCGTCGATGGCCGCAACGGTATGGCATACCTTCTTCAGGACGGGATGGGGATACTGCAGTATGGTCTGTGCTGGCATGGCGTCAGAGGGAAACCGGTGTGATGGAGCGCACCGAGATCTCCACATTCAGCTCCTTCCTGATTTCTTCAAGCATGGCCGACACCTGGTCCACCGAGATCCCCTCCGGCAGCGCGGCCTCGATCATCATCACGTAGACCGGCTCACCCGCCTTTCCCACCAGCTTGGTGTTGAGGTCGGTGATGTTGATGCCGCGCCCGGCCAGCTCCCTGGTCACCCGGTAGACGATGCCCGGTTTGTCCGACCCATAGACCGACAGCATGCAGATTTCCCCCTCGGGGGCAAGGTATTCCGCCTCATCGGGGGTCATGGTGCGGGCGGAGACGGTGAGATCCATCTCCTCGCCAAGCACCCGGAATTCTTCGAGCAGCCGGTCCTTGGTGAACGGCGTGGGGTGGGAGATGATGAGGATCATGGCAAACTCTCCTCCCAGCATGGTGGAGCTGGAGTCCTCGATGTTGCAGCCGAGCCGGTAGAGAATGCCGGTGGTGCCGGCAACGATGCCGGGCCGGTCCTTGCCGACGACGGAAAGGGCGAAATGGACGATGGAATCCTTGGTCATGGTGTGCCTCCCGGGGTCGATGCCCGGCAAATGTGCCTGCCGATGTGGGTCATTACTCTATAGCAGATGCGGGAGGCCATGGCAAGAACGGCTACCCGGGCCCCAGCCGCTCCCGGATCGTCTCCGGGAGGGAGTCGAAGGCCATCCCGCGGCTTTCGATGAAGCGGGGCATGTCCTGCTGCATGAGCTCTTGGAGCAGGGCAAGGAGCCGGCCTTCGTTGATGCCCAGCCGGTTCATTACCGCTTCCATCATTGCCAGGTCGTTCCGGTTGAAGGGGTGCGGATCGGGCGTGCCCCGGAACGTGGACTGGTCGCGGTTGACCACTCCTTGGGATACTTGCAGAAGAGGTCAGACGCCTTGAGCTTTTCCGGAATGGCTGTTGTTCTCCTCCCGCTGTGGTCGATTCCGTCCGCATGCCGTTGGCCACCGCTCAGGTAACGCAGACGAAATCCTCTCCCTCGCGCAAACCCGCCCTGCGGGCCCAGGCCCGAATTCCATCCCGCGCCCCCCGGGTTCCCACGGTAACGAGGATCTTTTCTGCGCCGCCCCTCATGTCATCCGGCGCCGTCACCGGCGCCCCGTGGAGGATTCGCCCCTGTTTCCGCGGATCCACGTCGAGCCATCGGCTCACCCTTACCCCCTCCCGCGCCAGGCTCGTTGCCACGCCCTCCCCTCCAGTCCGGCCCCGGCCAGGGTGACGGTGTCCACACCCTGCAAGACCCCCTGCTGCAGGTGATGGATCTTGCAGGCGCGGAGGGCATCGGCGGCATATTCCCCCATGGTGCGGGTCGCGCGCTCGGGGCGTTCCCGCCAGAAGAACAGTACCTCCGGCAGCCGCCCGAACCTGACCCCCCCGGCTGCAAGCCTCAGCCAGAGGTCGTAATCCTCTGCCCAGCCGGTCTTCCGGTAGCCCCCGGCACCTGTCAGAACCTGCCGGCGAACCATGATGCTCGGGTGGATGACCGGCGACTCCACAAAGCGGTCCCGCATGATTTCCTCGTGGGACAGCAGGGCGTTCTGCCACTCTTCATAGGCACGCATGCCAAGTCCCACCGAATGGCGGGGAAAGTGGCGAAACCGGGTGGCCACGAGTCCCAGGCCGGGATCCGCGTCAAGGGCCGCGGCCTGGCGTTCCAGCCGCCGGGGGTGGGAGACGTCGTCCCCGTCCATGCGGGCCACCAATTCCGCGCGGCAGTGGGCAAGGCCGTGATTCAGGGCATCCACCAGTCCCGTGCCCGCGTTGTCGAGCACCCTCACCCGCCGGTCCCGGGCCGCGGCCGCGCGCAACAGTTCCGGCGTACCGTCGGTGGAGCCGTCGTCCACGACAACGAGCTCCCATGCCGTCAGGGACTGCCGGTACAGGGAGGCCAGGGCAGCGGGCAGGAAGCGCTCTTCGTTGCGGACCGGCATGAGGACCGACACGCGGGGTGCGCTCACGGCGCCTCCGGCATCAGGGTCTGGACCAGTTCGGCGGGGAGACGCTTGGGCTTCATGCCCGGCCCGACGCAGACGAGGGTCACCTTGCCCCCAACCAGCAACTTGCCGTCCAGGCAGCGCACCACCTGCTGCCCCACGGTGAAGGAGGTCTTGCCCACCTCGAGCACCTCGGTCTCCACCCGGACCAGATCGTCCAGCATTGCCGGGGCACGGTAGTCGATCTCCATCCGCACGACCGGAAAGATGCAGCCTCGGTCGGCCAGTTCCCGAACCGAAAGTCCGCGCTCCCGCAGGTACTCGCATCGTCCCCGCTCGAAAAAGCCCAGGTAGCGCGCATGATAGACCACGCCGCCGGCGTCGGTGTCTTCATAGTAAATTCGAAATTCCACTCTGCCTCCTCACGAAAAAAAAGAGGCCGTGGGCCTCTTTTTCAGGGCAGTCGGGGCTGCGGTTACTTGAATCTCAGCACGACGCTGGATGTCGTGCCGGTCTCACGCTCCCGCAGTTGCAGTCGCAATTCCTTTGCGCTTCCGGCCTCGGCCGGGAAGAACAGGAAGCCGCTGGCGATGCTGTCAGCCGGCAATGTTTTTCCCTCAAGCCCTTTGTTGCGGATATCTTCGATAATGGTGCGCTCACGCTCGCCCGACGTCCCCTCTGACGCGCCGCCGGCAATGGCGCCGCCGGCTGCGCCGACAGCCGCGCCCTTGCCCACTGCCTCAGCTACGCTGTGACCCGAAACGATGCCGATGGCTGCCCCGAGAATCGCGCCGCCGGCTGCGCCGAGCAGTGCTCCCTTCCCTGCCCCCTTGCCGAAAAAGGAGGCGAACTGGGTCGACTTCTCGATCCGGTCGACCGCGGTTGTGTTGGGAATCACGGGGAAGTAACGGTTCTGGTCGTTCACCAGGAAGGTCTGGCTGGACACGATATCCAGGCTTCTCGTGCCCTTGTTGCTCATGACCACCTGCACTGGCATGACCCCGGTCCCGATCACGTCGAACCCGAAGGCATCGGTTGCTGCGGACGTGTCGGCAAAGGCCTCGCCGCCAATGGTAACGCCGTTCACCACCTGACTGTTGATGTAGTCCTCAGCGGGCCTGAACCCGACGTACTGGCTCCGATAGGAGGTGCAGGCCGAGAGGACGAGCGCCGGCAGCAGCACGGCAGCAATGGTTTTCAGGATGCGTATCTTCATTGTTTTCATCTCCCCTTTCCCCGACTGGCTGGCAGCGGGATTCGGCGGTGCCTCGCTGTTCGCGGGCGCCGCTTTTTAATGATACCACCTGCCGACCGGCGCGCATCAGCAGGGCTTGCTGGACGGGACGCGGGCCGACGGGCGTAAAATGCCGTTGAAGGCGGCAGAGAGGCGGCTTTCAAATTTCAGCCTTGAGCGGCTTTTGCAGGACTGCCCAACTCATTGCCTTCCCTGACGCCAAAAACCGGCGAGAGGGCTATTCTACCTGCCAGATCGTGCTATTGCAAAAAATTAATAAAAACCAATCTCTATCAGGGTACGCGCATCGCCTGAAAAGGGCAGACGATACTCCGCCACCCGGACAACGGTGAGCCCCATCTCCGCCAGAGGCCCGCGCGCGGCATCGGCCTCTTCCGCTCCCCCCTTCCCCTTCATGGCGATGATCGTCCCCAGGGGCATCAAGAGCGGCAGCGCCATCCTGGCAAAGGTGGGAATGTCGCTGAAGGCGCGCGATACGATCCGGTTGAAGCGGCGCCCGAGCACGCGGGGCAGATCCTCGCCCCTGGCATGAACGGCCTCGAACCTCCGGCACCCCAGCAGACGGGCCGCGTGACGCTGAAAGATGATCTTCTTTTCCACCGCATCAACCGACACCGCTGTCAGGTCCGGGAACACCAGGGCCAGGGGCAGGACGGGAAAGCCGCCGCCCGAACCCAGGTCGAGCAGTTCGTCGTCACCGCTCACCAGCCGGCAGAGGGCCAGCGAGTCGACAAAGTGCTTCAGGGCGATCTCCTCATCACCGGTGATGGCCGTAAGGTTGATCTTCCGGTTCCACTTTTGCAGTTCATTGGCGAGGAGGGAGAACGAAGCGAGCAGCTCGTCGCTGATAGCGACGCCCAGTTCGGCAGCTCCCTCCTGCAGTATCCGGCAGGCCAGGGCGTTCACGACGACGCACTCCCGGATTTGATGGCCACGGACAGGATGGCCACGGCGGCAGGGGTGACCCCCTGGATGCGTGAGGCCTGCCCCAGGGTATCGGGGCGGAAGCGGAGCAGCTTTTCCCGCACCTCGGCGGAGAGCCCGGGGATGACGGCATAGTCCAGACCGGCGGGGATGCGGGTCCCTTCCAGCTTGCGCGCCCGCTCCACCTGGTCCAGTTGCCGCTCGATGTAGCCCTGGTATTTGATCTGGATCTCAACCTGTTCCTTCACAGCCGGCGGAACCAGATCCGAAGCCGGGTCGATCCGGGAAAGCTCAGCATAGGTGATGTCGGGCCGCCGCAAGAGCTGTTCAAAGGTCAAGGCATTGTGCAGATCAGTCATGCCGTGGGTTTCGAGAAACGACGGATCAGCCTCGGACGGCAGGAGTTTCGCGGCACGCACCCGTTCCAGCTCCGCACCGATCCGTTCGCGTTTTTCCAGGAACAGCCGGTACTCCCCGTCCCGGACGAGACCCACGGCATGGCCGCGCTCCCGCAGGCGCAGGTCGGCGTTGTCCTCCCGCAGCAGCAACCGGTATTCTGCCCGTGACGTGAACATCCGATAGGGTTCACGGGTACCCAACGTTACCAGATCGTCGATCATGACCCCGATATAGGCCTCGTCGCGGCCAAGCACCAGGGGCTCCTGACCCCGAACCCGCAGCACCGCGTTGATGCCCGCCACGAGCCCCTGCCCCGCCGCCTCCTCGTAGCCGGAAGTGCCGTTGATCTGGCCGGCGTGATAGAGGTTGCGGACGAGTTTCGTCTCCAGGGACGCATGGAGCTGGATCGGATCAACGTAATCGTACTCGATGGCGTAGGCAGGCCGCATGATCTCCACGTTTTCCAGCCCTTCGATGGAGCGGTAGAGGCGGTACTGAATATCGATGGGAAGAGAGGTGGAGAGGCCCGACGGATAGTATTCCACGGTATCGCATCCCTCCGGCTCCAGAAAACTCTGGTGGCGGTCCTTGTCCGGGAACCGCATGACCTTGTCCTCGATGGACGGGCAGTAACGGGGGCCGACCCCTTCTATGACGCCTGAGTAGAGGGGTGAGCGGTCAAGGCCGCTTCGGATGATTTCGTGGGTGCGTTCGTTGGTGTAGGCAATGTAGCAGGGAAGTTGGGGCCGATCGATCCGTTCCGTGGAAAAGGAAAACGGTACCGGCGGATCATCGCCGTACTGGGGTTCCAACCGCGAAAAATCGATGGTGTTCCCGTCCAGGCGTGCCGGGGTGCCCGTCTTGAGGCGGCCGACAGTGAAGCCGAGATCGCGCAGTTGGTCAGACAGCCCCACCGACGGCAGGTCTCCCGCCCTGCCTCCCGGGTAGTTGGTTAGACCCACGTGGATCAGTCCGCGCATGAACGTCCCGGTGGTGAGGATGACCGTTTTCCCCAGAAAGCGAACCCCGATCTTGGTCACTACTCCTCGTACCTGACCTTCTTCCACCACGAGGCCCGTGACCTCACCCTGCTTGAGCGAGAGCCGCTCCTGCTGCTCCATCACGTGCTTCATTCGGAGGCGGTAGAGCTGCTTGTCCGCCTGGGCGCGGGAAGCCCGCACCGCCGGCCCCTTGCGGGTATTGAGAATGCGGTACTGGATACCGGTGGCATCGATGTTTTTTCCCATCTCGCCGCCCAGCGCATCGATCTCCTTCACCAGGTGCCCCTTGGCGAGTCCGCCGATGGCCGGGTTGCACGACATGAGGGCGATGGCATCCAGGTTGATGGTGAGGAGCAGGGTTTCGCACCCCATCCGCGCCGCGGCCAGTGCCGCTTCGCAGCCCGCATGGCCGGCGCCCGCCACGATGACGTCGTACTGTTTTTCGTAATCAATGAGACCCATGACGTCCCGCCGCCTCCCTTCCCCTTTGTTTCACACAAGCATTTCAGGGATACTGTATCCCAGCCTTTTTCTTTCTACATTCAAGAGGTTGCGGCAAACGTTTCACGTGAAACATTATATCGACCCTTGAGTCAATCTCGACCCGCCCCATGCGTCGCGCGGCGGAGATGAACCTGCGGCGATCGTGCCCTCGGTTGGCGCGCCGGATCACTTGCCAATGCAAAACCGGTCGAAAATTACGTCCAGGATGTCGTCCGGGGTTGTCTCCCCCGTGACCTCTCCCACAGCGGCCAGGGCATCGCGCAACTCAACCGCCAGCAGTTCCAGGGTGAATCCCGACGCAAGCCCCTGCTCGAACGCGGCCAGGTGCATCGTGGCGCGGGACAGCAGATCGCGGTGACGAACCCGGGAGACAGCCACGTACTCGCGGCTGTCAATGGCTGCACCGTGAATGAACGTCTGGAAGATGGCGTTCCTCAACTCATCAATGCCGTGGTCCCGCGAGGTGGAAACCCTTACGGTGGGCACCTGGGCCAGTTCATCGGGTATCTGCACGGCCCGCGGCAGGTCGCATTTATTCTCCACGAGAATGATCCGTTTACCGGTAAGGGCAGCGAGGATCATCCAATCATCATCATCAAGGGGCCGCGAACCGTCGATCACCAGGAGAACCAGATCCGCCTCGGGAATCTTCTCCAGGGTGAGGCGCACCCCTTCCTTCTCAACTATGTCCTCGGTTTCGCGAATGCCCGCTGTGTCGATCATTCTGAGCGGCAGACCGCGGATATTGACCACCTCCTCGATGATGTCTCGGGTGGTGCCCGGCACCGAGGTGACGATGGCCCGCTTTTCCTGGAGAAGGGTATTCAGAAGACTTGACTTTCCCACATTGGGCTTGCCGGCGATAAGGACAGCCACTCCCTCCCGCAGGACCCGTCCCTCATCGAAGCCAGCGATAAGTTCAGCGACCGTTTCGGCGGCCTTTCTCGCATGGACCGTCAATGCATCCTGGGCGGCCGGGTCGATGTCGTCTTCGGGAAAGTCGATGAACGCTTCAACGAGGGCAAGAGCCTGGCGCAACTCGGTCATAACCATGTCGAGCCGTTGGGAAAGCCACCCCTGGCGCTGACGCTGGGCAAGGGCAAGGGCGGCATCAGTCTTGGCCCTGATCACGTCGATGACGGCCTCTGCCTGGACCAGGTCAATGCGGCCGTTGAGAAAGGCCCGGCGGGTGAATTCGCCGGGCTCTGCGAGACGCGCCCCGGCAGCAAGCACCAGCTCCAGGACGCGCCGGGTGACGAGATATCCACCATGACACTGGATCTCCAGCACATCCTCGCGGGTGTAGGACCGCGGACGCACCATGAGGACCGCCATGGCTTCGTCCACGACCTGGCCGGTGTCGAAATCAACAATGGTCCCATAATAAAAACGGTGACTCTCGAAGTCACCGTTGGAACCGCGCCTGAAGACACGGCGGGCGATCGAGGGGGCGTCCGGTCCGCTGACCCGGACGATGCCGACCCCTCCCTCCCCTGCTGCCGTGCTGATGGCGGCTATGGTATCTTCCACGTACATGGGCCGCTACTTGGCCTCCGCCGCAGTGATGCTGCGGTTGATGTAGTACTGCTGGACGATGGTGAGCACGTTGTTGACGAGCCAGTAGAGCACGAGGCCCGACGGGAAGTTGAGGAACATGAACGTGAAGACCACCGGCAGCGCCATCATCATCTTCTGCTGCACGGGATCCATCTGGGACGGCGTCATCTTCTGCTGGATGACCATGGTCACCCCCATGATGATGGGTGTCACATAGTAGGGGTCCTTGGCGGAGAGGTCGGTGATCCAGAGCATGAAGGGCGCATGACGCAACTCGATGGAGAACATGAGCGCCTTGTAGAGGGCGAAGAAGACGGGAATCTGCACGATCATGGGGAGACAGCCGCCCACGGGGTTCACCTTGTGGGTCTGGTATAGTTCCATCATGGCGCGGTTCATGGCCTCGCGGTCATTCTTGTACTTTTCGCGCAACTGCTGCATCTTCGGCTGGAGCTTCTGCATCTCCTTCATGGACTTGTAGCTGGAATGGGTCAGCGGGTAGAAGATGACCTTTATGATGACCGTGATGATGATGATGGCTATCCCGTAGTTCCCGGTGTACGTGTAAAAGAACTTGAGGCTCTGGAGCAGGGGCTTGGCCAGCATGGCGAACCATCCCAGGTCGATCGCCCGCTCCAGGCTGTTGCCCTGCGCCTTGAGAACATCGATATCCTTGGGCCCGAAGAAAAGACGATAGGCAAGTGCCCGGCCCTCACCGGGGTTGAGTGACAACTCGGGTGAGGAGATGGTGTTCTCCAGGTAACCCGAGGCTGTCTTGCGGATGGTCGTTGATGCTATGCTCCCCTCGTGGGCCAGTACGGCAGAGAGGAAGTACTTGTCCGCGAATCCGGACCAGAGCGGAGTCGCATGGGTCTTGGCGCCCGATTCCAGGTCCTTAACCTTGTCCTCGAACAGTTTGTCCTGGGCAAAGGTCGCCGGGCCGAAGGTTTCGAACCTGCTCTCCTTGACCTTCGGCACAAGGGGATAGGTCTGGATGGTCTGAACAGACGAGGACAGACGGGCGCTGCCGCTGTTGGCAACCCGGTATTCCATTTCCAACCCGTAGCCGTCGCCGGAAAAACTGTATGTCTTTGTCACCGTGATACCGGCCGGCGAAACCCAGGTGAAGGAGAGCTGTTTCTTCTCGCCGGGGCCCACGGTGAGTGCATCAGCACTCGGGACGAAGACCGCGTTCTGGTCGAGACCGAAACCGGGCGCGCGGATGCCGGCGGTAAAGTTCGACGGATTGTCCTCGGAAACCAGCGTGACGTTCTTGCCGCCCGGACCGGCTGTTTCATGATACCGCTTCAGGTCCAGGCGCGTGATGCTCCCGCCCTGGGTGGAAAAGGTCACCGAATAGGCGGGCGTGTCCACCGACACGTCCCTGGCGGCAACAGCCGGTTGGGACTGGACGGGAACGGCTGCGGGAACCGGTGCGGCAGCCACCTGCTGGGCCGGCTGGCTTTGCGTTGCAGTGGCAGCCGGCTTCGGTGTCTCCTTCGGGGGCGGCGAAAAGAGTGCCGTGTAGCCGTAAAAGAAGAGAATGGAGAGAACAACAGCTATCAAAGCCCTTTTTTCCATGTCAGCTCCTGATTTATTCGTTACTTGACGGGATCAACGCCGCCCGGATGGAATGGATGACACTTGAGGATCCGGATAGTAGTGAGCCAGAGTCCCTTGACGAGACCGTGCCGTGTGAGCGATTCGTGCGCGTATCGTGAACAGGAAGGGTAAAAACGACAGGTAGGCCCCTTGAGGGGAGACAGGTAGCGCTGGTAGATGCCGATGATGTAGAGAATACCCTTCAGCATTCCAAGCCTGCGAGGCGTTCAACGACCGGGTCAAGCTCCCGGCAGACGCCGTGGTAATCGAGCCGCTCGGCGCCTTTCTTTGCAATGACGTTCAGATCAATGCTCGGAAGGGCATCACGATGGTGTCGGTAATACTCTCGCACGAGCCGCTTGATGCGGTTACGTACCACAGCCGTTCCCACCTTGCGGCTGACGGTGATTCCAATCCGTCTCCGTCCTGTTTCACCCGGGGCCCAAAGAACAATGAAAGCGGACGTATGAAACTTTCGCGCCACTGCGGAGAGCCGAAGAAAATCGGCCCTCCGCAGCAGACGCTCATCCTTGGTGAAACGGAACAGGGTCGAATGTCCTTACTTGCCGCCGATGGAAACCGAAAGTCTCTTCCGCCCCTTGGCGCGGCGACGCTTGATGACCAGGCGGCCGTTCTTGGTTGCCATGCGCACGAGAAAACCGTGGGTGCGCTTGCGCGACGTGTTACTCGGTTGATAGGTCCTCTTCATGGGTTCTCTCCATACTGTGAAAATCGAAGCGTGTTCTCGGGGACTGCAAAGAGGATACTTTTAACCACAGAGACCCTTATATGTCAAGCATTTATTTACTTACCCCATAAAAATTGACCTTGCAAATTGGACCACCGTCTGCTAGGCTGCATCTTCCCAAAACTGCCGTAATGGCCGTAATGGCCACCATTTCAGGTTACAACCCCCCGGTTTTTCGTAGCTATTTAGTTATCAACAGGTGTTGAAAAACCTGTGTATAACTAATGAGTTTCACTATCTCCCGGCGAGTACGGGTTCTGAGCGACTGA
>CP014964.1 GCA_001628815.1 Geobacter anodireducens
GAATGGCGTAATTTTGCAATGCGACAATTTTCCCAACAATGAGGAGGAAGGAAAGGAGGCGAGGGCGATGGCGACGAGTTTCGGGCAACTCCTGAAAGACGCTCGGAAGAAAAAAGAGAAAACGCTCAAGGAAGTCAGCCAGGTTGCAGGACTATCACTAAGTTACATTAGCGATATGGAGCAGGGGAGAAAGAAGGCGCCGGCAATCGATATAGTGAGGAAAATCGAGACGTTTCTTGAGATTGCTGATGGCTCCCTCGTAAAGGCCGCGAACGCAGAGGTAAATACCCGCAACGAGGTTCGGACGATATTCCGTAAGCGCCCTGAACTGAATACCGCTCTTTTACGTGTTGCAGAAGACTGCACCGAGGAAGAGGTTAATGAATTGATAAATGAAATGCTTAAAAGGAAGGGCAAACTGAATGAGCAACCCTAATTTCTCCTTCAAGCCGATGAGTGGCAAAAAGATTGACCAGCTTGCCACAGCCTACATCTCATTTTATCAGCCTGAAATCCTGAAAAAACCCGCACCATTTGACGTCCACAGGTTCGTCGACACGAAACTGGAGGATCTGACCGGTGTGGTCCCTGTATATTCGCGAGAACTCCCCCCAGAGATTTATGGCCTCACTGACAGCTCCGAGAATCGGCTGGAAATCCAGGAGGCTCTCGCCGAGGACCCGTTCCAGGAAAAATTCTTCCGTTCAACACTGGCCCACGAATCAGGGCACTGTATCATCCATGTCCCTCAGCTGCGAAAAATAAATCGGGGGCAGGTGTTCAGGCAAGGGAAAGAAGAAGGTGGGGTCCAACTATACCGGAAAGACGATATCCCACTATACTGTAATCCGGAGTGGCAAGCGTTTCGCTTCGCGGGTGCATTGCTGGTACCTGAGGGGCCGTTACGGATGATGCTTGCCGATGGGGCAAGTAACTTCGAAATTGCCAATACTTTCAATATTCATCAACCATTCTTGAGGTCGAGGATGAAAGCGTTGAAGCTCATATAAGTAAAAATAGAAAAGCTCTAACGTCTGGCAACGCTAGAGCTTTCCCCCGAGTGGTAGGCCTTGGGGGCTTTGCAACCGGTATTCCCTTAAAGGGTAAAAATAGCAAAAACCCTCCTGGTTTGCAAGGTCTAAATTGCCTATCGGAAAGGATAGGTACTCCACATGGAACCTGTGGAAAGACCTGGGAAACGGCTGATTTACGTCGCGTACATCACCATAAAGGGTGTTCGGCGTTACGCAAGTCAGTACGGCCGTAAGGCATGGCCCATCTGGGTAGATGCCTAAACTAAACCAGGAGGGGGAGTAATCCCCCTCCGCAACCCGCAAGTACGGAGGTAACAATAATGGCAAAGAATCCACCGGCCGGCGACGCTCACAGGCATGGGCAGGTAACAGGCAGAAGCCAAATCTATAACCCGAAAACGGAGACCTGGACAAAGCGGGATACTTCAACCGGTAGGTTCATGGACCAGAAAACCGACGGCACTCCCTTCAAAGGGGTGAGAAAGGAAAAGTAAACATGCCTGACAACAAGAAACTGACTGGTTCACCCGACAACAAGAGAATCGATATCAACGACCCCAGTGAGGTCCGGGACTGGACAATGTCCTTTGGCTGTACTCCTGCCGAACTGAGGAAAGCGGTTAGCGAAGTAGGGACATCCGCGGCTGCCGTAAAGAAGTACCTGAACAAGTAGTAACGGATTAATTACCGACCGGCTCTCCTGTTTCGGCAGGAGGGCCTTTCTTTAGGAGATATCCGTGGTTGTGTACCCTATTAATGTCCCGCGCCGTCATTACAACGGAAAGGAGGCAAAAAGACGGGCAAAAACGGCTGAGTTTAATCGTATCGCTGCGGAATTGCGGGTATATCTCAATCGGTGCATAGAAAGGCGATCGGACGACATCCAGGTGTACTACTACAATGGGATTGCCTCAGAAACCGGGAATAGCGTGGATGTAGTTCGGGACATACTTTTCCCTCTCGAATGTGGCCACTACGGTCTCACTGTGGCTAAGTCAGAAGAAGCTCTCCGGAGGCAGTTCCAGATAGCCACGACAGCCTAAGCCGGTTTCACTCTTAGTCGTCAACCACAACTTCGCCATCTTTGACCACGCCTTCCTTAATTGAGCCGTCAGGCATTTTTACATCTACCTTGGTTCCCTCGGGAAGATTGGTGCCGGTATTGGGATGAACCGCTTCGACCAAGCCTTTTACAATGCTTTCCCCGGAACTTATAAGCGCATCCAAGATACCCATAGCCGTTTCTCCTTTCACCAAGAATGTGCAAGATAATTATACCAAGGGACGAACGAGAATCTGTTGTTTTCGGATGTAATAGTTCTTTTTACTCGAGCCAGGAAAAGAGTTCATCCCTGCTTTTTCATCCGTTTCAACTCCTCCAGGATTTCTTCCTTTCTTAGAGCCCCTTTGCGCTCAAGCACGTTTATCAAGGCCTCCAGCTGAAAAGCGTTACTGAGCGCCAACTCCTCGACTGTCACGATTTGCCCTTTTTCCAACATCTTTGCCATGTGCCCTCCTAAAATTCCCCGTCATATTTACTATTTTCGCAGGTTAATTTCGCGCTATTTCACATCCACATTCCGGATACCGTCTGGCCTCCATGCCGGAGAGATGACGAAGCTCCCCTTCTCCTCCCCGGAGTCCAGCAAACTCCCGAAGGTCACTGCGAAGTCGCCGTACTTGTTGTTTACTGCATCCATTGCCCCGGTTGCTAAAGCCTTCCGTCTTTCCGATTCGAAGAGCGGCAACTGCTCCCGCATGTAGCAGAGGTTCGAAATTCTTACCCCAAGGAGCCGCACAGGCTGCTGAATGTCGTAAGTGTCAAGGATCTTCACCGCCTCTTCGTAGATCTCGTCGCTGGAGTTTGTGGGGGTAGACCTCGACTGTTGCCTACCGAAGGTCGAAAAGTCGGAATAACGGATCGTTAGATGTACGGTCTTCCCAGCCACCCCATACCTACGAGCCGTCTGCCTACCATCTCGGAGAGTTGGAGGAGATACTTGAGGATTTCCTTGCGTTCGGTGATATCCCGGTCGAGGGTTATCGAGTGACCCACCGATTTCACCTCCTCCGCCTCCTCCGCCGGAACCACAGGGGAGTTATCCATCCCCAGCCCCATGTAATGTAACCTCTCCCCTATCACTCCGAACTTACGCCGGAGTATGTCCACCGGGAACCGCCCCAGGTCGCCGCAGGTTTTGATACCAAGGAGGTAGAGTTGCCGCTGGGTCTTCCTCCCGATCCCACACAGGTCTTCGATGGGAACCGCCTCCATGATGCCGAGGACCTCCTCAGGCCGAATAATCGTGAGGCCGTCCGGCTTCTTCATGTCAGAAGCAAGCTTAGCCAGGAGCTTGTTGGGAGCGATGCCGATGGAGCAGGTGAGACCGAAGTGGTGCTTGATTTGCGCCTTGATCAGGAAGGCTATCCGTTCGTCGCCACCGAAGAGGGTGAGAGAGCCGGTAACATCGAGGAAGGCCTCGTCGATGGAGAAGGTTTCAACCAGCGGAGTGTATTCAAGAAAGATCTTGTTGATTTGACAGGAGGTCCAAGTGTATTTGCGGTTATTCCCGACGACGAAGATGATATCCGGACAGGCTCTCTGGGCCTCCCACTTTGTCATGCCCGTCTTGACTCCGTAAGCCCTGGCTTCGTAGGAGGCAGTGGTCACCACTGTTCGACCCGAACCGACCACGGCGATGGGTTTCCCCCGAAGGGCGGGATTACTTTGCTGCTCAACCGACGCGAAGTAGGCATTCATGTCCGCGTGGATGATTACCCGGCCGTTCACAGCACATCCCCATCTACCGCCTCCAAAGTCCAGAGCTGGTCCTTGGCATTGTAGATCAGTTCGTAGAGGGAGGTCCCGTCGGTCACGGCGAAGTGGAGGAGAAGCGCGTTTCCAGCCATGTGTCGCCAGCGGTAGGTCACCTTCTCGATGGTGCGCTTCTCCCTGCGCCAGTCAAACCAGATTGGATGGATGGACGGCCCCGGGCCGAAGACGACCCCTACCCTGATCTGTTCCCGTATCCTCTGCAGCATGTCTCATTCCAGCGTCCGAAAGATACCGACAACCTTCCCCACGATCGTCACCTCCCCTTCCCCCTCGCGGACAACGATCGGCTCCATGTTCGGGTTGCGGGGCTGAAGGCGGATTTGGCCCCGCTCCCGGTAAAACGCCTTGAGGGTCGCCTCGCCGTCGACCATGGCAACGACGATGTCGTTGTTGGCCGCGGTGGGTTGGGGGCGGATCAGGGCGAGATCGCCGTCGAGGATGGCGGCATTAACCATGGAGTCTCCCTTTACCCGCAAGAAAAACTTCCCTCCTTTGATCTGGGCCTGATCGATGGCGAGATACCCCTCGATGTCCTCGATCGCCGGTTGAAGCATCCCGGCCCGCACCACTCCGACGACTGGCAACGATACCGACCTAGCAGCCTGGCCCATGAGAGAAACACCGCGCGAGCTGCCGGACTCTCGCCGAAGGTACCCCTTGCGCTCCAAGGCTTCCAGATGCTTCATGACCCCGAGGGTGCCGTTCACCTTGAGATGCGCGGCGATCTCTCTGATCGTCGGCGGGTAGCCATTGGCAGCGAGGAAGTCACCGATGAAGGTGAGCACTTCCTGCTGTCGGGGGGTGAGGTTCTCGATCATCGCTCCTCCAGGTTGTCAAATGTTATAGTTGTCACATGTCAACCTAACACCATTTTGGAGACCTGTCAAGAAGGCCGTGCGATGGTCTGCTGCTGCTCGGTTTAGGGATGTTGAAGGGGCTCGATCAACTCCGGAGAGTCGTTTCGGGGGCTGTTGACCCCGGTTCCCACCGGGTACATGGCGAGGAGTTCCGAGGGATAGGGCTGGAAAAGCGGCGTCAGCTGCTCCCGAGTGGCCTCACAGGAGAGCCAGATGTCCCAGTCGTTTCGGCCAAGGATCACCGGCATCCGGTCATGGAGCGGCCGGATGAGGCCGTTGCTGCTTGTGGTGAGGATGGTACAGGATTCGACAGTCTCCCCCTCCGGGGATTTCCAGGACTCCCAGAGACCGGCGAAGATCATGGGTCCGCCATCCTTCATGTGGACGTAGAGAGGCTGTTTTCGGCCCCCTTCCTCCTTCCACTCGAAAAAGCCCGAGGCGGGAACAAGGCAGCGCCGGGAACGGAAGGCATGGCGGAAGGCTGGTTTCTCCGCAACCGTCTCGGAGCGGGCGTTGATCATGTGGTTGCCCACGGCAGCATCCTTTGCCCACGGGGGAATGAGACCCCAACGTAGGTAGCGAGATGCCTCTTGCCGCCGGCGTCCAGACGGATCACCGCCACCTGCTGGGTCGGGGCGATGTTGTACCGAGGCTGGATGCGTTCAGCCTCGATTTCGCCGATGACTTCGGCAAGAAGTTCTGGTGATATCGCAAGGGTAAATCGGCCGCACATATATTTCAGTTCACCTACAGCCTCAGAGCCCGCTTAACCATTGACAGGATATTCTCCGTCCCGCTCGTCTTGATGAAGTGGTCAAAAGCTCCCATGCCCATACATCTCTCAGCCAAGTCCAAATGGTCCTGTCCAGTCAGGACAACAACCGGGACATCAGGGTAAGCAGGTTTGATCTCAGCCAATACCTGCTCTGCGTTCATATAAGGCATTGTGTAATCGAGAAGGATCAGAGACATCGGCTGGGAGGCAAGAAGTGTGCTCACCATACGGCTATCCGTGCAGAAAATGACATTGTTGATACCCAACTTACGCAAGAGAAGCATTCGCATGCTCACGAGCCAGGATTCTTCGTCGTCCACAAGGAGAACGGGTCTCGCCGGGAATTTCACTTTATGCATATCATGACATCTCCGAAGCAATGGGTAGAGAAATCGTCACTGTCATACCTTTACCAACATCTGACTCGAACTTGATGGCACCACCATGTTCCTTGATGATCTTCGCCGTAATGGCAAGGCCGACACCCGTGCCTCCCCGATCTCTTTTCGTCGTGAAGAACGGGTCTGTCAGATGGGGTATCAAGGCAGCCGCGATCCCCTCTCCCTCATCTTTCACGATGACCACAACCTGTCGAGTCTGTTGGTCGTTGGAGGTAGAGAGAGCGATTTTCCTGTTCATGTCCGGAAGAGCCTGGCATGCATTGATGATCAGGTTGATCAGCACCTGTTCCAGCTGTTGGGCATTTCCCCGCACCGCAGGGATGGGATCGGTTAAGTCTAATTCAAGATTATCTGTTGAACTCCTGACCTTTCGTGACGTTAACCTGACTGCGCTCATTACCACGCTGTTTATATTGACATTTTCCTTCATGTCGGCAGACTCGTTCTTGGCAAACCTCTTCAGGTCCTCGACAATCCGCTTTATTCTTTGGGCACCGTTGCGCATCTCGTCAATAAGGTACGGCATTGTCTCGTCGTACTCATGGTAGTCAAGCCCCCCAAGGGTGAAATCCCCGTGCGTCCTGTAGTGCTCCGCCAAGATCTCGCGACTATCCTCGAAAGCGTCCTTCAGCAGGTCAAGGTTCAGAATCATGGTCCCCACTGGGTTGTTGATCTCGTGGGCCATGTATGAGGCCATGGTTCCAAGGGAAGAAAGCTTGTTGGCTTCCGTCAGTTTTGCGTGCATCGTTTCTTCTGCATGAACAACCCGAGATTCCATTTGATTCAATAGTTCCTGCTGGAGGGAAAGGTTCTCCTCTTCCCGGGCATGGAGCGCCTCAGACATGTCGTTGATGGCACCCGTCAGGTACGCAAACTCATGTTCAAAGAAGTCTGCTTCGATCTGCCGGGAGTCCCCTCTCTCTATCGCCGCCATCCCTTCCACCAGTTGGTCGAGGGAGGAAGTCAGACGGCGCATAAGAAGATAGCCAAGATACGTTGCCACCATCCAGAGCAGAAGGCCAGCGCCGAGGATCGGAACGGCTACCAGAAGACTCTCTCGCTTCCGTCCTTCGTAATCCATGTGAACCACCACCTTGCCGACAACGGTGGATCCCGGGTCAACACCAGCGATAGCCGCTTCGGGCGATAGCGACTGATCGATGACAATGTTTGCATCGGCGGTGACAACGTTGTTGTTGTGCCGGCAAAGCGGTTCAGAAACGTACTCTGTGCCGTCAGGCAGATATACCTTTATGCAAGAGACTCCCTTGTTGCGAGCCCCCGCCACAAGATGACTCCGTACCGCCTCATTGTCGCCAATATACACTGGCGTCTGCAGGGTAGTTGCCAAAAGCTTGGCAATTACTTCACCGCTTTGGGCTAGTTCATCTTTTGTCGAAGAGTATTCGTGATAGATGAAAAAGGCGAGAAAAGTGCCCGTCATCAGGCAGATAGGATCGCGACCAGTCCTAGCGTACTGCGCCGATAGCCAGGCCTGAAGACATGGCGGAAATCGCTCCAGGACGCAGCCTTTCTGAACTTACGCAGGGAGGAACGGAAGCGTTGCGTGGGTTTGGTCAACATGCCTAATTATCACATGTCGACTCGAATACTGAAGAAGAAATTCCCAGGCGTCGGCCAAGCTCTTCATTTCCGCACTGTGAGAAAAAGGAAGACGCAACCGTAGGCTCCTCGGGAACTATCCCATCCTCAATCGCTTGGCATAGCATCCTGCCGGCCTGTTTGCCAATGCTCGTCCGGTCGGGCTCGATTGCCAGGGTCGCACCTACCTTGAGGTACGTTTTACTGAAAACAATGGCAGGGATATTGTTCGCGGAAGCGAATTTCAGCAGAGGTTCCACCGTGCCTGCCGTGACGACATTTGTGTCGGGGACTATCCAGAGGGCTTCGACGTTGGCCCCCTGCAGGCTTGCAAGGGCTGTGGGAAGCCCGACGGGACTCGGGATCTCGCGCTTCTCGAGGGTAATCCCCATGGACTTCGCAATCCTGTCGGCCTGACGGACATACCCGAGAAGTTTTCCGTCATAGACAACGCCAACTCGCTTCTTGCCCATGGACTTGAATACGGAAAGGTACTTTGGGGGTGCAGCCAAGTAGGGGATAGTCTTCGCATTGGAAGGAAACGCCTGGGTCTCAAGGGTCAGTACACCCACTACCGGCACTCGACGTTGTGCGATTGCAGCACGGAATGCCTTGTCGCCGATGGCAAGAACAGCTTTTGCCCGCGTCTCGCGAATCGCCCGCGGCACGTCCACTTCGGCTGTCTCGTCCAGGATGATGATCTTCGCCTTTGCAGAGCTGCAACTCCTGTGAGCGGCAGTGACAACTTCCTGGTACATCTTGCTGCGAAGCGACTGCACAATTAACAATTCTTCGGCATGAGCCGAGATGGTCAGAATTGCCATTGCCACGATGATGAGAAACGATCGCCGTACCATCAGAAATCCACCCTTATCCCCCCTTCTATCCAGCGGGGCTGGTTAGGAAAAACAGGGGATGAATATTGCGACCCTTGGAAGATGTTATGAGCAGCGAATTGTAAAGATGCGGACGAGTTTTCCCAAGACAGGATCTTCCTGGTGAGAAGGAAGTCCCACGTCATGGAGTCCTTGCCGGAGGGAGTATTCCAGAACACATACTTGCCGGAGAGCAGAATGTCCGTCATGTCCGCACGGAAATTCGTGTTGAAGACGACGTGGTGCCGAGGCAGCCCTTCCACAACGCTCCCCGTGTCCCGATCGTAAATGTCGGTGAACGTATACCCAACCGAGAATGTCGTGTTGAAGACCGGGATAGTCTTCAGTTCCGTCTCGAAACCCTGCCGAACAAGGTTTTTCACAGTGACAGGCCCAAGGTCGAAGAATTTCAGACTGAGCTTGATATTCTCCGTCCGATCGTAAAACAGGTTGGTTTTCAGCCACAATCCAGGGACATGGTTCGTTTCCACACCTATCTGGTAACGCCACAGCTGCTCAGGCTCGACTGTCGCGACATTGGCCAGGGTCGGCAGGCTGTAGCCATAACCGAACGAGGACCGCAGGATGGTCTTATCATCCAGCTTGTAGATAAGTCCAAGACTGGGGGAAACGGTATCGTCGCTCTCTGAACTATAGTCATAACGGACAGCGCCAGTGGCCGTCAGGGATCCTGTAATGTTCCACCCGCCGGAAACGTATGTTCCAATGAGGAGAGGATTCAGTTTCTGGCGGATATCTTTCTGTGGCGGGGCAAGCGAGAAATCGGTGTTGCGAAGGGAACTCGTTAAACCATCGAACCCAAGTGTCAGCCAATAGGATTCGGTGTTGAGTTTGTAGGCAAGCTGTAAACCGCCCGTTGTCTCCCTGATCCCTTGTTTTTGCACCAGAATATTGCCGACGGGCAGAAAAGGGGGGATCGGGCTGATGTTTTGGAAATTGTTTACAACATCGAGGTCGTAGAGATAGAGCGATATTTCGAACTCGGAATCCGTATTGATCCGAGTTTGAAGCCTTGCGATTGCAAATTCGGCATCACCGTGGTTATCCGCCTTGACGTTCAGATCTGAGAATTTCAGGAGATCTCTGTCAGCGTACGTGCGGGCGTAGAGGAGTGTCAGATCGTTTCTCGAACCAAGCTTTTGCGTCAATTTGCCGTAATATGACCGGCGGTCATTGTTCACATGGGGTTGGAAACCATTTGAACTTCCATATCCACCAGAAAGGAAATAGCCTGTGCCGGTTTCATCGAGGGTTCCGTTTATATTGGCATGCCCGCTGGTGGTATCCTGCTCACCATATGACCAGGTCACTTCGCCACCAAGCTTGCGGTCTGCCGCCGGATCGCGGCTTATCAGGTTGATGACTGCTCCAACGCTTCTTCCCCAGACAGACGAGGCAGGCCCTTTTACAATCTCGATCCTTTCCAGAGATGTGACCGGAATAATTCCGATATCTGCGGTTCCATCGCCAAGGTTGTTCAAAGGAATGCCATCGTAGGCCACCAAGCATTGCCGGTTTGGCAATCCCTGGACCATGGGTACGGAGAGATCTCCGGGTAAGCGGTTGGGAAACGGGAGAACGCCAGAGTAATATTTCAGAACATCATCCAGGGTATGGGCCTGCAGGCGCTTGATGTCTTCCTGAGTGATGACTGTTACGTTCTCTGCGACTTCTGAAAGGCTTCTGGCCGAACGGCCAAACGTCACCTTCGGAGGGAGGACTTCATCCCCATAGATTTCAGCAATGTCCCGGTCGTCCGCTAATGCATTGCCCGTCAGGCACCCGACAATTGCAAGGACAAGTATCGGTCGATAGTTCATGAGCTAGTAAAATCCGTCGTCTTTTAGTTCGCCATCCTTTCCGTTTATCGGTCAAGCCGCCGAAAACTTTAGAAAATTCAGACTCAATAGACCAAGGGAATCAGTTTTTTTGTTCGGCTGCAGTATTCCGCATAATCGGAGCCAAACTCATCGGACATTACGGACTCTTCAACCCGGATTCTGTATGAAACGGCAAAGAATACCGGGACGGTTAACACGATAAGGCCAATCCAGTTGTTCGTGAGGACGGCGAGACCGAGGAAGGTCAGTAAGAGCCCCGTGTAGCTTGGGTGTCGAACATACCTGTAGGGGCCTGTAACAACCAGACTGTGTCCTCTCGTTATGGCGACATTGACCGTGAAATACTTGCCCAGGTAGATAACCGCCCCCCACCTGATAGCCAAGCCCAGGCAAAGGAAAACAAGAGCAACTTCCTCACAGAGGGAAGTCCCGCAGATGGCGTAGGGAAGGAACCGCTTGGCAAGAATCGCCACGGAGAGGGAAATCAGGATGATTCTCCACATCTTGCGCAACGATCCTTTATCTTTCACGGACGCACTCCCTGCCTTGGCTCGTCTTGTAACTGCCAACATGACCTCCGAGATTGGGACAAGAGTTGCTACGTAATCGGCAGCTGACATTGATCTTCTCCTACTTGTGGCTATGCGCGTTCATGCTCTTTCTCAAAATCGGACTTGGCTTGAACGACACCACTCTCCGGCCATCAATAGTAATTTCTTCGCCGGTCTGAGGATTCCGCCCTTTTCGAGGATGCTTGGACTTGGCTAAAAAAACGCCAAACCCTGAGATCTTGAGCTCGCCTTCACGTGCGATCGCGTTTTTGAAGAGTTCGAACGCACTGTCAACCAACTTGCGGCATTCACTCTGGCTCCCAAGGCCGTTTTCGAACAGTCGCTGGGCAATTTCTTGTTTGGTCATGATTACCTCACCATTCTTGATATGTCATTCAACACTGCATACAGCATCAGGGATACGATCAGGCCAAGACTCAGGGCCGTCATAACCCTCTGCACCTTCTCGTGCAACGGCCTCCGAAACACTCGCTCCCAAATCGTCACCAGCACAGTCCCCCCATCAAGCACCGGGATCGGAAGGAGGTTCAAGGTTACGAGATTGGCGCTGATGATCCCCATGAAGTAGAGTAAAGCCATAAGGCCAAGGCGGCTCTGTTCGGCGCCGGCTTTTGCGATATACAGGGGCCCGGCCACGTCGTTCAGCGATTGCAGGGAAAAGAGCGATGCGAACAGGATGGCAGAGGCCTCGACATTATTCCACGTCATCTTCCATCCCTCGCCGAAAGAACGCATGCCGTAACGGAGGGGGACAGTTTCCCCGGCAGCTTTCACGCCGATCACTCCCCTTCCCTCACGGATCTCCGGCTTCACCGAAATGGTCATTTCGCCATGTCCTGTTGCGACAGTTAGCAGCACATTCCTCTCCCGGCCCTGGTCGATTCGGGAGATCATCTCCGCCCAGGTAGACACAGATTTGCCATCTACCTCAATCACCCGATCGGCTGGCTGGATACCGGAAACTGCGGCCGGACGGCCCGGAAACACTTCGCCGATTTTCGTGGTCATTTGGGGGATACCTACAAGGGCTGCTGTTGTGAAGGCAAGATAGGCAAAGACAAGGTTCGCTGCCGGACCCGCCAAAGACACGATGATTCTCTGCCTTGCCGGCCGCTTCAGAAGGGACTCATCCGTTTTGATATAGCCTCCAAGGGGGATTGCTCGAAGGGAGTAGGCCGTCCCATTACATTCCCAGCCGAAAAGCCGCGGCCCGAAGCCGATGGAAAACTCCGGCACGGGAATGCTATACCAGCGGGCGGCAAAGAAATGGCCGGCCTCGTGCATGAGTATGAGTACGCCAAGAGCAATGATGGATAGGATCATGGTTTCTCTCGCGAACAACCTATTTCCTGCCGCAGCAGCTCTACGATCTCCGGTTGTGGGCGGAGAATCGCTCCGGACTCGACATCAAAAACAGCATCGAGAACCTTTTGCAGTACCTGCTGGTGACGACAATCATCTTCGGCAATCTCATCCAACAACGACAGAGCCGCTCGAAGTTTCCGGGTAGGAGCGGAATCGGAGGGGTTTTCCTGTATGCAGATTAAAGCAAGCTGCAATGCCTCTTTGAGTTGTGCCCAGTGCTCCTCGTTCATTTCTTATTTCCCTTTCTCCACCCGCTTGATGAAATCCTTGGTAGCCATTCGAAAAAGTTCAGCCAATTTCATTCCATGCTTTCGGGCGAAATCGGTGAACCGGGCGTGCTCGTCATCGGTCATCCCAATGGTCAGGCGAGTAGTCCTTTTTTCTTCCTCCGGCAATGGCGGGCGACCTGGCTCTTTTTTCTCTTTTTCAGACATCGTGATATTCCTCCAGTGAAAATAGCCTCTCTGGACTGATTTTGAACGGGGTGACAAGGCCGGCAGCGCAGAGTCTGAACAGCATCGACGGTTATTGATTCTTGCCAATCTGGGCAACGGCAGCGTAGATTTTAGGTTCTCCTTTATCATCCCTGTCGTCCTCGGACGAAAAAAGCACAGGGGTCGGCCCATGGGAATGGAATGGGTTTTTCAGTATATTTCGCTCCCTATAAATTGCACCAATTAAATACCATTTTATTAGTTGTAAATCAATGTTATTATAGGAATTATTCTTGCCCTCTGGGCTCTTATGTGAGAGGGATAATATCTTATGAATGCAAACAATGAATTGGATAAAGCGCTTCAGGTCTTGGAGTCCTCCGGGGACTTCAAAATCCTTCGTAGACTCGACATTGACAAGGATCCGCGGCTTTCCGGCAGTCGGGTTCCCGAGAGAGCCAAAATCGGTCTCTGCCTTGATACAGAAACGACTGGATTCCGATTCCCAGACGACAAGATAATTGAGGTCGGGCTGGTAGCGTTCGAATACGACATGGTGAGCTGCGAAATTACCCGTGTCATTGATCGCTACTCTGCATTCGAGGACCCAGAGACACCGCTCACTCCTGAAGTGATAAAGGTTACGGGAATAACGGATGAAATGCTGAAGGGAAAGAGGTTCGACGACGACATGGTGAATGCCCTCGTCAAGCGGGCAGACCTCGTAATCGCGCACAATGCCGCGTTCGACCGCCCATTCATCGAGAGACGCTTCCCAGCCTTTGAATCACTCCCTTGGGCATGTTCCCTGTCGCAAATCGACTGGGCCGGCGAGTTCATCACCTCGAGGCCGCTGGAATACCTCCTATTCAAGTGCGGCGGGTATTTCATTGATGCTCACCGGGCCTTGAACGACGCCGAGGGGTTGCTCGGCTTGCTCGTGGAGGACCTACCCGATTCAGGAGTACCAGTATTCAAGACCCTTCTGGCCGCAGCACGGCAAACGACCAGCAGAATTCAGGCGGTTGGAGCTCCATTTGAGTCAAAGGATACTCTCAAGCAGCGCAACTATCGCTGGAATGACGGAACGAACGGCAAGCCGAAATGTTGGTGGAAGGATCTGCCGACGGAACAGGAATCCGAGGAACTGGCCTTTCTGGGAGAATTTGTCTATGGCGGAAATACAAGCAGCGTTGTCATATCAAGAATTAACGCCTATTCCCGCTTTTCCGGACGTGAGTGAACCATTCTTGATGTGGTTCCAACAAATCTGCGGCGTCGTATCTCTAAAAACGATTAATTGCACCAAAAAAACTGACCCCTTGCCAAATATTACTCGTAGAGGGATTATTGCGCTCCCTCCCCCGTCTGAGGATGACGGGGTTCCTGTTCAAGAGAGGGCTGGTCTTCGATGAATGGGCTTAAGAAAATGCTCGTATTGGCGGGTTGGTCATTGTCCGTCGTCTATCTTTATGCCGGTGGCTCCTTAAGCGGGTTTGGCCCCCAGGGGGATTATCGCCATCTTGCCCTAGCTGGCCTGATCATTTCCACTGGCGCCATGGTGGACCGGTCCTTCACTCGTTTTTTAATCCGGTCCCGGAAGGTGCTTCGCGATCGTTCGCCGCTGGCCGAGTGCGAATAGAGTTTCCTTCCAGAGCCGCCTTCAATCCCAACAGGTAACGGATCCCCCAGCGGATGTCCCTCCGGTCCTTTTCGGATTGGGGGCTACGTTCTTCTAGCTGCAAACTGACAGGATTCACCGTGGCAAATTGCCGCCGAGCACTGCACCCCAGTTGCCCAGGTGGACAGACCTCATCGATGATTTCCCCATTCTCTTCCACCCACAAATGAGGATATGGTTTTCTATCGGGCGGAGAGATCTCGCCGAAAATGACCCGGCTGCCCGGACGGCGGAAAGCTTCCTTCGAGTTGACGATTCGGCAGTTCCCGTTCCCCCCCAATGGGGTGAACCAGAATCCCGTCATGTCCCAGCCGAGCTTTCCTTCCAGCCATCCCCAAGATTTCGGAGAGATTTCCTTTATTTCAAGTGGCACCAATATCCCCACCACAAAGAAAAGAAATAGGTAACTGAGGAGTTTGAAGTATCTGAAGATATTTATCACTTGTCTTCTGCGTTTCTTGGATTTATTTGGGCTGTTTATCTAAGCCCTGTTTTCTAGCCACCAAATCGACAGCATTTAAACATGGGGAAATGATCACAACAAGTTGATTTAGTCTCCACCTCGTTGTATATTTGGTCCATGGAAAAGAAAGCAACAAATAAAGCTTTTGTGATCGGAGCTAGGCCGCCGCAAACCCTTTCCTCAAAAGCCAAGCGACAGCTTTCAAGCGCAAAACCTTCGAAGAAGGCCCTCAAACTGGCAGAAAACGCTGGTAAGGTCTTGGCCGCAACAGGAGGCGTGTGTCTTGATAAAGCGGGAACGGCTCCTGCGCGCACTTCAAGATCTAGAAAAAAGAAATCTGTGAGCGTTAAGTAGATTGGCTTTCGCACCACCACAGATACTGTCTAAACCTGCATTGACACCTGCCTCTTTCTCGGCAAGGTTTCGATATTCGGATGCCGACGAACGGAACTATGTGGTTCAAACGGTCAAACTTGCTGCAAAAGACCGAACCCGCATACATCTTCTCGGAGATGATGCAGGCAATTCATATGGTTTCGTAGCTCTCTCTTTGAGTTCCTTCGAAAATAAACCCTCTCTCGTAATCGATTATTTGTTCACATCACAGCAGTACCGAGGAATCCCTTTCCCTGACATCGGGGGCAAGATTGCCGATTTTCTGATTGGCTATTCCATTCAGACAGCATCGATGCTCAAAGTAACCGTTCCTTTGAGGTTCATCGCTTTGCAAGCCGCCAACGCAGAACTCGAAGAGTTTTATACGCGAAGAGGCTTCCATAAGATTGACTCCACTCACTGGATGTTCCTCCGCTTCTAATTCTCATTCGCAGGCCGTTACCCAAGAACCAATGTTCCCCTTCAGAACAAGTGATACTCACCTTATCCACAATAACTGTTGATAAGCCTACAAAGCAAAACGCTCCTGGTCACTATTGACAAGGCCAGGAGCGTTTTGCATGAAATTTCAGCAGACCCCTTTTAGGCGGTGGCTGCAGGCATTTCTTGAGGCGACGATTCCGGTTGTTTCGTGTCCGCTTTCGACTGCTCAAGCGGTTTGGCAGTGTACCCGCGGGGCGGTGTATAATTTTGGCCGACGGCTTTGGCCAACTCGATGTTGAACTGATTGATGTCCTCGCGAATCTCATTATTGCGTTTCAGGAATCTCGCGAGATCGTCAATGGTCAGCGTCGGATGCCGGTCGAAGTTGACCATTCGCAAGCGGTACATGAGATAGTCCGTTGCATTGAGGAGGTTTATGTATTCCGCATTGTCTGTAGTTCTTTGCGAGATTACGTTGTAGTCCTTATCCGCGGCAAGCCGTAATTTGCGGTCCTTGAAGCTCTCCCGGGGCTTATCATTGTCCTGGTGCCCCTTCCCGTTGCCGTTGCCCTTCTTTGCGGCGTTGGCCACTTGGTTCTTGTTGTCCGCCATGTTGTTGTCCTCCTTATCCGTTATGATTGCTACTTCTTCGCAAGATGATCGGCGATTCCCTTGGAAAACCGCCCTGTTACTTCAAGGTAAACCTTTTCTTCAGCTGCCTGCATTCGCCGTTGCAGTTCCCCAATGGCGTTTGATTCGGCAAGAACCGAGTTGTAGTTTGCTCTGACAGCCTCGAGCTTGGCCTGGACTCTTTGCTTGAAATCTTCGAATGCTGCTTTCGTAGGGTTGAGCAAGCTTTGTTGACAGGTAGCCGGATCGGCACCTGCCTTCGCCCCTGCAGCAGAACTGTTGATATGAGCCACCACCTCCGGAAGTTGCTGAGCCTTGTTCAGGAGGTCAATCAGCATGTAGTAGGCAAGTGCATTGCCGGCAAGATTGGCGAGTTCCTGGACCGTCGCCCCCTCCATCTTCGTCGATGCGGCCGCACGGAGATAGTTGTAGGCTCCGGGAGGAATACTTCCCAGAAAGTCCTGCTCCTCCTGGGAGTAGGCGGCGCCGGCTTTCATTTTGCCGATGATGCTGTTGAACATGCCCGTCGCATATGTCATGAGTGACTTGTTGGTGTCGGTGATCGGTATACATGCACCTTCCGGCGTCTCTTTGATCTGCGTCTGCCCCATCAGGAAAGCAACGGGGCTCGCGTTTTCATCGCAGGATGCGTACACATTCGCAACGAACGTGCTTCCCGTTTCGGACGGAGGGGTGATCCTGACATCGCCTACAAACCCTCGAATGAGTGCGATGTACTCCGGGTCGAGGCTTTTCTTGGCGCCAACGTTAGCGAGAAAACTTCCTCCGCCATAGATATCGAGCACATCCTGGGGACAGCCTTCGATCGCCCCTTGGGCGGTCTGTTGTATGGTCGGAGCCGTGCTCGCCCCGCCAGTAGCCATGGACTTTTGCTCAGATTTGAACAGGCCGGTAACTTTTGTGTAAAGGTCTCCCATTCCGCTGGAACCCCAAAAGTCAGCCTGTGCAGAGTTGAGTTCCGCCTGCATCTTGTCGCTCATGAGTCCCGACCCGGGTGAGGCAATGGTGGCGACAAGGGCCTTGGAAGCCTTGCAGTCATCCAGCTGTAACTGGTTCAGTTTGTCCGCCCAGGCACCCAAGTCTTTGAGAGTGCCGGAAACTTGCTCGGACACCGCCTTGAGAGCGAGGTCAAAAGCTGCCGCCGGCGCTGCGCTCATGATTCTCTGAAGTTTCTGGACGAGGTACTCAGTGTCCATGAACCCGAATCCCCCCATGAAGGCGTCAATGCCGCCGCAGCCCGACTTCAGGTGCGGTTTTGAGATGGTCATCAGGTAGTCGTTGCTGTTTTTCCAGTGCGCCTGGAACGAGCCACCCGAGTAGTATCCCCTTGTGGCACCTTGGAATGACGAGGGGCCCGTGGACTGTTTGCTGGCAAGCCAGTCATCCACCCACCCCGACCGAGCGATGGCGGGGAACGTGGCCAGCAGTAGCGCTAAGCCAACAGCAGCCCTTTTTTTTGAGCGACGTCCGATTTTCACTGCTTCCTCCCTCCCCCGGCCCTTCCCTGCGCGGCAACCATGGTGACTACCTGCGACAGGATATTCATGCATATGAACCACACTGCTTTCGCTGTCAGGACTCCCGCACAGATGGTTAGCGCCAGTTTCGTGTCTATTCCGAACATCCTCCCCCCCCTCTTCCGCCGACATGACAATTTCATCTCGATTTGTTCGTCACATCATAGCCACCACCCCGCTGAAATTCGTACATGTCGAACTGTTCGGGGGTGACTTCCTTATTGAGAACCCGCACGGCCTTGAAGGTCCGGTCCGTTATTTCGTCGGCCGACGCAACTCCTGCGGTAACCGGGAAATAGTCCTGGTTCCCCTTTTGAATCAGGATGATGGTCGGAGTTATCGAAACACCGAACCGAGCCGCAATGGCGGGGTTCTGAGTGATATCGACGGTCTTGACCGTCCAGCCGGTTGACTGGGTAAACCACTTGAGGATGCCGGCCTGTTCTGTACAGTAGCCACATCCCGGCTTGGTGAACATAACGAGTGCGAATGTCTCGCGGTTGGCCGCGAGCTTGTTTCGTTTCTCCGCTTCACTCATGGTGACCTGAGCGGTACGGCCGGGATTGGTGATCGGGTAGTCGCCCTTTGTAGTCAGCTCTGGATTTTTTTGCCAGGTGTAGTCGCTGACTGCCGTGAAGGCGAAGGCTTTCTTTCTGGTCACTTCGTTGACACGCCAGAAGTCGCGGACATTCTGCTCGGTGGGCCTGCGGAATGCACGGGCCCGCATGTCATCCCAGAGCTCCCCGAGGTCTTTCGGTCCATGTCCCACATCATTTCCTCGGTGATCCCTTTGAGGGACTTGTACTTCCGTTTCTTCTTCCCGGACTTCAGCTCCGGTTCAGGCTTCTTTTCCTCTTCTTTCTTTGGCGGATCACGGTCATACCACCACCACCCCTTGCCGGAGTCCTCATAGTAGTTGGCTGAAGCCTGTCCTCCCGCAGCGAGAGACAGGAATATGGCAGCCGCGGACACTACGAGACGTTTGCGCATTGCTTGACCTCGAACTGTTTCGGTATGATCTTCGTGACCATTTTCTGAATCAACGAGCCTTTCCGATTGTGCAATTCGGCGATCGTCTCACCGAAGGCGGCGGGAAAGAACGGGATAAGAAACATTGAGAAGCTCTTCCCGCTACCAGTCACCGCATTGACCGGGACCTGGTAGTACCCTTCTCCCATGAGACCAACTTCCACTTTCCCCTGCCGGCCAAGCTCCTTAATGGCCGTATATAGGAAATCGCGACGATCGGCCACATTGGCGTCCGCCAGCAGTAGTTTGGTATCCGTATTGCCGGCAACTTTTTTCAGGGAATCCCAGACGAGCCGTTCATCCACCCAGACCATGCCGGTACCGGGGTCGGATACTGCCAGCCAGACCGTTTTCCCTCCGTTGTCTGAGATGATTTTGTCGATGGATTCATGGATGCCCGCCAGCAGCTTTTCCGTATCCCACCATTCGGGCAAAGACATTTCCTTGCAAACGTGGCGGCCTTTTTTGTTGCTACCATCTTCATTGGCATAGACATTTGCCGACGAAGTCGGTGGTGGAGCTGCTTCCCCCTTTGGCCTGGCCTGCCTTTTCCTGGACGGCTTTATTTCAAGTGAAGAGCCTTGTCCGGCTACGGTTTCGGCAGACGGTGCCGCCCTCCCCTCTTCAGTTGCATCTCTCTTGTTCAGGTCGGACCCTACAACAATCGAGTCATGAGCGGCTGCTTCCTTGCGGTCTATCCAGGCAATCAGACCTTCGCCTTCTATCGTCCGGGCTTCCCCATCCGCCGCCTTGAGTTGTTCTGCCAGAGGACTCCCCGGAACCAGAAAGTGATGCCCCATGATGACCCGACTGAGTTCGTTGCGGTTTGGCAGGGATGCGTACTCTTGTATGCCATTCAGGATGTTGGTCGACAGCGCAGGGTGATCGCCCGACTTGTAGAGCTTCTGGTAGTATCGAGGGATTTTCCCCAGGTCGTGTCCAAGAGCTATAATCAGGGCGTCAGGGAGCATGACGTCGTACTGGAACTTGGCTACGTACTTTCGGGCAACCAGGAGAGCGTGCTGCCAGAGGGGCACTCGCGAAAGAAACTGGTACAGTTCGTCACCCAGATCCCTTTCCGCTTCGTGGCTGTTCGCCCTATCCTCTTTGCCGACAACGGACGGGCAATCCCCCTCCTTGTCGAGTATCTGCAGGATTTTGACGATTACCGTCCTACGTGTGCCCTTGACGATCGGCCGGCTGGCGACGAACTCCTCATAGAACTGATCGATCTCCTGATGGTCGAAATGCGGCCTTATAACCATTGCCGCATTTTCCGGCGGCTCATCCTGCTCTCGCCACATGAATGCTATTTTCGAGAGCTCGATCTCCTGATCGATCCATAGCCAGCTGATTTCCTCCAGCTTTTTTTGCTCGTATTCGTCGGTAGCCGGCTGCGAAACCGACGTGATTTCTGCTGGAGGATCAAACGACTGCGAAGGAGATACCGGGTCCTGTTTAGTCATGAGCGATTTCACGCCAAAACAGATTCCTGCTCCGAACACGGCAGCGGCTGATAGGAAATAGGTGGAGGTGTCCATCAGGCGGAACCTTCGACAGTCCCCTCTTCAACGGTCACTGGTGAGAGCAGAGCCGGTGCCGAGGGAAAGATGATCTTCAGCCTGGAGTCTGATACATCGGTGGTAATTCCCCTCCACCGGCCGTTGTAAGAGGTCATCAGGAACTCACGGGGCTGCAAACTCAACACATCGTATGTCTTCACCGCTTCCTGCTCTATCTCGCGGGTTGTGACCTGGTTTGTGCCGTAGATGCCCGCAAGTACGTTCTTGGTCCCAAAGTGCTTGACCACGTACTCACTGGTCACGGCGTCCGGGCAGCGGAGGAATATCTTCGTGTTGCAGGTGTTCAGTACAACCTGGGCCAGCTCTTCGTTTTTCATGGCCGCCTTGAGCTGTGCTATGTCCTGAACGTACAGTGTTGTCATGACGTTCGCCGATCCGGCCATGGCCGTGAGGTTCTCGAAGCCGTCATAAAGGACGTTGTGAGCCTCGTCGATGTGGATGGACAGGGGATGGTTAAGACGCTGCTTGTTGGAGTTATAGACTCGCCCTATATGGCCCTGGATCATGGACACCAGCAACCGGCTCAGGATGGAAGACGCCTCACGAACCATGAGCGCTCCCGTGTGAACGACGAGGATGACCCGCTTCCCCTCTTCCAGGCGCTTGATGAACCGGTTTGAATCGGCTTGGCCGATGATCTTGCCGATGTTGCCGCTGGATAGAGTCATGAGTGTGGTCTGTAGGGACATGGAGACCTTGGCAAAGTGCTCCTGGTCGCTGCACAGGAGATCCTCGATCATGCCGGCAATCCGAACCGCTTCGTCGGTACCTATTCTGACCAGCATCTCCTTTGTTTCTTCCAGGCTCTTCCTTCGGACACTCTGTCGAATGTGGTCGAGGTTCTGGTTGGGGAGCCTTCCCTCGTGCTTGGCAATGATGATGTTGGCTGTGATGGCCACGGTGGAGATAGCAGTTGCCAGCTGCTTGAAGAATTCTTCCTTGGATGGCGGGATGGCCGCGGTTATGTGTCCGACCAGCTCGTCGACCATGAAGTAGTAGGCCATTGGATCGATGACGGCGGAGTATTCAGGATAGATCACGGAGACCAGCTGGAGTTCGTCGAGCCGTTTTGCCTGTCGTGCAGTATCGTAGATCTTCGCGAAGAGGGCCTGATCACCTTTCGGGTCGATACAGACCACGGACTTTCCGCTCAGGATGTCGTGCTCGATGAAGTTCTCTTCAAGCCTTGTCTTACCGACACCGGTTGTTCCCACAACCATCATTCCCCGCCGGCGGTGCTCCTCGGAAATCAAGATTGGCTGAATGCGAGTGGGGTTATCCAGGTTGGATCCCGAACCGATCAACAGAGAGTCGTCCCTTGCGATCTCACGATGCCCCTGTTTTCCAGGCTTTTTACTGAATAATCCGAACACGGTAAATGTCCCCGGTTTCCTTGCCTACTGAGTTAATGATGTCCTTTGGAATCTTCCGTGCTGTGATGATCTCCGCCGGGCCCCCCGGTATCCGACGATGGCAGATGATCCTTTCTATGCCACTCATCTGCCGCAACAGCAGTGCCGGAAGTTCTTTGCTAGTTCGGCTCAGCCTGATACGGACCTTGGCATTTCGTTCGCTGGCTACGGGAAGGACGCTGGTGACAAACCAGTGATAGACCTTGCCGGCCGTGTACTTGTTACGCTCGTGCATTGGCTGGTAACGCAGGGGGCATGTGCCGAGAAGAATGATGCGACGATAAATGTTGCTCAGCTCCATCTCGACCAGCGCGCTTCCATCTGCTTCATATCCTGCAACAACTCCCTGGAGCACCTTTCCCTGGAGCTGGCGCAACCGTTCAGCCTCATGGAGTGCCTGACGCTTCTGCAATTCGACCTCGATTGTGAAGAGGACGTGGCGCCGAAGCTTCTTCCCTATTTTGTCAGGGGTAATCTCGACCGGCTCCCCGCAGTGTGGAAGTCCCGTCATCTTGAGGCCGTCTTGCGTGAAGTGGACGGTAAACGGCATTTGAAACGTGCGCGTGAGCACCTTTGCGACGGCTAACTCCACCGCTTCCATGACATCCGTTCGCTTTAGTTCGCTGTAAAAGGAAAGAATGTCATTCGGAATCATGACTGAAAACTTCCTCCCAGGGGGTCGGATGCTTTTGCCGTTCAGGTTCCCTGTGCTTGGTCGTTGCCAACAGAACGCGTCCCTCTCTGCGATGCTTCACCATCGACTTGAAGATTTTCTGAGCGTATTCCCGGTTGAATTCCGGAGTTCTGCTGTTGTAGCAGCCGATGCCCTGCCAGGTGTAGCCGTAGTCCTTGATGCACTTCGAGAGTATCCAGGCTCCGGCCTTCACGTTGATGCAGGGGTCTCCCAAGTAAGGCCACATTTTCCGGATGTATGGCGACCATTCTGTCCATTTGGAGTTGATCCCCATGAGCCCGTAGTCATAGGTTCCATTGGTGTTCCAATGTATGACCGTAGGTTTAAAGGAACTCTCCACACTGGCGATGTTGTAAAGGATCTCCGGAGCGACGCCATACTCCTCACCTGCCTCTTGGAAGCAAAATCCCCAGACGGCTGAAGGTAGCGCCGCAAGCGTAAGTATGATCGTTACAGTTCGCCTCATAGTCTCGAACGGACGCAGAAATGCCCTCTACGAGTAATATTTGGCAAGGGGTCAGTTTTTTTGGTGCGAAAAATTCGAGTTTTTGGACGAAGAGCGGGTCTTATTCGGGTGGGGCGAGCATCAGTGCTGATCGGCCGATGATCTGGAGATTGACAACTTCTGATTTTTGAATCTGTTCAGGGGGAATCCCGGGCGTTTGACTGGGAAAGAGGACGGAGCCATCCAGGCGGATGGTGGCACGTTTGAGGAGGATGCCGTTTTCAGTGGCTATGGCGTAAATGCCTGCGTTGGTGATCTTTTGTACGCTCGTGTCAACGAGATGGAGATTGCCGTTATCTTGTCTAATAACGATCAGGGCGTCAGGGGCAAGGTTCCTGCTTTCAAGAAATTTCCTACCGGGATGAATTTCATGTACATCGTTGCCCTTCTCGTCCCGGAGAGTTACGATGTCGGAAGTGCCTTTATGCGTGGATTCTATTCCGAGAAGTAACCGGTTGAGATCGATGTTTTTTCGTTGGGCCAGACACAACACTTCGTTCAGGATGGAGCTGTTCCTGGCCTTTTTCATTGAAAGCGAAGCACGGCTGATGGAAAGGCTATCTGCTACTTCCCCGTCGCTCTTTACCCCAAGTATCTCCTTGAGGCGGTCGACCAATTCAGTTGTCGTGAGATGGGCTAATTTCATCGTACCGTGTCCTATCCGGACAGCATATCACATATCGTTGATTTGTATAACGTTTTGTGGCACATTCCTAACCGAACGCAAATTATACGCAATTGCAATAGGTTATGGCTAACAAGGATAGGTGGTCGAAATGAGCGGAGTATTCCCTGTCAATCCTGTTCTCTTGATCGATGATGATGAAGGATGGCTGAAAAGCCTGCCGATCCTTCTGAAACGCAAGGTAGGCATTACGAATTTGATAACTTGCAATGACCCTGAAGCTGTCATGCCGATACTGGCTTCACGAGCTGTTTCTATCGTCCTTCTGGATTTTACGATGCCGCGCATGATGGGTGACCAGGTGCTGACGAACATAAAGAACGAGTATCCAGATATCCCCGTGATCCTTTTGACCGGTAGCGACCAGGTTGATGTAGCTGTCAGGTGCATGCAACGCGGGGCCTTCGATTATTTCGTGAAGACGTACGATACTGGCCGCATACTTTCTGGCATCCTTCGGGCAATACGTCTTCATGAGGTGATGCACGAAAACCGCTTGCTCAATTCAGGGTTCCTCAACGACACCGGCCCACAACACGGCGAGGCCTTCGCCGGCCTGTGGACTCGATCTTTCAGAATGTTGCGGATTTTTCGCTATCTGGAAGCTGTTGCCGGTTCCTCTGTGCCAGTGCTTCTTTCAGGGGAAGGGGGGACAGGAAAAACTACCCTGGCGAAGGCGCTCCATTCTGTTGGCAAAAAAAGGGGAGAATTCGTGCATTGCAATGTTGCTGAGCATGGCGATTTTCTCCCCAACGATCTATGCGGTCGCCGTCAAGGTGGCCTCCTTGACCAGGCCGAGGGAGGAACGTTGTACCTGGACGGCATCGAGCATCTATCCCGCGCGGGCGAGGATTTTCTGTCAGACCTCATAGATTCTCCCCGATATTCTTCCGATGCAGGCAGCCGATCCCGATGGTTTACGGGGCGTATCGTCGCTTCCACCTGTGCTTCGCTCGATTCTATTTCAGGTATGAAGCGTTTCTTGTTGAAGTTTAATTCCCATTCGGTCCAGATCCCTTCCTTGCGTGAGCGCCGAGAGGATTTGCCTGTTCTGCTAGATTGTTTTCTGGACGAGGCCTCAAAGCATTATGGCAAGAGCCGCCCTACCCCACCGCCTGAACTGCTCACGCTCTTAGGCGCTTACAATTTCCCTGGGAACATCCGTGAGCTTCGGGAGATGGTTTTTGAGGCTGTGTCCGTACACACTGCCGGCGTACTGCCGCTCGAGTTGTTCAGGGAGAGAATTTCTAACACGACGGCTGAACTCGCTTGTGATGAACCGCTGGTTCAGTTCACTGGACCCCGGTTGCCGACCCTTGCCGAGGTCCAAGAACTCCTGATAAGCGAGGCCCACCGGCGCGCATCAGGCAATCAGGGGGTTATGCTGATATGCTAGGTATTTCCCGAACGGCCATCAACAAGCGTCTGAACAAAAGTCTGGGGGGCGAGTAACACCCCCCTGCCCTTCCATTCCTCCCCGCTCCAACCATTCGCTCGTTCTTGTGTGAATTTTTTCACATCCTCCTACTTTTCCCATCGTTTTAAGTGCAACAATTTGTTGTTTAACACACCCTCTCAGCCATTACCTTTAGCACATTAACCCTTGTGAATTTATTCACACTTGCTCTTCCTGCAAATATACTGGCATTACAGGCTGTTATCTGTTTTTGACCATGAGAACAAACTCTTTTTCTATTCTTTTTTTCCCCGCACAGATGGCACGTTATCTGCCTAGTTAATCACTTCGTTAACTAATCAATTGCTAATCGGCCAGTTTGACAACAACATTTTGTTGTGATATGCAACATTTTGTTGCGTGATGACGGCGAAGGGGGGCAAAATGACTTTTGACGACGCGATCGGCTGGGTAACAACAAATGCGGGAGCAATCATCAACAATGCAGAGGAATATCTGCAGTACACTCCCTACGATCGGGAGGACCTGATCAGTTGCGCGAATCAAGCAGCCATCACTGCCGTATTCGCATCTCAGGAGACGAATGGCATTAAGTTCGAAGCACTTTTTTGGAACAATTTCCGCGCTCTACTACGGGAACTTGTGCCTTGCCCCCAAAACCACCGCTGGAGTAAGTCAGTCCCATCAAACGTCTGCGTTGATATCGAGGAAATTGCAATTGCTGACCCTTTGTCGGAACAGCCAGAGGTTTCTGCTGCTTTGCTCTCCGAATCCGTATTCTGGGCCGGTTACGAACATCTCACCCCGATTGAAAGACGGCTTCTTTACAACCTGCTTGGGATCGGCCGGGCTGGCTACCACACCTACGAAGAAGCCAGTGCCAAACTCGGACTTACTAAATCATCTGCATACTCAATGTTCGAGAGAGCATGCGAAAAACTTTCCAGGGCTTTCTCTTTGGGGCTGTCATCGATTGATGATCTCCCTGCTTCCATGACAATTGGCGAGTTGGAGTCCAGCATGGATCCCCATCTGTCCGTGGTGGCGTGATGGGCGCAAACTGCCTCAGACGGCTTTTCATGTCTTCCATGGATTTGGGCGCCACTCTTCAGCTCAATACTCTTCAGAAGGGAAAACGCCATCGTGCATTGACCAAACTAGTAAAAGCGGCTGGCGCTTCCGATTGGGTTTTTGAATAGAGCCGTAAGCCGTTAGGCAAATGATGGGAACCAAAGAGAAGACGGAGCTCTCAGACAGTTCAGAAACTAAACGCTTAGATTTATATTTATAAATCTAAGAATTTTTATCGGCAGAATTGCCATAGAAAAATTACTTATATTTTATCTACGTAAAATACTTTCAATAAAATAGTAATTAATTTGATTCTGGGGGATATCGGAATGAAAACTTCTTTCTCAGCCAATGGTCGGGCTGTAGAGGCAAGGACTAGATACAACGAAATCATTTGCGAGGCACACAAACGCGGGATGAGCGTAATGGAAATCACCAGGGTCACAGGTGGAACTAGGCCTGAATTTTTTTATTCGGTTCTTCGAAATTGTGGATGCATCAAGTCCATGAAAAGGGGAAGGGCACCAAAAGTGGAATTACCGCCACGAATTGCAAAGGTCTTTGAGCAAAAATGTTTCTCTTTCCCCAAATGGTGCCACGTCTGGGATTTTTCTGTAGAGGACGCAAGAGCCGCCTTACAGGAGGAGTTCCCCCCAGGAAACGATGTGAGAAGGGCTGACATTCACAAGGCTTTCCGACGAGACTTTCCAGAAAGGTACGCGAATATTTTTCCTGGCAGTGAGTTGTGCCACATGCCAGTTATTCGATTGAAGGCGGGCTTGATCCCGCCCGATACCGACCAAATTGTATCAATGGCGTGGAGCAAGGACGGGGAATATTATCTAGCTTCACTCTACGGAGAGGAGGGCATTGAAGGAATAGGTGAAACTTGGATAGACGCTGTTCGAGACCTTCAACAAGTATGGTGGATTCACAAAGGGATCGTTCGTCTGACAACCGCAATTAAGACAATCAGTTCATGGAGTTATTGAGCCTAAGTGTACTTGTTGATGCACTAAACAGGGCATCCAATTGTTGACTCACAAGTACACCAACGATGCAATTTTACACCTTGTTGGTAGCTGCCGAGTACACATCTTGGTAAATCAATTAGTTGACAAGGAGGTTATATGAAGAATTTTGTATGTGATTTTGGGTTTTCATCGGCAAAATGGATCTTTGGCAACAGGAAAGGCCGGGTTATTTCTGTCTACCAGGATAGATCCGACGGCGAGACTCTTATAGGCGAAGACGCCCTTGATAACCCTGGCGGCGTAGCGTACATCCGCACACCTCAGCATTTGGTCAAATACTACCCACTCTTTCTGGAAAAGTGTCTGGATGAGGCAGGAGTACACGACGAAGTAAAGGTTGGAGTGGGTCTTCCAGTCCAGTTTTATGAAGAGCAAGTGCGGGCCAAGGAGGGTGCCATAGCTGTACTGGGAAGAACACTCCTCTCGAAGAGAGTCAAGGATGTCCTGATACTCCCGCAGGGGATCGGCGGCATACGGTCCTACCTTATCGACGCCGGTCGCAACAAAGCAGGCCTTGTCCTTGGAATCGATATCGGATTCAACACCATCATATATACGCTTTATGACCCACAGAGATCAAAGGTCGTATTCACCGACACCCTCTACAAGAGGGGGATCTCCCAACTTGCCGCCAACTACCTTATGCCGAAGATTGCCGATTTCACATCAGGTTTGTCCATGACCCCGGTCGAGTTATCCAGACTCATGGAACAGGGATACATTACTGTCGGTACCGACCGACACGATCTCATACCGGAAATCAGGACCGCATCCCAGGAGTACATTAACAACATTTTGGCAGAAATCATGGAGGACGTGAAAGCCAACATCAGCATTACCAGACCACTTGAGACCATCGTTTTTTTCGGGGGCGGTGCTACTCACCTCAAGGGTAAGATCTGCTCGGACACGGTAGATGTAATCGTCCTTCCTCAACCCGAATATGCCAATGCTCGGGGTTTCTTGTCTTTCCTGGAGGGATAGCCATGGAGTATGTCCTTCGAATTGATGTTTCTGACGCGTTGTCAGTTGAGTCTCTGGAGAAGGCTCGTAAATGCCGTCGTATGGCTCGTCTCGTCACCGATGCCCTTGCTCATTATGTCCGAACAAAGGAGGGGCGAGCCTCAATTGATCTATTAACCAAAGGTAGTGTCCGCAGCGGTGCATCAAGAGCGCGGGCCGGGGCAAAACAGGTACCTCCTTCAAAAACTATAGCTTCCAAGCAGCCCGTCCCTGAGACGGTGACCATCGGTGATTTTCTGAAAATCTCTCATTTTGATCAGGAAAAATAGTCCACAGCACATCGTACAATTCTTAGTCCTCTGAGGCAGGTCAATTGGCGCTGTAAGAATTGACCTGCCTTTCCCCTCTTGCGCTCTTCTGTCCTTTCGAGCCCTCAACCCACCAGCCGCAGCGGCGTCACCCTCTGACAGCGATGACGGCATATGCCTGCGGGTACATCCTCTGCACCCTCCACCAGGAGCTCCACCAGGAGCACGCCCTGCCGAAGATCTCCCGTGCGTATCTGCGCTGCGCATCGGAAAAGACGGTGATGTCGACAACAGACCCCTCCTCGGCTTCCAGGGTCAGGGAGACCACCACGCGCTGACCGCTCCTTGTGGGGGTCGTATGGAGCACACCTTTATTCCCGCCACGCAGATCCTGTCGCCGTCTCTGTGCCCGCTTACCTGGCTGGAGCTGATCACACCCTATTGCGAGAGCCCCTCGCGCAGGTAGGCGGTTGGGTGACCGGTGAAGGTAAGCCCCGTGAGCGCCATCACGTAGGCCGCCTTTTGGGTTTCGAGGGGAAATCCTCCTCTTCGCCTGATTGGGGCTGGGCTTCCAGGGCAAGCAGGAGCTTTAGCCAGTTTTTCTGGAGGCCGTCGAAGGCTCCGCACAGGATCAGGTTCCGCAGTTCCGAAGTTGTCTCTTCGGCGTCTTGACCCTGCTCCGAAAATCATCAAGCCCAGAAATGGTCCCTTGACCCGTTCGCGGATGAGCTTTTCCAGTTCAGCGATGTCGCCCCTGACCAGCGCGAGTCCGGCACGGATTGCACGGCCGCTCGCCGTGAAGGAGTGCACGCTCATGTTGATGTCCGGTCGTAGCAGATTGATGCCTGCAGTGTTTTCTCCCGCACCTGCCTGACCACGCAACGAGACCGCGGAGATTTTGAATTCTGCGCGATGGGCGTAAGCGTCTGCACGCATAGCGTCAAACGTAACTATGCGGTCTACAAGCGCAGGCGACTTATCCCTTCCGGAATGGCTACGTAGTCAAAGTGAGGGTGTCGTGGGATGTTCCCGTATCGACTTATGTCTTACAGGCAGCGATATGTGGCAGGTACTCAATAACCCATTCGGTAACGAAGGATTTCTTGACCCGAAAAGGAACTTGGGGTATTGCGCGGAGGCGTTCATCGCCACGGGGCACAGGCGATCCCGGCTCTTCTCCGCCTATTGCCTCCTCCCGTCACGACCGACATCGCCCTTCGATTGAGATTTTCAAGTAAGGTGTGCCTTGAATACATATATGCAACACAATAAGAATTACATCTTTTATGCATGTCATATTGCATGCGGTAATTATTGCGAATATGTATTATTGTAATACAATATTTCATAATGTTTCCTTGTAATAGATTATGTGATATTGACATTTTTGGATTAATGCATTATTTAAATTACAACTTCGTACGGGAGGAGACGATGAGAAGAATAGCATTCGTAAACCAGAAAGGTGGGGTAGGGAAAACCACGACGGTTCAGAACGTCGGTGCCGGCCTGGCTCGCCTGGGACGCCGGGTCCTCATTATCGATTTAGACCCACAGGCAAATCTGACCGAAGGGTATGGGGTGAATCCGGATGAAATCGACAAGTCTGTTTACAATCTTCTGATGGGGACAGATGGTCTCTCTGCCGTCTCTGTTCAGCTAAACGAGAACTTATCCCTGGCACCTGCGTGCATCGATCTTGCCGGGGCAGAAGTTGAACTTCTGTCGTTGCCAGGGAAAGAACATCGTCTCAGAAAGGCCCTAGAATCAGTGGTCGACTATGACTATATCTTGGTAGACTGCCCTCCGTCTCTTGGCCAGTTGACACTCAATGGCTTGACGGCAGCCCAAGAGGTCATTATCCCGATCCAGTCGCAATTTTATGCATTCAAGGCGTTGCGCAAACTAATCGAGACGGTGGACATGGTTAAACAGTGGAGCAACTCTGAACTAGTAATCAGCGGAATAGTCGCAACACTCTATGACGCCAGAAAAAGCCTCAGCAAGGACGTTGTCGCGCAGCTTCAGGAATACTTTGGTGAAAAGCTGTTCAAGACATTGATACGTGACAACACGAAATTAGCGGAAACGCCGGCTGCTGGCAGCGATGTGTTCACTTATGCCCCAAACAGTATGGGTTCATGGGACTACAAGGCACTGTGCGACGAGATCGCTCAAATGGAGGATCGTTATGGCAGGTAAAAAGGAACTGGTCAGGGGTGGTCTCGCATCAGTATTCGGAGGACTCGATAAGAATCAGGAAACTGAACCCGCCCCACAGGGGGTCGAAGCACCGTTGATCCTCTCTGGTCCTTTGGACTCAACGAAACATCCTGCGCTCCAGAATGCTGATTCCGGTGTAGCTGAGAGACAAGACGCCGGAACGTCCAATCCTATCCCTGCAGCTGCTAAAACCAAGAAAGAAGCCGAGACAATGACTGCGCCCCAAGCTCCTGAGCGGTCTACCAACGCAAGGAACCCCCTTTCGCAACTCCAAGATGAGAACCGCGATCCCTATGCCCACGTACGCAGGGTTAAATGGCCTCTTCTCGAGGCAAGCGACCCGTATATCGTCCCCGGGCCGGAGGGCTTTGAGAGCCTAAATGCCACTATCAATTTCCGACTTCCCGCAAATCTTGACGCAACACTGGATGCTCACTGTCGTTCCGTTGGGGCACGAAAAAGTGCATGGATCCGCGAAGCTATTCTGAAATTCCTTGCCGAAGAGCAGGTGGCATTAGAAAAGTTGCAACAGAAAGGGTAGTGGACTTGCGTGGAAGGCGCTTCGGCGCTGTTAGTGGGTTCCGGGTTGCCCCCGACGATGGAACTCTTTGGGGGCTTTCTATACGCCTTCCAGACACATATTTAGTGCCGACGCCCAAGCAAGAGAGACAGGGTGACACCCTTAATCTTTCAGGACGTCACTCCGCGCCATGCGAGGGCACTAATACAGGATATTTCACCGTTTCACGAATTTGCGAGCACTCTACCCACCATGATTGTAATATTGTATTACAATAATACATTCGCACATGCATTATTCCATATCAAATATTAGTCGCACCGGATCGATAGACGCACACGCTTGTTCGTTGTCGATTAAGCATGCGGTCAATTCAAGTCTACGCCCATCTTGGTTTTCAGATAGGTCATGATCTTGATTTCCCTCGGACCGAAGAAATTCCCGGCTGAAATCTCGCTGATAATTTCGAGTTGCTTTTCATCGGACAGCTGGTTGAAGTATCTGATGTACTGGTCTTTCTCGCTTTCAAACTTCTTTTCTTCTAATGTGCGTTCCTCATCTACTTTAATCTTCAGTTCCGCTTTTTTCTTCTCGCGTTGTTTGACGGAAGAGGCCTTTGCGCGTTCGCCAGCAGCGAAGTCTTCATCCAATGCTGCGACAGTGTAGGCCTCAACGTTCTGTTTCGCTCTCGACACAGCATACTGGATGTTCGAGCTGACATACTCAAACCCTTTTTCATCCAGCCTCTGTCGCATTAACGCCATGAATTTTTCGTTTTCAACCAATTCTGGGATGTGAGAAATCATCTCTTCGATTTTCAAAACCGCATCTTCGAGAGGAATCCCATCGGCAGCAGTAGTTTGCTCGTGGACGGAAAACTGCAAGCCGATCACCTTTCGGCCATCTTTAATATACTCAAGCGCAATTTGTAGGTCAGTTTTCTGATTAATTTCCTCCATTGCTGGTTCTATCACTCGTCGACGCAGGTCAGGAAAATTCTCGTATTGACCGTCATCTAATCCCATCAATTTTCTGAACGTCTTGATCGTCATTCTGGGGATAGATACATTGACATAATCACGCGCAATCTCGTAAAGAGCCAAGGAATATTTTGAAGAGAGCCCCCTTGTAATCGCAATGTTTATGCGGGCATACATCCTGGGGTTTAGTAGCGCGTTTTTAATTGATGGTGGAAATGCGTACGATACTTCTCCTCCAGACACCTTGACTTCCGAAAGCAAGGTGAACGCTCCCCATTCCTCCTGTTTGTCTTTCCCAAGAATGTTGTAATCAACCACAATGGACATCAGTTCCTTTAAGGACTCCTGTATGTGTTTTGTGTCCTTTATCTGAAGTCCACCAAAGGTGCGTAATTTATTGAGCGTCACCGAGTACATCTCAAGATCTGGATTCTCTATGGCCTGTTCGCGAGCGAAATAGAGGAATGCGTTATAACTTTTTCTTTGGATCAAGGAGATCCGGTTACTGATCTGAGAAACAGCGCTGTGTTTTTTGAGCTCATAATTCGATTCTGGAACTATCGGCACGCCGGCAATGGAGAGTGGTATCTGTGTTTCGCCCATTTAGCACCTCCTCATAATTTGGCCGATATTATGACATGGACACACTCTTTGTCCAGCATATATTGCATGGACAAAATAGGGATGTGCTGACCATACAAATCTGTACAAATTAGGGGGTTATGTGCTGAGAAACTGAAAATTCAAGCTGCAAGTCTATTCGCGCAACAGAAGAAGAAGGCATCAAATTCGAATCATGGACAGATTAGGGTAACACCACCTATCGTGGACAATTTAGGGCACCTCTTGATCCAGAAAGATGGACAAAATAGGGGGAAACCTGGTGCTCCTTGCTTATGATGGTCGTTATAGGGGGGTATCGACCTTTCATGATGGACAGATTAGGGCTACAATGGCCTTACAATTACCTATTATGTCTTGAATTGCGACGGTTCATGGACAGATTAGGGCGACCGTTAACATGATGGACAAATTAGGGCCAATATCGATGTCCACTGGTGGACAAATCAGGGAAATCGATTGCGTTCAGGGCCAATTATTCGAGAAACGCCCCCCTATTTTGTCCATGTATTGAAAATCTTCAGCCCTATTTTGTCCACTATTCTCGTTATCATCGCATTGAAGCCCTATTCTGTCCATCATTGAGACGCCAAACGCCCTTATTTGTCAGGAGAAGTCCCTATCCTGTCCAGCCAACCCCCTAATACGTCATGAAAACCCCCTATTTTGCCCACATTCCAAGCCGCAACTACCTGTTTTGATTAATCTTTACGGAAGCTAAACAGTATTTAAAGGTTGTCTTTAAAAGATTATAAAAGTTCTAAAAACAACTACAGAGTAGCGGTTAATTTAGTCGAACCAAATTAAATTCAAAATCTTCTCAATTCGTCACCTAGAACCTCCCTCCCTAAATTGTCCATCTTTCCTCATCTACCACCATTAATCCATTCAAGCCAACGCTTCCAACGAACAGAATTCCAGTCGATTCCAGGCATTTCCGGCGCATTCAAAAAACTCAATTTTTCCGCACCAAATAATCTGACTCCCTGCCAAAGATTAGGGAAGAGGGGACATATGCGAAAGAATTTCTCAACTATAGTAGCAGCTATTTCATTACAGGCTCTCCTGGCCATGGGTGCAACAGCGGAAACGATCAAGCAGCGGGAATACGTCTATTCATACGACGAGGAAGTCCGAGGACTCGAGGAAGATGTGTTTCTCTTATGCACTGATTGTCCGGACAGCCAACTCACTCAGATTTATTCAATAGCTGTTCGGTACTCCAGATCTTCAGAAGGGGGGCAGAATTCCAGACCGGCAACGGAATCTGTTGAGAAAGCGGTGTCCGCCCCTTTGCCAGAGGTATCGCCCCCTGAGCGAAAAATCCTCGGGATAATCCGTTTTCCGTTCGATTCTTATGTACTCAGCACGGCTACGAAGCGTCAATTGGACGGATTAGACCTCAGCAATAAACTCGTCCGCTTGGAAGGATACACCTGCAGCATTGGGCCGGAGAACTACAACTTAAAACTGTCCCAGCGCAGGGCCAGATCAGTGTCAAAGTACTTAAAGTCCAAGGGCGTGTCGATCCTGGAAGCAATTGGAATTGGAGAGTCACAAAAATTCAAAAACAAGTCGGCGAACCGTCGGGTTGAAATAATTGATGACACAAAGGAGTAACGCCCGAATGAAGAAATTTATGACTATCGCAACCGGTCTTGCACTGGTTGCTGCAGGAGTTGCAACTACCGGAGCCAACCAGTCGCCAAAAGAATCAGCGATAGCGGAGTTGAAAAAGCAACTACCAAATCTGACTGCTCCGCAGATAACGGAATCGGAAATCTCCGGGCTGTTCCAGATCACAGCAGGCGACCAGGTATTCTACTGGCATCCTGATGGATTCTTGGTACTGGGCGAGATTTGGGACGTCAAAAAGGGTAAAAGCCTGACGGCCGAGAAGAAAGAGATGGTCCGAAACGAGAGAGAAAAGGCTCTCGGTCTGAAAATAGCCAAGCTTCCCCTCGAGAAGGCTGTGAAGATAGGTAATGGTAAAAACGTAGTCATTGAATTTACAGACCCGGACTGCCCTTTCTGCCGCAAAGCAGACGATTTTCTGTCAAAAAGAGATGACATAACCCGATACGTCTTCCTGTTTCCCCTGAAGAACCTTCATCCCCAAGCTGCAGCGAAATCAGCTTACATCCTGTCTAAGAAAGATAAAGCAGCCGCTTTGCGGGACGTATTCAATGGTGCATTCGATAAATCGGCGGTCCCCGTATTTGACGTAGCAGCTCTCGGTCAGGTGGAGGAAAACCTGAAAATGGGGGCAGACCTTGGGATCACAGGAACACCTGTCATAATCGTGAACGGCTCTATTGTCCGTGGAGCTGATTTGAATCGAGTGAAGTCGCTTTTGGAGAGCAGGTCGTAGTCAAACACCAACAACGAAAGGAATTGAAAGATGCTCAGAAAACTGTCCAGTAAAAAAATCGCCGTTCTCGTCGGTCTTCTGACTTTGGCTGCCACAAGCGCGTTTGCATTCGTGGCTCCGCAGAACACTGACATTCTGTATCCGGTCTACGATATCTTCGTCAACAAGCTTGTTGGAAACGGGCTGAACTACATCGTTGGCTTCCTCGGTATTCTGGTTGCCGCATACATGCTCATGCAGCAGAAGATCGTTCCTGGGCTGTTCGCGATTATTGGTGGAATAGTCTTCCTTTCCGCCGGCAACATCACGACCAGCTTCGGTCTGTTGTTCTAAAACCTACACGCTCTCCAAAGCACGATGCGGGGTGGGCGTCCACCCCGCATTTTTGAGACCATACAACGGACAATAGGATCAAACACATGCGATTTAGATTTCCAACATACCTGACTCAGCCATATCAAATTTTATGGTTCGAAATTGATGATCTGATGTTTTTCCTGATGTCAATCATTGTTGCTCAAGCCATAGGAGGCTGGAGCTGGCTTGGCGTGATTCTCGTCCCCTGGGGCTGTACAAAGCTCAAGAGAAACTATCCCAGGGGGTTTGGCAAGCATGTCCTTTACTATCTCGGACTTATTAAGATGTCAAACTACCCCGATTACTTCATAAAGGAATTTGTGGAATGAAACTCGATCGTTACCTCTCGACTTCATCAAATCTCTTTGGCGAAAATCGTCTTCTCAAATTTGTTGTTCTGGCCCTGGGTTGCGCTACGGTCCTCAATACGTGCGGAATGATGAGGGCCCAACAGATGGAAAAGGTTGTCATAGTTCCGACGACTGTCACTGAAAAGATGTGGATCGCCGGCGATCAGGCATCAGAGGAGTACATAAAGCAGTTCGTGAGAGATGCTGCCGGACTTTACTTAACTTTCCATCCGGCCAATGTCCGTCAAAATTTCTCAGAACTACTGAAATTGTACCATCCGACTGAATTCGGGGCTGCCCGTAAGAGCTTGTACGATCTTGCGGACAGGATTGAAGAGAGTAAGGCCTCCAGCGCATTTTACCTGACCAAGCTGCTGAATGACGAGAAAAAACACCAGCTGGAGATCACGGGAGTAAAAACGATGATCATCAGCGAGAAGGTGACGGAACAGGCTGTCAGGAACTATGTACTCGAATACAAGATTGAGTCAGGGAAGTTCAGCATCGTTCGATTCATGGAAAAGACGGCCTACGAAAAAGCCAAAACCGAGGAGAACAATGAGAAGAAATAGAGTGCTTTTGGTGGCGGCTTTCTTGGCTGTTCCGGCGATCGTGGCCGCTGCCGAGTCAAAGAATGACCATTCTCTCTCGAAATTTCCTCATCCACGGCAGGGGAGGGAAGGGGGGGCAAACCACGATCGTATCCCTTCGGGAGGAGTCGGATAGTAAGGATGTAAAGGAACTGCCGAAAATCGATAATACTCCAGTTGTCGTTCCTCCCGAGACATCCACGGTTGTCCTCATGAACAACTCAGACGTTAACCGTATTGTTTGCCCTGTTGACATCAAGGATGTCGTATTCCTGAAAGAGAAGGGTGTTTCAGTGAAAGTCACAGGGAAAGATGCCTTTGTGAACTTCAGGTTTGTGAAAAAGGGAGAAAAGACTCTGTACGCCACCGAGCCGACTGAAATGTATGTCGTATGTGGCCAAGATACCTACAACCTTGTTGTGGTACCCAAGTCGAATGTTCCTCCTCAAACTGTTCGCCTCTCGAGCGGGATTGAAAGGAAGATCAAGAGCAATAGCGACCTACTTGGTGGTTTGCCATTCGAAAAGAAGGTCATGCGAGTGGTGAAGGACGTATATACCGACCAGTTGGCCGATTCCTACAGTGCCACCGAGATAAAGAAGCAGGTGGGAAACTGGCAGGAGATTACTATCATCCACAAGCGAAATGTGGATATAGAAGGGGAGGGACTACGGGTCAAGGAGTATGAGACTCTTTTGAGACAGGGACAACTTCCGTTCAAACTTTCAGAAAAGATTTTCACGAAGAAACCGTTCGCTGAGAATCCGGTAGCGATTTCCCTCGAGAAACACATAGTTCGGCCGGGAGAGACTGTCCGGATATTTATTGTTGAGCAGCGTCAGGAAAAGCTTCAGAAGTCTCTTTACCGTAGCAACGAGTCGACCGAACTGAACCCCTTGGATGATCAGCTGGCCATGAGAGCTCTCGAGGCTTCCTCCGAACGTGAGGAGAAGAAGTTGGCGGGAAAAACAGAAAGGGAAGAGGAGGCTGACGAATGAAAGAGAAACTCCTCGGAAAACTATCCCTATGGTGGAACGGTCTTCAGCCAAAGCAGCGTAAAACCGTCGTGCTCATAGGCGTCTGTGCGGGTGCCTTTATTATCGCATTGCTCGGTTGGGTCCAATCCAGAGGAAAGGTAAAGGAACAACTTGCTGCGGCCAAAAGGGCAGAAACCAGAAAAGACATCCCCATCGAACCGGGCTTATGGAAAAGAAAAAAGAGTTGGACAGCCAAGCGGAAGTTCAACGGCTTAAAGACCAGATCGAAGCTATAAAAAATGGGAGAGCCGTTGATGGTTACGGCAATCCTATCTTGCCGAATCTGCCAGGAACTCCGGGAGTATCAGGGAATTCGTTGCCCGCAGGCATGCCTGTTACGGTAGGGGGCGCAAACCAACAAGTTCCTGTGAAACCAGGGGACCCATCCATAACAGCGCAAGGTGTCGTGGCCGGGCTGGTGAAGCAACAACAACCGCAGAACGCAGTGTCGCAGGGGAGGGCAGGCAAACAGCATCTTGCGGGTATGTCGTTGCCGCCATTGCCTCCGGCGTCGGCTGGAGTGAACGTGCCGCCTCCGCCGCTTCCGCCGGGAACGCCGGGAACGGTGACCCCATCCGATCCTCCCGCACAGGAATTCGGTGAAATCAGTATCGTCTCCTTCGAGGGGAAAAGCAATGAAGGGAAATCAGCCGGTACAGATAACGGTAAAAAAAAAGGGACCGCGGGCACATCGGTCTATTTACCTCCTTCGTACATGGAGGCGACCCTTCTTTCAGGGGCTTATATCCCTACCGCTGAATCAGCGAAAGGGCATCCGATGCCGGTGCTGCTTCGCATAAAGACACCTGCCTTTCTGCCCAACGAAGCTAAGGCAGAGGTGAAAGGGTGCTACGTCATCGCCGACGGGCGTGCAAACCTTGCCACGGAGCGTGCTGAGATGACGGTCGTTTCCTTGTCATGCCTGGACAAAAAAGGGCAGGCGGTTATCGATCAAAAGGTGAAGGGGTGGCTCATCGACAGTGATGGAGTCGCCGGGATTGGCGGGAAGGTTGTAGCGAAGATGGGGGCCATGGTTGCGAGATCCTTGATCGCCGGTTTCTTCGGAGGCATGGGAGATGCCCTGAAAAGTTCCGTGACGACCACCTCCGTTTCCCCTCTTGGAGCAACCCAGAGCATTGATACGGACAAGGTGGCGATTGCCGGGGTTGGTAATGGTTTCTCGAGCGGCTTTAAGGAGATTCAGCGTTTCTATCTCGATCTGGCCAAGCAGACCTTGCCTGCGATCGCCATACTACCGTCGAAATCGGTCACGGTGGCGATCAGCGAAGGAACAATGCTCGAAATCAAGCCTATTAAGGGGATCAAAAAATGATGTTGAGGCGTTTGCTTGTTCTTTCTGTACTGGCAGCCATTGCGAGTGGTTGCAGCATTCTGAATCCTTACGATGCAGAGTTCCCCTGCAAGGGGGGATTCCCGGGCAAGTGCACCAACGTCAGGGAAGCACACCTTGAATCTCTTGCCGGCCTGGATGGAGGAGTAAAAGAACAACGTAATCCTCCTCCTTGCGAGGGTGAGGACTGTCAGTCCAGGAAGTTTTCGGGGCGTTCGGAGCAGCAAGGCGTAGGTGATCAATTGCTGAGGACAGCCGAAGCAAAAACGGCTGAGGGGACGTACAAAGAGTCACTGTACAGGCGACTCGACGGTCTGCTCCAGGAGCCAAAGATGCCGGTGGTTGCACCGCCGAAAGTCATGCGCATTCTCATGCTTCCATACAAGGGACAGGATGGCGAGTTCTACATGATGCGGCACCTGTATTTCTTCGTCGACGAACCGCGATGGGTGCTTGGCGACAGTATTGAGGAGATCCCGGAATGACACATGTGTTTTCGATGCTGTTTGGAAAGCGTGGCGGGGTGACGAAGAAGGAACTGCAGAGGCTCACGGAGCGTGAATCATTCTCGAAGTATCTCCCTTGGATTGCCTACGATCCAGAGTCTCACCTCTATCTACTTGCCGATGACTGCTACGGTTTCGCCTGGGAGTGTTCCCCCCTTTTTTTTGCCGGCGAGAATACCGTATTGACGCTTGAAGGGTTGTTCGGGGGGGATCTTCCCCCGGAGTCGGTGATCCAGTTTGTCCTGCACGGAGACCCGCACATCGATCCCCTCCTGGACGATTATAAGCGCAAAAAAACATTGGATAGCGATGTAGTTCGCCTCGTTACAGATTCTCTTTCTGACTTCTATCGCAGAGGAGTCACCGGATTGCCGAACATGGCCGGCATTCCGCTCAGGAAATTCAGATTGTTCGTCTCAGTGAAATTCCCTCAGAAGTGGGCGGAGAAGGCGGACACCAGGCAAACATGGTCAATGATAAGCGAAATACTGCATGGAGCCTCGCTGCATCCCTGTCCTTTGACCCCGAGCATGTTGCTCGATTGGGGTCGCCGGCTGTTTAACGACAAACCTTCGCTTCAAAACGACTATTACGACGACAACATCCCGATACGGAGCCAAATGCTGCTCGGGACGAGGGTTGAGAAGAAATTCAACACACTGCACATTGACGGAAAGATATTTCGGTGCATCACGCCCAAGACTTGGCCACAAGAGATCGATCCGCTGCACATCAACAAACTGTTTGGTGGCATCCGCGGACTGATGAGCGACGGCGAGCAATTGAAAACCCCCTTCATCTACTGCATGACGGTCCTGATGGAGAACCAGAAGAACAAACTTCATACCAAGTGTAACTTTATCCTTAAGCAGCAGGGTGTCGGTTCTTTCGCTCCATCGCTTGAGCGAAAGAAGGGTGAGTATCTATGGGCCGTAGACGAACTCGAAAGGGGCAAAAAATTCCTGCGGATCGTTCCGGCCTTGTGGGTTTATTCCGATGATGAATGGAAAGTCAACGAATCCCTAACGCGGGCAAAAGTGATCTGGGAGACGAACGGGTATGTAATGCAGGAGGATAAGGGCATTCTTGTTCCGCTCTTCATTTCGTCGCTGCCGCACGGTTTTTATAACGTCGGAAACAATGCCAATACTCTTGAGCGTGACTTTATCGCCCCGTCACAAACAATTGCCGCGGCTATCCCGTGCCAGGGTGACTTCGCCGGATTCGGCACTCCTTCGATGCTGCTTGTCGGGCGGAAAGGAGAACTGTTCGGTTTTGACCTGTTCGCCAAGGGGGCTGACAACTTTAACGGTTTCTGCGTTGCCGGTTCCGGATCAGGAAAGTCGGTCTTTGCAAACTCGCTCATCTGTAATATGCGGGCTGAAGGAAGCATTATCAGGATCATGGATATCGGCAGGTCCATGAAGAAGCTGGCCAAGATGTTCGGGGCCCGATACATGGAATTTGCCGAAGACTCGATTGATTGTCTTAACCCATTCACTCACGTCACTGATGACACAAGTCTGCAGACGATTATCCCGGTCGTAGCGCAGATGGCCTTCTCTACAGGGGCTTCCATGCCCACGGAACTGGACATGAGCCTTCTCGACATGGCAGTGCAATGGGCCTTTGACAACGAGGGAAACGACGCTGGGATCACTACAGTTTACCGATATCTCAGCGAATTTGATGAACTGGTAGGCACTGACAGCCACGAGATCCGCGAGGCGGCGAAGAAGCTGTCATTCAACCTCGGAAATTGGGCGAATGACGGGGTCTACGCGAAGTATTTCAACGGGAAGGCGACCTTCAACATTGCCTCTGATGAAATGGTGGTTCTTGAGCTGGGGCGCATTAAAAGCCTGAGCAACCTCTACAAGGTAGTTACCCAGCTCGTCATCAATGAGGTGGCGATCGACGCTTATCATTCCCCGGGAGACCGCAGGCGCTTCATACTGATGGACGAGGCCCACCAGTATCTTGGCGAGTCCAGCCACATCAAGGGGACGATCGAGGGTTTCTACCGGATGCTCCGTAAGCATACCGCCGGCTCGTTCGTCATTAGCCAGTCGGTGCTCGATCTCAACAGGTTCGGAGCAGTCGGTGATGTCATCCTCAACAACAGCGCCTACAAGTTCTACCTCAAGAGCGATGATTACGAGAAGGCGCTGAACATGAAATTGATCGACTATGACAAATTCACCATGGACTTGCTCAAAAGCGTGACAACGAACAAGCCGAACTACTCCGAGATATTCATGCACACCCCGTTTGGCAAAGGTATCGGTCGTTTGGTTCTCGACCCGTTTTCTTACTACGCCTACACATCGGACGGTGAAGAAGTCGCCGAGATCGAGTCTATGGTTGACAGGGGATTGTCGTATGCGGACGCAATACGCGCAATGGTGGCGAAATATCGGAATTAGCCTGTTAGCGTCTGCATTCGTGGCGGGAACTTCTTGGGCCGGATCAATGGCCGAAGGTCAGGCTGCCGGCACCGCAGCCGGAGAGTCTGTCAGGGGGTTGTTCGGAAGTAAGGATGGTTTTAATTCGAACATCTCCAAGCCCTTGACCAACACAGACACGCCTCTCAAGACCGTCGACGGGACTACTGCATTTTCCGCCAGCCTTGCAATGCCCTCTACATCCAGGTTCCTTGAGCTCATGATCCAACCCGGCGGGACGGGTGACCTTCAGGTGGCCACATTCTCGACCGACCTGGATATGGACGGGAACTTCGATTACGTGTATCAGGTTCCGCGGCCTGTTTCGGGTGCCTGTGGAAACGGGTACATCTCCTGTAATCCCGGCAGCTGGTCGAACTGCAAGCCCTATAAGTGGGTGGCCGACCAAAATGGGCACCTGTCCGATATGAACGTCTCCATCACGGAACTGGGAGGATGCTACTGCATCAACTCCTCGTGCGGATCCAGCCTGGTCTGGAATAACGCCAGCATCGTCTTGAAGGACCTTGCCGGCGGAGCGGTGGCGGCCATCCAGAAGGCGAATATTGGCTTCATGGTAACCAACGTCTCCGTTACACCGGTGAGCATCAGCTACTATGGCCGGCTCACGGACTCAGTGAACGTTGCCTCGACGAGTTCAACCTCTACACTCCCGCCTCCAGCCCAGACGAAGAGCTACTTTACAAACCCGGGCGACCTCTCGGTAACGGTCAATAACCTTGTCACGACCTCCGGGAGCGATCCCAACAGTCTCTATTCGCTTCTGAGCAACTCCCTTTCAATGAAGGACTCGGCCGTTGTGCAGAAGACCTGCGCGATCACGAGGAGCGGCGGCATCGTCTCGGAAAAGCAGTCTGACACGCTTAATGGTACCGATTCAACTGCCACTGACCACTTAATCTACATTAGGATCAGCAAGGTCGATGACTACACCCTGAATCTCGAAACTATCGATACCGGTCCTGGCGGATATCCGGCAGCCGCACACAGTAACAACTGCGATGGTGTGAGCAGTGGATGGAAACTCTTCAAAACGATTACTTTGCCTGTGTCCGCGAATCAGAACAGTAAGCTGACCAAGGCCACGTGGTCTCTTCCGTCCATGTGGGGTGGGGGGTGCTCTAGTGGGTCTGGATTTGTTGACGGTGTGCTTAACGGCTTTGGTACCCCTATTCAGACTACAATTACGTGTGGCGCCAAAGGCTGTCAGGGTGTCGGTTTCGATTGGACGTTCTACTACGAGTACACGACCGACACCTACAGCGAGTCGGTGAGCGATCAGTGCCAGGCACTTGCCAACGATACCACCTGCAGGCTCAAGGAAGAGGTCGTGGATAATGTCACGATCACGCAAAACTTCAACAGTACCGGTCTGAATCCCCTGCCTTCCTGTCGTGACTTCGCCGGCGAAACCGCGACAATGAACATATGCCGCCCCTGGTGGCTGAAAAAGCGTACGTATGTCTGCGAAAATGCCACTCCATGGGATTTCTCCGATATCGGCAAGCGGTTTGGAATGGTGACGAAATCGATTCAGCAGAACGGCACGAGCATCACGTTCAACGATACGACCAAGGGGAAGGACGGTACTTGGACGGATAATAATAACATCGACATCACACTGATATCGGTACCGGCAGGAGAAGCATGCGAGAAGGCGTGCAAGACGAGGATCCCAAAAGAGGATAACGAGGTGACCGTCGATGGCCTCGGGAGCTCGATAAGGGCAAACAACGCGAACGCTAACGATTTCCTCTACAAGCTCTGTGTCAACAACGTCTGCCCGGTCGATCAACCCGGCGAAGTGATCGTCTCCGACTGCCAATGCGGAAGCAGTTTCGCCGAGGCCGCGGCCGCAATCCAGGCAATGCGCCTGGCCGGCAAGGACACGATCTGCACCAGTGGCACACCAAAGCCCCTTCAGTAGGCAACTGACATGAGAACCAACAAGGTATCCACCTGGCTCAAGAGAGTCTTCGTATCGAGCCTCTACGCGGTCTCGCTTTTTATCGCCACGGGAGTGCCGCAAACGGCGATGGCGATCTCCTGCAATGACCTTGTCCCCGGCACTTCCGTTAGGTACTCGGACGCTCTGGTGCACTTCGTCTACGACGGGCACAGGACGTACGCCATCGCAAAATCCGCCGTCACGGGCTCCCGCGAGCTGCCTGACGCCTTTTTCGCGTTCAGTTCGGGGATAGACAGGGAGTATCAGTACAGCGGGAAAGATACTGCCTCGCTGAAGCTTTTCGTCAACAGCGGGAAGTACGGTGCAGCGAGGGCGATATTCATCGACAGCAAGGCAAAGCAGGATTTCATTATCAAAGAGTTCCGCCAGTACCTAGGCACGGCTGAATCCGCCAAATCTACGTACATCGATGCCTGGAAGGAATTCGGCGTCAACCAGCCCTTCACCACCATGGCGGGAGGATCTCTCCCGTTTACGAGTTGGCCGGGCGGCGTGGCGCCGGATGTAGCGAACATCACCGCACCGCAGGCCGTTGTCATGGGGAGCGACGGTGTTTGGAAAAACGGGGAAAGTGCACAACGCATCTCCCAGGTCGTGGAATTTGACGGCAAATTGGATTGCGCTTTTGACGCGAATTCAGCAACACAGGTAACGCCGCCACCCCCACCGCAACTGCCACCGACCGATCCCAATGCAATCCTGGACCTGATCTGTTCACAGGACCTCAATGCAGATGGGGAGATTTCTTCCAACGAACTGCAAAACTGCCTCAAGACCCCCCAGGGTGATTTCTGCCCGGTCGGGGCACTCGATTGCACCGCCAGTTACCAGTCGCCCACATGCCCGCAAGGATCCACCTTCAATCCCAAGGCGGATATGTGTCAGGCCGACCCGCAGATCCAGTGTCCTACTGGATATACGTGGGATACAAGTATCGACCGGTGTAAGGCTGCCGCGTCGTGTCCTGATGGGGGAACGTTTAACCCGGTTACCGATCGTTGTGAAAAGATTGTCGCGAACGACTGCCCCGCAGGTTACACATACGATGGCAATCAGTCGAGCTCGACTTTTGATAAGTGCACCATGAATGTTCAATGCCTCGCTGGGGGGGCGTACGTCTCTGCCCGGGATCGATGCGAGAAACCTTGGACGGCGGTTTGCGACACCGCTCAAGGCTTCACGTACAATCCTTCCAGCGGACAATGCGAGGCATCACCAGTCTGTACATCGGGGTCATACAACCCGACCTATAACCTCTGCATGAAACCGTACGTGCCGCAGTGTCCCACGGGATTTACCTACGTCCCTGAACGCAACCGGTGCGAGGCACTGCCTCAGTGTCCTTCCGGCGCAAGCTTCAACATCGTTACCAACAAGTGCGAGGTTGCTTCGTCGCCGGTGACAACAACCGGATATGCTCAACCTACGAGCGGGAAGACAACCATCACAAAGTATCAGTGCCGCGGGGCTACAAATCCGTCGTCTGCGACTTCGTCGCCGACATGCCTTGATAGCCTGTCATTCAATTTTACGGTGCAAAACGGGCAGGTTGTGCTTGCTCAAGAGTGCGCTTGGGGGGGGTCAGGCAACTGTGGTTGCGCAAGTCCCCATTGGAACGGCTGGTGTCGTAGCGGTACGGACTTAACCCAGACAAGAACCGGCAATACCCTTACTGTGACTGCCACCATCTTTGATTATTCAACGGATTACAGTTCTCCCTATTGTGCCTCTGGCTATACGTTGCAGTATGACTATGAAGGAGGCTATTACTGCGCTGGCTGCCCATACACTGATCCTTATGAAGGTGGTACCTATTACCAGTGTTATGACACCGTTCAGTATGTTCAGACAAAACAGTACACTACCGGTGCAACGGCGAGTGCAGACCTATCCGAGTTCTTTTCGTGTCCTCCCGGCTACACGGTGACCCCTCCCCCTTCGACGAGCCAATGCACGGCGATAGTGACTCAATGGGGGAACCAGACAGGAATTTTAGATTGTTCCCAGGCTTCCACCTATACCTGCACTGCTCCGGTAAGTGCCTGTCCGAGTGGCACAACCCTATCCGGAAATATGTGCATTGCCGCGTCGAATCCTACCTGCTCGGCTGGAACATTCGATTATGCCACCCATTCATGTTTTACGCCGATCATTAAGCAGTGCGACGACGGCTTTTCTTACGACGCGGGGAGTAATCAGTGTGTCAAAGCGCCATCCTGCTCCAGTGGGGTGCTGAATACCGTCTCCGACCGTTGCGAAGTCTCTGTTGTAAAGGATTGCGGCGCCTATGCCCTTGATTCCCAGTCCAACCTGTGCTTCTCATCGCCTGTCTGCGGGGAAGGGGCATATGATGCATCATTGAAACTCTGTGAAGCATCCGTTACGAAAAATTGTGCCAACTATTCATGGGATGTGGCATCGGCAAACTGCATCTCTCCGATCTCCTGCCCGACGGATTCGGCCTTTCCACTTTACTCGACCATCCAATACTCCGACTCCCTCGACAGTTGCCTGAGCGATGTCGTTCATGACTGCATCCAGGGGACAACCTATGCGGGCCTTCCCTCGACGAAGTGCGAGGCGGTTCCGATTTGCGACGGTGCGGTTAGCTACGACCCCGCACAGCACGCATGTTTTGTGGGTAACAACACCTGTCCATTAGGTACTCAGTATGCGTGCATGAACAACCCTCATACCGACACGATGCAATGTTCCGCCAATTCGTGCTTCAACCAGGCAACCCCGCCGGGCGGTGAGATCGAGATAACGATGGACGAGTCCATGTACCAGGACGACGCCCGCAATCCCGACGGCTCCTGTGGCGGCCAGATCATGATCTTCGCCGGCAAGCCCTCACGTTGCAGGCCCCCGGGCCTCAAGGTGGGATACATGAACAACTGCTGCGAAAGCGACCAGATGATGTCGGAGGATGTGGGAAATACGGCTCAAGCTGCAGTCACTGGAATTAAAACACTATATGAGATAGGGCAAGTCGCTTACTATTCATACATGGTATCCACGGGGGCATATACGGCTACTACGGTGGGAGGAGTAACGACAATAGCTACAACAGGGGGGGCCACAGTTGCATCATTATCAGGTGCGGTAGGCTCAGGTGTGGCCGCAGGTGCTAGCGCAGGGGCAGCTGGCGCAACAACAGCAGGAAGTATGATGGCCAGTATGCAGGCCTATGCTTCGGCATTGCTAAATCCTACTACCATAGTCATTGCAGTTGTGGTCATGGTCGTCATGAAGGTCTTGATGGGGTCAGGTTGCGACCAGACGGATATTCAAACGGGCGGCCAAGTTGAATCTAAGCAGTGCCACTACATAGGGGACTATTGTGAAAAAAAATGGCCACTGGTCGGATGTGTGCAGAAAGCAAAGGGCTATTGCTGCTTCAATTCAATGATGGCTCGGATCATCCACGAACAAGGGAGGCCACAACTGACAACGTTCGGTGCGGACGGTGCTTGGGGGACTCCGAGCTCTCCCAACTGCCGCGGGTTCGTACCTGGGGAGTTCGAGTCCCTCGATTTCGCGAAAATCGATATGAACGAGTACTTCGGCGAGCTTCAGAAGGATATGGCGACTAAGATTCAGAACGCACAGGACAAGATCAATGCCACCATCCAGCAGCGGACGGAACAAATCAAGAACGGGAAATGAAATTATTTAAGGATCTTATCATTTCAATAAGTTTGGTGTATCTTTCAGGTTTGCCGGCGGAGGGGAAAGAACTTGCCATCACTGGAAGGACATATCCGATATCCGAAAGGGACGCTTTGGAAGAGGTTGAGGAGCGGGCGAAGTCGGTTAACTGGCAAAAGCACCTCAAGTCCATTAAGCCAGAAAATTATCGTCCGGCCAACTTGCCTACTTTACCAAGAGCCCAGAGGTCTCGTAAGTTTCTGGTGGATATGACCTATACCCTGGAAAACGACATAGTGAACGATAAGGGGGAACTGCTGTACCGAAGGGGTATAGGTTCAATCCTCTCGATTATGTGCCGTACAAGAAGACATTGGTGGTGATCAACGGTGACGATCCGGATCAGGTGAAATGGTTCCAATCGTCATCACTGAAGGAACGTCTGGATGTTTCATTGTTCATATCGCAAGGGACTTCGCTCGAATTGGCGAAGAAAATCAAGAGGCCAGTCTTCTATGCCACGACCCCGTTAGTTGCCCGTTTCCAATTGAAGGCCGTCCCTTCAATTGTGAGGGTTAAAGGCAGGAACATGGAGGTTGAAGAAGTGGCCGTGCAAAGGAGTGCTAAATGATGAAATCTCGCATCTTATTGGCTGGGGGCTTGATGGTGGTACTGGCAGGTTGTACAGGCCCGAATACGGTAGCGCGAAACGTTGAAACTGCTGCAACCATCAATAATTTAGCAGGAGCACCAGGTGCAGGTTGGGTTGGGCTTGCCGCTTCTGCCGTCGATGTTATCTCCAGAGTCGGTAAACCAAAAGTTGGTAAAACCTCTGACCGATTAACTGCTCTTGTTGCAAAAACCCCATCAATTTTTTGGGATATGAACGGGCAATACAGGTGGGGTGAGTATGCTGTTTGGAGAGAAGACGGGGAGACGAAGAGAATCAAGATAGATCAAATCCCACAGGAAAAATTGAATTATAAAGCAGCGTGGGCACAAGCAGTAGGACTTATTCCGCAAGGTATTTTCTCTAAGGATAACCCAGAAGTCCAAAAAAGAAATCTCGATGCCTGGGAAAAGGGAGAGCTTGTCGTAGCTGAATATATTGGCTTGAATGGAGTTAAAATAGTTGCAATCTCAAAGAATAACGAACCCTTTGAGCTTATGCTGCCAGAGGAATGGGCCGAGAAGTCCAAGGCAATAAAATGAAGAGAGTTTTGGTCGCTATCGTAGCATTAGCTCTTGTCTACAGTAACGCGGCAGCCGGCACCCTTAACCCCGTTACCGACGTTTGCTGGCGCTGCATTTTCCCTATAACAACCGGAGGGGTCGCCTGGGGAAATTCGGGTGAACCACCTGCAGGAAATGTAACGGCTCCAGCCTGTGCATGCACTGGCACGAGCGGTGTGCGTATCGGCGTGACAACCTCCTTCAACGAGCACGCTTGGCTGATCGAGTCGGTGAAGACACCATACTACTTCCCCGCACTGAATGCTGAACTGTCCAATCCGGATCCTGGCTACAAGTCCGGTGACTCGCGTGGCAGCAGTGGCGATGCAACCCGTGAATCATTCCAGCACGTGCACCACTACATTTTCCCCGCATACAGTCTGGTTGGGTTGTTCACCGATATGCCGTGTCTTGAGCGCAATGCCTTTGACCTAGGTTACATGACAGAAGTCGACGATATGTGGTCGGATGATCTCCTCGCGCTTCTTATCAATCCTGAAGCCCTGGCTTTCGGCAATCCGGTGACTCAATTGTCGTGCATCGCCGATTCGGTTGCGGCAGCAGTCGGGTATCCGATAGACCCACTTTTCTGGTGCCTTGGGTCGTGGGGATCCTCCTACCCTTTGACCGGGACCACGGCAACCAGTGATCCAACGACTGCGGCAGCGGCGACGGCCTCCCGGCTAATCTTCAAACTTGGCAGGGAAGGAGCCCTATGGGACACAGGGATCAACGAGTGCTCGGATCGCGGGGTTTTGACTCCGTTCATGATCAAATCAAACTACAAACTTCAGATCGCCAGGCCGGTGGTTGGAAACCAATGTATCCCCATCGGACGTTCAGGGCTTATCTGGGGGAGCGGAAAAAACCCGGTGGTTGGCGGCGCCGGGAAGACGGACGAATTTCTGTGGGTGGTCACGAGGAGGCGGGTGTGCTGCGTTGGCTACAACGTAACTCAACAGTAGCGGCTCTTGCGGTCTTGCTGGCGCCGGCCGTGGCGGGGGCAGCAGGCTTCATCTATACCCCGGACGAATGTTACGTGGTCCAGAAGGTGGACAAAGCCTCAAATGCGGTACATCTGTCCGTTGCCGGAAAATGCCAGAGGAGGGTAGGGCGAGCCTTTGTAGACCTCGATGGTGAAGTTACGATCTATCGTGACGGTCGTGAGTGGAAGAAGCAGACCGTGCAACCTCTGTCCATGCCGGACCTTTCCAAAACGCTGAAGGATGCCGAGCGAATGGCGAAATACATGAGCGTACCGAAGAATCGCTTCGAGAAGGAGATGCAGGCGGAAGCGGCAAAGACCATTGCCGTTTATCATTCTCCTGAATACCAGGCGAAGATCGCGGCGGAAATGGAGAGAATAAAGCGGGAGATGTTCCATGAGCAGCTGAAGGACCTCCCAGCCGAAAAAGGGGGCCTGAAACAAGAGAGCGAAAAGGCGGAAAACATCTTTGCCGCACCGGGCCGCCTACAGGATGACGAGCGGATTTACGTCTTCATCTCCTCTTCGATGCCCATGGAAACTATTCGCTCGTATGCCGCGGCCATTGGTCGCATGAACGACCCGAAGAAAATAGTCATGGTTATGCGAGGATTCATCGGCGGCATGCAGAAAATCGGCCCGACCACGAGCTTTATTGCCGACTTGTTGAAAGTGAAATCCTCATGCGACCTTGCGGCCGGAGAACAGTGCCAGATGGTCAACGCGAACGTCCTGGTCGACCCCATTTTATTTCGGCGTTATGGCATCACGCAGGTGCCTGCCACCGTCTATGTGAAGGGGGTAAAGGTTAACATCCCCGAGCAGAGCGAAGGGAATGATGACGTTTCGGTGGGCTCATTTTGGACGGTTTATGGAGATGCTGCCCTCGAGTACAACCTTGACAAGATACGGCAGGATTCTGGATCCGAAAGCCTCAAACGTCTTCTTGCATCAAGGCGGTGAGTACTTTCCATGTCTAAATCCGGCGGAGAAAAATACGTCAAGCTGCCTTCTTGGCAAAATGCTTGTGCAGACCGAACTCCACCTGAAAGTCGGTCGCCTTGACTATTGGACACACCGTCTTGTTCTCCCTGACAAGGTCAACGATCCCAAATCGGGCCATCAGCTTGAGAGTGCGAGACAGGTTGCTGCTCTTGCGGCCGGTGGCAGCCTCCAACTCCTTGATGGATTTTGGCTTCTGCTCGACGATGATCCGCAGAAGTTCCTGATTCTCACTGCTCAGAACCTGTGCCATGGATTGGATCGACTCGAACCAGATCTTCGGCTCACCACGTTTCGGCTTGTATTCCCCCCGAGCAATCGCCAAAGTCCGCTCCCTGTATTCATCCCGCGACATAATACCGACCTTCATCACCTTACCGGTCATCGTTATCACCTCTTCTCCTGATCCATGATCCTGTCCACCTCCCGCCAGAAGTCTTCCAGAAGTTGCCCCGCTGACTCGTACTCATAAGGGAGAATCTCGTTGCGGCGGTGCTTGTGGTCCCAGGTGAGCTTGTGTGCCCCGTATTTTTTCCTCTTCGGCTTGTATCCGTGTGTGTTGTCGAAGCCCAGTACCCGCCTGTTGTGGTTGTCATGCAAGGTAAGCGAATACCTTATTCCCTGAGGAATGTGCTCATTCGGCTCGACCCGATACGCCTCGAACTTGGTCCAATAACCGTTGTTCATTGGGAATATCTCCCCGTTGAGCATCAGTAGGTTCTCCAACGTCTCATCGTTCTCAACCTTCATAAACGGAGCATTCCTTACAGTATGATTATCACCAGAAGATAACTATATCGTGTCTTGCTCAAAAAGGCAATACAAGCCTCTTCCTCATCGACTGATCAGCCACTTCCTGAAAACAGGGTCCACCACGCGAAGAACACCGTCTTCGTTGCGCTCCACAAGATCGAGATCGAGCAGCTTCTTCAAACTGTTCCGGATACCCCGACACCCGAGTCGTCACCGGCCGACGTATGCGGCCGTCAACAATTCCGCCGTCGGTTCGTAAGTCAATGCTTTCAGCATCAGTCGCTGTGCCGACATGCGGAGCTACATTGCTAAATTATTATAATGCAACATGAGCAAAGAATGGCGACTGCTACGCAGATTACCGCTACCAAACAGTCTGCTGAATTCACGCCTCTCTGACATTCCATTCCCTCTCATTTATTTGCACCAAATAATCTGACCCCTTGCCAAATATTACTGGTAGAGGGATTTTTGCGTCCGCATACCCTGATGCAAGCCACGTACTTATGAAAATTGTTGGGAAATGGAGGACACATGTCAGCAGAAGCAACAAAAGCCCAAGCTACTTCGTCATTCCCTTCGCAACCGCCAGTTCAGCCGGCCTGCGGAGTCACCAAGGCGACCGCTGTTTTTCTGGCCATTGTGGTTAGTGTCGCAACGTCTACGGCTTCCGTCGTGGCATACGACCGCTACTTCGCCCAGAAAGTTGTAGCAGTGGATATCAAGTCGTTCATCGAGGAAAAGAAAGCCGATTATGTAGCCGGAAGACTGGACGATGCCGGCATGAAGAGGGAGATGGACAAACTTGAGGCCGCGGTTGCCTCAATTCCTAAGAACAGGGCAGTACTCATGGGTGACCTGGTGGTGAAGAATGTGGAAATTATCAAACCTTAGCACGAGACAGCGTGCAATTGCAGTTGGCTGCACCGTTATTGCGGCGATTGCTGCAAGCTTTACAATCCCTCGATTCTTCGTCGTCAGTCTCACCGCCTCTCTCCACAAAAGGCTTTATCTCATCGATGAAGATACGTCGAAGATTAAACGAGGGGATTTCGTGCTATTTCGCCATTCGAGTGTAGCAACCCGCGGCATCGAGCAGACCATGATCAAGCTCGTGCGTTGTGACGAAGGGGATGAACTTGCCGTGGACAGGAGCAAGGTCCTCACCTGTAACGGGGAATACATCGGCAGAGCTAAGGACGCTGCGCTGAACGGGATGAGGCTACAGAACTTTGTCTGGAACGGGAAGGTGCCGGCTGGCATGTTTCTCCCCATGGGGGAGCACAAAGATTCATATGACGGGCGCTACTACGGGTTCATCCCGAAGGCGAAGGTGCTGAAAAAAGCACACCCGGTTTTTTGATAAGGGAGGGGAGATGTCAGTACCGGCGCATTCCCAGGAAATGCCGGCCATAGAAAAGCTGAACCCGCTTCAGCACATGAGGCCGGAAGATTACACGGCGCTCTGGCAAAAGCTGTTTGCTACCGTGCTGCATGGTTTTTGGGCACGATTCTTCTTCTATGCTCTGCTTTGCATGGCGCTTTACGTAGGCATTCGGCAGAGGAATCCGACTTTGGCTGGCATCTGCATCGTTATCGCGGCGATCGTCGCTTACGGGGCAGGGGTCATGGGTCTTTTTCATTCACTTCATTGGTAGGAGAGTCCCGTGTCGAGAAACAGCACTAACTCACAGCCGGATATCATGCCGTTACCGCCTTCGGCGGAGATCCATCCCAGGGGACTCCTGGAAGCGATTTCCTACATCGACCAGAACTTTGCCAACGAACTGGGGGGATGCATCATACACTCCCGCTTTCTGACCACGAAGCAGCGGATCGAGTTTATGGAGGTCGGATTCCGGTCCTCGTTTGCATCCGGAATGATTTCTGCGCTGCTCACGCCGGTAGCGATCGGCGCCATAGAGCGGTACATTCCGATTTTCGGCAATGCAGACCCGAACATCATCGACAAGTTTTCGGCAGTGCTGTTGGCCTTGTGTTTCAGCATTGGCTACGCCGCCTTTATTGCTAAGTCGTCAACCTCATACATTGGCGAGTATACGCGGTCGATGGTGCGTAACCTGTTGGGAGGCATGGCATTCGGGGCATTCCTTAAAGCGGTCATTGTCTTTATAGCCTTCCACACAATCTACTTCTACCTCTTTACCGACAAGAATATCCTCTGGATCACCTCGAAATTCTACTACGTAAAGATGTCAGCAGAGCGGGTTGCGGGTATCTACTACTGGGTTCAGGGGTTCAAGTCGATCTTCCTCACGTCGGCATATTTTGTCCTTATCTCGACGATTATCTTCGTGGCAATACCGTTTGCGGCCTATTTCTGGGCCTCCTTGCGAAACAGGAGGCTCATAAAGGCAGGCATCATACGGGTTGAGAACAAGGCATTTTAGGCAGGAGTTGCAATGGCTCGCTCGATCAAGACAGCAATAGTTTGCGTGGCATTAGCCTGCTTTCCCTCGGTAGCCATGGCGACATCCATGGAATACTACTGCTATGGCAGCTTTGAGCCAGTCGTTTCGGCGTTCAAACTCGTTGCGGCCATATTTGGCAACAACAGTTACCAGGCTCTTTTCTATACGGTGATTGTATCTGCAACAACGTTTGCAGCCTTGGGAGCTCTGGCGAAGATTTCATCAGGGGGAAAGGGGAGCATTCTCGGTTGGACCGTGCCCATGCTCCTGGGGATTACGTTCTACATTGCTTTATTTATTCCGAAGGGGTCGCTCCACATTTACGACCAGGTGCTGAATAAGTACGAGGAGGTTGGCAACATCCCCAACGGGATCGTTCTCGTTGCGGGAACGTTTAACAATATCGAGCGCGGGCTGGTCGAGATCGTTTCGGACTCAGGCTCCGTAGGAAGCTTCCAAAGTCAAGCAGGAGGGAAGGGGTTCCTGGGTCTATACTCCCTCACCACCAAACTCCTATCACCGAGAACCTCATCCTGGCTCGACCTGAACCTGAAAGTGTACATTGAGGATTGCGTAACTTTTGCGGTGAATAACCCATCATCCAACCTCACAATCGATGAACTTAGAAGGACCCCTGCCAGTTTGGCGACAAGTCTCGCAAAGGCCAAAAACCCGGCGATTTTCACGAAATATTTTTCCGACGGAGACAAACTCGGAGCTTCGGCGACATGCAGCGAAGCGTGGGATGGGATCGTTGCTGATATGACGCCAGAAGAACTGTCGGGGAACATTGAGACCACATGCACAGAGCTTGGATACAACGTAGCTGAGGCTGCACAGCTTAATCAATGCAAGCAGGCGATCAACGACGCGCAGAACTGGGTCGGGCTGGGAGCATTGACGCTGGATGAGTTTGTGAAGCAGCAGTTCATCAAGGAGCGTCTCGATAGCGTCTATCGGAGCGGGAATACCCAGGCCGTGAGCAACTATCAGTTTCTCACCAACGTATCCGGTTCCATGAAGTCATTCAATGAATACTATCCCGTGCTCCGCGGGGTGCTGACGGCGGTTTCGCTGGCCCTGATTCCGGTGCTGGTGATCTTCCTGCCGACCCCCATGGCCGGGAAGATTGCCACCATAATTTTCGGGTTCTTTGTATGGCTGACAGCCTGGGGCGTTGTTGACGCCATTCTTCATGCTTTGCCATGTCCTACGCGAACAACGTCTACGATCAGGTCCGAAATGAAGGGTTGGGGCTTGATGCCTTGTATTTCTTCCCGAGTTCTACTGTCAAGGCACTCGGTATGTTCGGAACGCTCAGGCTAAGCGGACTCATGCTGTCAACAGCACTCACCGGCATGCTGGTAAAGTTTGGCGGTCATGCAGTGGCGCAAATGGCGGGAGGGATACAGGCGCAGGTTTCAGGCGCTGGCAGCACTGCTTCTGCTCAGACAGAGCATGTTGTTGGGCAGGGGCAGGCTATTTCCGGGTTGGCTCAGGCTGCACCAGCCACAGAATGGGCGGGTAGGCACTCTTTTGAGATGAGGACGGCTGCTGCAGGGGCAGCCATGGATGCTGGAACACGTTCATTTGAGACTTTGGCTTCTACGTTTGGGAAAGATAGAGCAACACAACTGTATTCGAATGCATCTTTGGCGAAAACGCTTAGTCATGGAGCACAAGGGGAAGCGTATCTTGATGCAGGGATTGGTAACGCATATGCCGCCAGCCTTTTTGGTTCGAAAGTGGACTTAGCCTCGAAGCAGACGCTGGCGGAAATCGTGGGTGGTTACGAGGGTGGGATCAACGAATATGTCCAAACGAAATTTGCTGGAGAGAAGGCGATAAGGGACGTCTTCGGGTCGGAAAAAAACTTTCAGACGTTTACGACCATGAACATGTTGGGGAGCGCTGGAGATCTTCAGGGTGAAATGAGTGCATTTGCCGCTGCCCAAGCCATTGGCGGTCCAAAGGATTATATGCAGTTCCGGGCGTTGCGTTCGGAGATGAAAGGCATATCGGACTGGAGCAACGCCGATGCCGTTGGCCAAGTCGCTTCCAAGTATGGCATGACGCCTGTTCAACTTGCTCAAGCAAATGCCTTGTTCCAGACAGGGAAACATGCAGGAGAAGTTGCACAAGCGAAAGTAGCTACTGGCAAGGATTTCATGGAAACCGGGATCATTGTTGGCGCTGCAACGGGAGCTGCTCAAGGGTCCCAGGCGATGGTGGCAGCCCAAGAGATGGGTGCTTACATGCAGGCCAATCGTGACAAGACTTGGGAGATGCTGGCACGCGACGCCCAATTCAGATCACTGGCGACTGCGGCAATGCCGGCAGATATGAAATCCAATTCTGCCTTTTTCGCTAACGGGCAGATTACTGATGCCGGTTATTACGAGTTTGCAAAGCGGGTTGAAGGGGCAGGGATTAGATACCAGGATGGCCAAGGTGTCACAACGGCGACTGTTGGCGCCGATGGCTCCATTGTCCGGTCTGATTCGGATAAAGTCTACTCACCAGCTGAAGCGATGGTAATCGCCAACGAGATTGGGCGATTCGGCAACCCGAACGTTGCGTCAAGAATTATGGGATTGGCAAAGGACGGCCATTCTGTTCATGGAAGCGTTGTCCGCGGGACCAATGGCCATGCAGTTGACTTCAACTTCACACACGGCGGAACTGCTTCCGACAGGGATCTGAGTACCTCAGGCAAAGGAAGAATAGACAGTTACTCTGACATAACGAATATTGAAAAAGGCCTGAAAAAGTTCGACGGGACTGACATTTTCACAGGGATGAAGAAAGTCAGCGCAGATCGCGAAGAAAGAGATCATTTTGCTGGCAAAGTCGGCGACGTTGAATTCAAGGACGCGAAAATTACCAGAAATGGCAATAATTTTGTCGCTGAAGGTCATGCAATTGGCGGTGGCTGGATGAGGGTAGAAGGACAGGTCTTCAAGGGTGCTGATGGAAAAACACGCTACCTCGCCGAGTCTGTAGCCGACAATCAAGGGGTGCATTTTTCGCCACAGGCTGCTGCAGCTTCAGTTCTGAATCAGCATCGTGTTCCTGAGGCTGCAATGGGTAGTCAGCAGGCTAAGTCGGAATTTGCACATGCTTTCGTTGGAGAAATGCGTCGCTTACGAGGGGAAAGTGCGGTTTACACACGAGACGTTTCAGGTGGTGGACAAATTAGGGGCGGCGTTGGAGGCGGAGTTGAAATGCCGACAAAGAATATTCCCATATCTGCGCCTCCCCAAGGTCCGGTACCACCAAATCACAACGATATGTATGCGAAGCCGACACCGCCGGCGCAATCCCAACTACAATCGGCACAAAACGGGATGAAGATAAGCGGAGGTGGACATGCAGGAGCATCACTTAATATAGGATCGACGTACAGAGCTTTGGCAAGTGGAGACACAAACCTGCAGTATCGTGAGGCAATGAAGATTCTCGACCGTCATCAGAACACTGCTGAAGGACGGGCCGCAGCTGCTCAGGAGCTGCTGCAAATGTACGAAGGTAATGCTGAAAACTCAGGAAATCGCCTGCTGGATTTCAAAAACGGCGGGGCTTATAAACCGAAATAACTAGGAGGGTGACGTGCAAGCACCATCGTTCAATATCCAAAGGACCGCATATGATCCAAAACCAGTCAGGCCTTTGGCCATCTCAGCAAAACATGAAATTCTGACTAAGGGGGGAGAGTTCTTTTTGATGACAGTTAACGGTTGTACCTCACCGGAAACCTTAGTGGCTCATATAGTAGACAATCTCGATATCCCTCTGCCGGTCGCAACGCGCGCATTGGAGGCGTTGGCAGATTCAGCAGTGGAAGGATTTGACGAAGTGGTGTCGGACACATGGGCAGTGCTTGAAAAAGGGGAAGGTGAGGTGGTGCCGGTTTGTGAGACAGCCTGAAGGGGTGTTTAAGCAACGGCCCATGGTTGTTGGGTTTACAGGCTTCAGGCAGCCTTTTTCTCGGGCAGTCCAGCAAAGTAAACCTGGTCCGGGGTCCGCTTCTTGAGGGATTGGTGAGGGCGGACACCGTTATACCACGAGAACCAGGATGAAAGCTCCCGGGAAAGTTCAATCCCGGAGTCAAAGCTTTTGAGATAAAGCCTCTCGTACTTGAGAGTGCGCCACAGTCGCTCGACGAAGACGTTGTCGAGGCAGCGTCCTTTGCCGTCCATGCTGATCCGGATGCCGTTGGCGGTGAGCACGGAGGTAAAGGCTTCACTGGTGAACTGGCACCCCTGATCGGTGTTGAAGATCTCCGGGGTGCCGAAGTTGCTGAGAGCTTCATTCAGAGCCTCGACGCAGAACCTGCTGTCGAGGGTGTTAGACAGCCGCCAGGAAAGGACTTTCCGGGTTGTCCAGTCCATGATGGCCACCAGATACATGAACCCCTTGGCCATGGGGATATAGGTGATGTCGGCGGCCCAGACCTGGTTGGGCCGGTCGATGACGAGGCCCCGCAACAGATACGGATAGACCGGGTGCTGGGGGTGGCGCTTGCTGGTTCCCGGTTTCGGCGCGACCGATTCGATCCCCATCAGCCGCATCAGGCGACTGATCCGCTTTCGGCCGACAACCTCATCCGGAGTGGAAAGCAAGGTAGCCATCGTTCTGCTGCCCGCCCAGGGGTGTTCCAAATAGAGCTCGTCGATGCGACGCATCAGCACAAGGTCGCCCTCGCGCAGGCATGTTGCCGGTGGTCGGTAATAGGTGGGCCGGGGCAGCCCCAATAGCTCACAGCGCCGCTCGATGGATACCTCGGGGTGGCCGGCGGCAATCACTTGCCGCTTCTGCGCCCGGGTAAGTTCAGTCCGGGCAGCCTGGACAAAAAATCGTTTTCCACCTTCAGTTGCCCGATCTGGCGGTAGAGCTCGGCAACCGTAGCGTCGTGGCTGGCCTCTTTCTTCTTGGCCCTGCCGAAGAGCTCGGCCGCATTCTCAACCAGATCCTGCTTCCAGCGGGTAATCTGAGAGGGATGAACCTTGTACTCGCTGGCAAGCTCTGCCAGGGTCTTCTCCCCGGACAGAGCTGCCAGGGCAACCTGAGCCTTGAACTCGGCTGAGTGGTGTTTCCGTTTTCCGTGCATCGAACCGTCTCCTTTCATGTGCCGGTCCGTTGCTTATACACCTGTCTCATTTTCCGGGGCCACTTCAAGGAGAGGGAGAAGAAGTGACTAAGTTTGTGGCGTTTGCTTTCACTCCCGAAGAGATTGAAATGAAAACGGCCTTGTTCGTTGAAGGGATCAAAAGATTCAAAGCCGTTTTAATGGATTTTCTTGTGAAGCGGGAAAGTAATCAGGTATGGGCGACGCCGGCGACTGAGATTCAGGTTTGATGCTTGGGTCGAAAAATAAGTTACTCCTCTCTTTTGTGGAAAACATTTCCAGGTAAAGATTTGAGGCCAGGGTTCGTAATAAGGTCGGCATTGCTTTTTAGCTCACTTGACTCTGCCTCACGGAACCAACGGGGAGGTCGTGAAATACCCACTTGGGAAGTTGCAGACCTGCCTAACTTATAAAGACGCAAAATGAAGAGTAACAGAGCGACTGGGATGGCCGCAAAAACTACATAAGGAAGCAAGTTGTAAAGATAGTTGGAAGTTACCATAGTTCTTACCTCAGTCCTATTGGGACCCAAAATACATTTTCAGGAATTTTTTGAGAAATGCAAGACCGAAAAAGACAAACTGCAGTGTTTGCCCTGATGATGGGCCTTATCTTGGCCTTCTCTCTCCCCTCATTTGCTACTCAGCCTGTCCCCTTCGGACGGTTAACATCGATGCCTGGGTGGAGAAAGGACCCCTTCGGCTCCGGTCGTCTGATGTACCACCGCGGATACGACATCGCTGTTCCGATCGGGACACCGGTCAACCCCACCCAGGACGGAATTGTCAGCTATGCCGGCCCTTACAAGGGGTATGGCAACCTCGTTGCGGTGGATCACGGGAACGGATACGTCACCTTGTACGGTCACCTCTCGCGGATCCTCGTGTCAGTCGGAACTCCGGTGACGACAAACACTTTGATCGCCCTCTCTGGAAACACCGGAAGAAGCACCGGAGCTCATTTGCACTACGAGATCCGCGCATACCCGGGCGCCCAGATGCCGAAGGACGTGGAACGTGGTGAAGAGAGCCGGGATCATGAGGAAGATTGGGTTGAGGCCCAGTTGGCGACCGGTCATAGTAAGCAGCTGGCAGAGTCGGATGGTTGGTACCACGGGATTGAGTAGGAGGGCGTGATGCAGGTCAGAGCTATTTCGAGACATGAGTTGGCGATGATTCTTTCTAAAGGTGGAGCCGCTCACCTTGAGAATGGGACACTTTCTGTGATAACGATCAAGGGTTCTGACGAACAGTGGGAAGCTGAACCTCATCCCAATGTCCTGGCGCTGACCTTTGACGACGTGGAGCCGAGAAATGGGATTAATCCGCGGATGATTGAGCTGACCAAGAAAGAGGCCTTTTCAGAAGAGCACGCGAACAAGGTGCGTGAATTTCTCTTGCGGTTAAAGGATCGTGGACAGTGCAGATGCTTGGCGGTCAGTTGTGAAAAAGGAATCAGCCGGAGCGGGGCGATAGCGTTGTTTGCCGTCATATTCCTCAAAGTGCCGATCAAGGAGTTCTGCATAGATAACCCTCACATCAGTCCGAACCTTTGGGTACTGAACGTTCTGGCTGTGAAACCTATGCTCTATTATTCCGCCATGGCAAAGAGCAGTTTAGCCGCTAGCGGTGGAGGTTTCACTTCAAATTGCATTGGTCTGATCTAGAATGCGCTGGCGTAACCATCAGATAATCACCGGCCTCGCAATTTACTCGATTACCGGGGGCTTCATCTCTGCCGGCTTAGCCGCAGTTGGCGCCGTGCTGCCGGATGTCCTGGAGGTCGGTGGAGTGATCAAGCACCGGACGGTCACCCATTGGCCGTATCCATACTTACTGCTGGCCTCAGCCCTTTACCTATGGCAGTGGCATAATCCCTCAGTACTGCCGTACCTCCTGTTCTTTTTTGTTCTGGGGGTGGTCATGCACTTGCTGTTGGACTCCTTGAGTAACCATGGGATCCCCGTCGGTCAGTCACCGTCCGCCGGCAAACGGTTGTCTCTCAATCTCTACAAGACCTTCACGCCGAGCGAGGAGGTAACGTCTGCCGGACTCGTAGTTGTATTTCTCGCAACAGCCTATTTCAGGGGGCTCTTGAGCGGTGAGCATATACGCCTTGAAGTCAACCTGGTGGTGCAGTTGATGGGGATGCTAATAGGGAGATAGCCATGGCCGTGGAGCCCGCACTCTTTCAGGATTATGACATCAGGGAGCTTGTCTGCATCATTCATGAGTTGAACCGGAAGCGGTTCTATCGCATCGAGGTAGCCCCAGGCCTCTTCGGGCCGATGATCATCCGGGCGTGGGGCAGGATCGGTTGCAGGGTCAGGGTGAAGACAGAGAACTTCGCTTGCTTAGCAGACGCCCTCACCGCTGCGAATCGGCTGTACCGGACCAAGAGGAAGAAAGGATATTGCGAGGTGAAGTCGATCGTCGACGAGAAGATTGCGGTTCACCCTGAAAAAGTGGCGCAGGTGAGGACAAGAAGGGTAGGGGAGGGTGAACCAACCCTGCCAGGGTTTCTATGAACAGGGATAAAGGATGTCGAGGCCAGGAATGGAAGAGCTCCAACAAGGGGAGAAATTCTGCCAACAGCGGTGGGTTTCCCTCGATTTTCTCACATGGCTGTGCATAGTGGTGGCTTTTTTCGGCTCAATCCTCTCGGCCTTCAATATTTGCACGGGCGGTTGTACCGCGGCCCACGAGTACCGACTGTTCGGGCTTTCGTTCGCCACGGTGGGTATCCTGTTCTCTGCGGTACTTGCCGTTCTCAACCATCTTCGGAGTAATTCGCAAATCATCCATGGCGTCTTTGCCATGCTCGTTTCTTCCGCATCCGGAGCAGAGCTTTTTTTCCTCCATGTGCAGAAGGTGGAGATCGGGCAGTGGTGTGCGGTGTGCATCACCATCGCCACCGCGGTGTTCGTACTCACGGCAAGCATTTTTTCAATCACCCTGAAGGAGATTTGCATGAAGTGGCGTTTCAGGAAATTGGTCCCATTGGTGATAATGACAGCATCGTTCGTGGTCGGACTTTTCGTCGCTCTGGCGGGAGTCCAGCAACCAGCATTTGCCGAAGAGGCAGGAAATATCTGGTTCGGGAAGAAGAACTCGAAGGTCGAGGTGTATTTCATATCCGACTGGTTCTGTTCGTACTGCCGGAAAACAGAACCGACCATCGAAAGGATAGCTCCAAGTGTTGGCAAGGTGGCGAAATACACTTTTCTGGACATGCCGATTCACCGGGAAACCTATGAGTTCATACCCTTTCATCTCAGTCTTCTTGTGGGAGAGAAGCGCAAGTACCTCCAGGGACGCAGAGCTCTGATGGAGGTTGCTTCAAAAACGAGAAAGCCTGATGAGACCGTGATCAAGAATGCAATGGCGAAACACGGCGTCGAATTCCGAATGGCAGACTTCTCTACGATCATGAAGCTGTCGAACGAAGTTACGTCAATCCTGCTGAGTAACGGGGTAAAAGTGACGCCTACGGTTTTGATTGTAAATCCCGAGACCAAGGAGAAAAGGATTTTGTCTGGAACCAACCAGATCCAGGAGCCATATATCCTTGCCGCAATCCGTAATCTTGAGAACTAGACTGAATTTTGAACTGATGCTCATCGAGCAACGGGGGTTTTATGAAGAAAATGGTAACGTTGCTGGCTCTTGTGACCTTTGCCTCCACAGCCTGGGGAGAACCAGGGCAAACGTCGGGCAACATGCTCAAACTCAGGAAACGGCCAACCACCGACTCGGTTGCGATCGAGGCTTATCCGAAAGGAGAGAAGGTCGACGTCATCGGACGGAGCGAAGAGGGGAAGTGGGTTAAGGTCAAGGTTGCCTCCGATGGCAAGGTTGGCTACATGGCTGCGGCGTTTGTTTCGCTGGGAGAACAAAGCGCATTGCCTGCCCCAGGAGAACAGGGGAATAGCCCCATGAAGGGGTTCCACCTGAAGACTGCCGATACCCCTGTTGAGGCAAAGCCGTCGGCGGAGCCGAGTGTCGGCAATAGAGATCGGCAAGAGAAAATCGTCTCTTTGGTCGCCCGGGGGGGGGGAGGGGGAGACGGGAGTGGAGACTAAATATGAGGCAACACTCCGCGAACTCTCTGCGGCCCAAAAAGAGATCAGCTCTTTGAAGCAGGAGGTCAAGAGACTGAAGACCGAGCTCGCAACGACGGAAAAAACAATTGACGAGTACCGGAGGCGGCTCGCAACGATGGAACAGGTTGCCGACTTTCGATTGATGTCGTTGGTTGAGATGAAGGGTGAAGAGGTCCTCTTCAACGGTCTTGGTACGGCCCTGATGGCAGAAAACGATGGACGGGTCATTTTCAAGGTGCCGGCGGAGTTGGCAGATAAGGCCCGGCGTTTGTTCAGCAAGGTCAATAGAAACTTCCTGGATGGGGCCCAGGTCGTCTACATAACGATCGACAGGAGCCAGCTCTCACTGGAAACGAGGAAAGGGTGAAGGGTTATGTGCGAAGAAAATAAGGTCGTATCTTTCCGCGAATCATTCCGCGGAGTTGATTATTGTGTCCGAGCCACCAGCGTCGAGGAAGGCGTCGAGATAACGCTGCCGCGCAACGGGACGTTTGAAGATCTGGTACAAGAGGTCGGCCTGGGAATGACCCGGGAAGAGATTGGAAAGGCAGCGGTCGATGAATACAAGAAATGCCTGCTTAAGGCCGTTCGGCGATTGAGGGGGAGATGCGAATGATCAAGCTTGCGACCCAAATTGTGGCCGTGCTTGTCAGTGCAAGCATAGCATTTGCCGCTCAAACTGCCTGTCCAGAGCATTTCCTTGATGGCCAAGCACCCGATATCCTCAATCAGAAGATGCAGGCGAGAACCTGGGAGCTCTGCTACGAAGGGTACGGCGCCATGCACTCCGGCATCACCAAAGGGCCTCTCTATTCGGCAGAACACCTGACCCGTGACCGCCTCAAGAAGGCAAAAGGTCTGGTGCGGAAAAACGAATTTCATGCTGAGCCGAGCCTCCCTGCTAAGGAGCGGAGTGAGCTGCGGTACTATGCCCGCTCCGGCTATGACCGCGGTCACATCGCCCCATCTGCCGATATGCCTACAGAGCAGGCACAATATGAGTCTTTTTCGCTTGCGAACATTGTTCCCCAGGAGCCGGAGAATAACCGTGGCGCCTGGAGTGACGTTGAAGGGGCAGTGCGACATCTCGTGAATCAAAAGGGTGATCTCTACGTCGTAACCGGGCCTTTGTTCACAGGGGGCACTCTACAGCAGATCAAGGGTGGAGTTCTGGTCCCGACGCATTTGTACAAGGTGGTGTGGGATGCACGGAGAGGGGAGGGCGGGGCATACTTGGTCGAGAATACCGTTGATGCCCGGGCGCAGATGGTACCTATCGCCCAAGTCGAGCAGCTGGCCGGGTTCAATATCTTCCCGGCGATCAGAGGCGAGAAGAAGGAAAGGCTGATGGCGCTTCCTGAGCCGAAACCGTACAAGGAAAGGAGGCGCAGGCAGTGAGTATGACGAATGAAGATATGAAGGAGATCGCAGAGTTTCTGTTAGATGTCGCCCGACACTTTGAGCGATGTGAGCTTGGTGGTGAACACGCGGTTAAAGCCAGGATACTTGCCGAAAGGCTCAGTGTTTTTCCGACAGAGAAGGAAATGGAACTCATTCAGCTATTGAGAAAACGGGGATTAGACCCGATTGAAGAGGTGAAGAGGTATGCCGCTGAACACAATATCTCCTTTTCGTAATGAATCCGAAGTCATCCAGATAAACGGGCTGACCGTCGAGAATCGCCTCGATCGGGTTTCGATTTACGGCAGTATCGACCTTACCCTGGACAAAATAGGGCTCAAAAAAGCTCGCAAACTGCTTGAGGTTGTGATGGCTACAGTCGATGTGCTCGAGGCCGAGGACCTGCCCGAGAAAGTAATCACCGATATGCCGGAAACGGTAAAAAATCCATTCGATTGACATCATAGGGGGGATCTTCCACATGAGGGTATTTTTTGCTGCTATTGTCATGTTCATTGTCGCACAGTCGCAATGTTTTGCCGGTGAACTGTCAAAACATGAATGGTGGGTGTACGTACCAGTCGAGGACTTTACCTGGAAGGAGCACGGGGAGACCGGCGAGAAGTTGCTCGAGGAGAGCGGGATTCGCTTCGGCTTGGGTCTCGATTACCGCTACCGTGCCTTGAAGGGCAAATTGCCCTTGCGCTTCCGTGGTGATTTCACGTACGGCGAAGTTGACTACGACGGGCATTCTCAGAGCGGCATTCCCGCAAAGACAACCAGTACCTATCTTTCGTGGAAGGTGGAGGGGGACGCGGCGTGGCGGTTCTGGTTCGACAGGGTAGTTGTGGATCCGATGCTTGGTTTCGGGTACAAGGCATGGTCTCGTGATATCAAAGATGCTGGCGCAATTAATCCGGCAACGGGAAATGGAGTAGCTATCACAGGATACACCGAGGATTGGGAGGTGATCTACGGTTACGCTGGTCTGCGGCTCGAGACGAATCGGTGGAGAAACGACAAGTGGGGTATCTTCGGGGAAGCGTCTGCCAAGTTTCCTATATCAGCAAAGAACAAGGTCGAAGAGTTTGGCATCACAGTAAAGCCCGGGAAGGAAGTGACTCCGTATGTCGAGCTCGGTGGCTGGTATGACATGGTGCGGATAGCTGGCTACTATGAGCGGATGACCTTTGGCCAATCTCCATTATCTCCGGAGGGGGCTTTCCAGCCCGAATCTACCGCAGACATCTTCGGGGTGAAGGTAGGCTTGAGATTTTGAGGCAGGGAAGCGGTCTTGAGCTGATTATTTACTGCATTATTGACTACAAGATACTGGAAGGAGGTAGAAATGATCTTTGTTCGCACCGCAGATAACAAGAATCTTGTCAATCTTGCCGACGTCGTTGAATTTTCAACCTTCGCTGCGCCGGCGCCCCGGGGGAGTAAACCCGGGACGAAAAGCCAAATATCGCTTTCTCCTGAGTTTGCAAGAAGAGCAGAACTTATGGGATTCTGGGGGATCAAGTTCTACTTGCGAAATCAGCAAAAAGATGAGGCCTACACCTTGTTGGATGCCATGACTTTGGCCATGATGATGACTGAGCAGGAGGCCGCAACAATCGGTCATGATCAAATGAGTCGCAATGGATTTCGGCAAGCCTTGATGGAGGGTCTTGATGAAATTTTGCGTGTCTCTCGTGCTTCGGGTGAATCGGTCACTGGGGCGATGGTTGCCGAACGGGCCATTTCGATTTGGCGGCAGAATCAAATGGCTGCTGTTCAGGGTGCGAAGGCGAAGTAAAGGCGATTTAGGGGTGAGGGGGGGTGTTAGTGTGTGCTGTCAATGACTCTGGTGGCTAACAGCAACTACCTCACCACCTATGGTTACGACTCAACAGGGACTAAAGAGCTGAGGAAGCACGCATGGTCAATTTCCGCGATATTATTCTTGCCATTGTTCCGCAGAGAATAGCCGCCGAAATGGAGGCGGAGTCCCGTTTGTGGATGAGAATCTGCGCCGTATGTGGGACTTGCGTTTCAATCTGGGATTCCGGTGGAATCCGCTGGCTAGCCAAGGGAAAGCCGGTTCGTTTATATTACTGCGGTTTGTGCGGAAGGAAGACGAAGCATGAGGTGTCCAAGGTAACTCTCCCTATTTTGTCCACATGGACGGATTAGGGGGGATTCTGAAAGATGAAACTGGCAAGCGCGTTATCGGGATTTCCGTTGACATACTATCTCCTTGGAATTATGCTATAAGCATAACGCTAGGAGGATATTTTGCATGGAAAATCCTTTTGTTTACGGCCGGGTAGTTACCGGCGAAGAGTTTTTCGGCCGGTCGAAGCTGATCGAGCGCATCCAAGGTTACATTCGCACCGGTCAAAACATCGTGGTTTTCGGCGAAAGGCGGGTCGGGAAGACTTCGTTGATTGTCGAGGCAATTCGCCGACTGGGTTTGCCATGCCTCAAGGTGGACTTTTACGAGGTCCGAACGCAGAGAGAAATGATAACCAGAGCGATCCGGGGCATTGAGAGGCTCGAGAAGGAAGCGCCCTTTTTCAGTCGCTGGCTGGCACGCGGCAAGCGTGTCAGGGGAAAGATCACGCAGGAGTATGAACAGCCGGGCATGGTCCCGAAAGTTTCCTTGGAGGGCTATTTCAAGGAGCCGGTCAGCTCCATCACCGATCTTCTCGACTATATTCACGATTTCCAGTCGGAGAAGGCACTGGTGGCTTTTTTTGACGAGTTCCAGGGGCTTCTTGGATTGGAGAACGCCATGGACATATTGGCCACCATGCGTTCCGAGATCCAGACGCATGGACAGATCCCCTACATATTCGCGGGGAGCATCCGGCGAAAAATGCATGAGATCTTCATGGAACCGAAGCATCCCTTCTATAAATCTGCCCTCCCCATAGAAATAGGTCCCATCGAGTTTGAGGAGATTGGACCGATCGTTCTTCGTCTTTTCGAGTCCGGCGGCCGAAAGGTTACGTTGGAATATCTTCAAAGCCTGTATCACATGCTTTACGGTAACACGGGGGACTTCCAGCAACTTTGCAGCACCCTTTGGGAGGTTTCCAAACCGGGGCAAACGCTGAGCAGGGATACGCTGCGTGAAGCGCTCGATACGGTATGGGAGACAGAGATGCCAGTCTATGCCGCCATTAGGAAGGCGCTTACGAGCCAGCAAAACCGAGTGCTTCAGACCTTGGCCTTGACCGACGGGAAGGAGCCTTTCGGGGGGCATTTCCGCAAGGTCGCCGGAGACATTAGCCCTGGCACCGTTCAGAAGGCATTGGCAAGGTTGGAAGAGATGGACTTGGTTTTCCAACCTTATGACTCGAAGGATTACCGATTCTACGCTCCTTTCTTTAAGCTGTGGCTTATCGGCCAAGTCACATACCCTTTAGAACTACCCGGTCAATAATGGGTGTGCAGGAGAGTAATGTTTGCGACGAGCAGGACAACGTTGCGGCGATCAGTGCCATAGCCGTGATGGTTCAGGACAAGGCTCCCTATTTTGTCCACATGGACGGATTAGGGAGCGTCGTTAGATGGATGCCATTGTCCGGTAACATATACACGGAATCATTACGATACTATCGTTATTATACTATGTAAATAAGTGTTGCCAGGGTGTGAAATTGATGGTAGGCTGAGCACTGAAAATCAGATCCTTGCCGGATGCTGAGTGCTGCCGGTGCAGTGGAGTAGCTATGCACAATCCGTTCTACCTCAAGGCGCTTGATCTCAAGGCTCCATTCTGTAATCGAGTTGGGGAACTTGAAAAGCTCACACGTATGGCTGAGTCCAGAAACGACGTTGTGATCTATGCTCCCAGGCGGTTTGGGAAAACATCGCTTGTCCGGAGAGTGCAAAAAGGATTGGCGGACAATGGCGCAGTCACCATTTTTGTTGATTTCAATGTGGTGGCAGCCGTGAACGATGTGGCCGTCCAACTGGCGGAGGCCGTATACAAGGTTACGCATGGCAATGAGCCTCTTTGGAAAAAAGCGATACGGGCACTCGTTTCATTCCGACCGGTTATGCGCCCGTCAATCGATGGTACTGGTGTCGAGATAACAGCGGAAGTTGGCGCCGGCAAGACCGGGATGGAGTTGCTTGAATCCATAATGAAGGAACTCCATCAATTTGTCTCCGAGTCTGACAAACTGGTCCATATTGTTTTCGATGAGTTCCAGGAGATCGTTACGCTTCCGGAAGCTGCCAAGATCGAGGCAGTCATGAGGACCTGGATTCAGAAGTACCGAGCCTCTCATTTTTTCGTGGGTTCACGTCGCAGGATTCTGCAAGGGATGTTTAACGACGAACAGCGCCCATTCTTCCGCAGTGCTTTCAACTTTCACCTTTCGCCTCTTCCTCAGGCCGAATTGGCTGACTTCATTGTTGATCTGTTTGCCAAAGGGGGCAAGAAATGCCCTTTGGATTGTTCCCAATATCTGGTGCGGCTGGTCGATGGACACCCTCACTATGCAATGAAGTGGGGATTCCATATATTCGAGCTGTCGAATGGCGTCATTTCAATGGATGATACCTACGATGGTCTGGGAGCCATGTTGTCGGACGATCAGGTGTATTTCAGCTCTCTGATTCAGTCGATCCCACCTCAGCAACGTCTCTTGCTTCGCGCTTTGGCAAAAGAGCCAATGGATAAGGTGATGTCCAAGGATTATGTCCGGAAGCACAACCTTGGGTCCTCCTCCGCGATTACCCATTCCTTGAAGCAGTTGGAGATCCTGGACTACATAGAACAGGGTGATGACAAGTATTGGCGAGTAGTGGACCCGATGTTCAAGTTTTGGATGGCTATCGGGGAAAAAAGCAGCTTCACTGTTGTTTCGGAGACCTTTGAGGGCCAGTCGCACAACGTAAGCCATGCTGTCTACGACGGGAAACAGGCCGCAAAGGGACCAAACGGGCCAAAGGCAACTTAAGCCCGTCACGAATCCGTCAAACCCGTCATGGAGCACCAAGAAATGCCCGAACTCCTCAACTCTAACGAACTTGCCGTGGCCGTTGCCAGTGCACCGGTAACCGACGGCCATACTGCTTTGCTGGATGCCCTAAACGCCCGGTACCCAAGCGCTGGTTTTCGACTTGTTGGAGAGAGAGAAGGCCGCACTTGGCAGCCCGGCATCATCGACCGGGAAGGCGCTCGAGTAGCTGATTCGCTGGTCGTGTGGATAGATCAGGAACTTGCGGCGGCCGGAGGCGATGCCCGGGAGGTATGGCGCCGGCACAAGGATTCAGGTCTGGTAAGGACTGAATGGTCGGGTTCGGTGATCTATCTGGCGTCCCCTTATGGTTCAGATCCAGATGCATTTTTCCAGCTAGAGGTCATGGTCGGAAAAGAAGTGACTACCCGACAGATGTTTGACCCTAACCCGTGGGAACTGCCAGTAGACAGGTTTGATCTAATATCCGGAGGAGTCCGGTTTGGCGATGAAGACCAGCGCATTCTCTCACCGCCACGGTACCAGCTGGACGCACTGACCAATGTCAGACGCTTTCTGCGTGAGTTGGTCGAAGTCGAGAAGGCAGATAGGCTATCCAAACTGCCGAAAATGGAACAGAAAGTGATCCATGTGTCACGAACAACGATTGGCCCTCAAAGTGGTCCTGGGACATGGGAGTTCAGTCAGGAGAGTGAAGACGTCCGGTTTCTGGATATGTTCCCCGATTGGCTTGAGCGACGGCCGGCTGGCCTCCGATTCTTCCAGGACTGGCAGGAGTCCAGCCCCGGGAAATCTGGATTACGTCTCTGCGACCACTGGTTTATCACTACAAACGATTGGCATGACAAAGATGGGAAGCGTCAACTATCGCTGACCCCTCAATGGGCCGATGCAGACGGTGGACTCGATTTGCCGGAAATTCATTCTGACTGGGATGCATCGCCGTATGGTGTCATGGAATCCTTGTCTGAATTCGACAAATCAGCAGGATATCCTTTCGCCTGGTACTTCTATATGCTCCACGGTAACCGGATAGGGCATTCTTCCGGCAGCGTGGTAGCCAGGGCAATTATGGCCGGCAAGATGAAGCCGTTGCCGGCTTGGGATGAGACGGTGCTTTTACGCTGGGAGGCCGATCGATATGGGTTTTAAGGAAATAGTAAAGGAAGGTACAACTTCAACCTCCGGTTTGATCTTGGCAATGCTCATCTGTTTGGGAGGAGCCTCGTGGCTCTTGGTCGATGGCGTCCATCCGGTTCTTGCGGGTGTTGGAGTGGGGATGTGTATTTCGCAGGTAACAAGCCTTGTCGTGAGATTCATGTGTCGCCGCGAAGCCGATAAAGACATGGCTTCAACCGGAAAAAGGAATTTGGATATATTGGCAAAGCACGGTTTGCGAGCACATTTCTACTTGCCAGCAGCAGGGATTGAAGATGCCGAACTTGCTGAAGCATTGCGTAGGGTGAGTGCTGCTGGGTACATAATAACTGACCAGACGGGCAATCAGCTAATGGGCAAGGTAGCCTCCATACCCATGACAACAAACGAAATAGCTGATATGAGGAGAGCTGAGTTCAAGGTTGTAAGATAGGGTACAGATTAATAGATCCGATGTTGGGATAATTATCGCATAAAGGGAGAATCTACATGCCAAGCCTTGTTGAACTCACCGCGGAAATCGTATCAGCGCACGTAGGCAATAGTCAGATGACCAGTGAAGAGATGCTGCAGGAGATTCAGAAGGTCCATGCCGCCCTCAAGACCCTGGAGACCGGTGCTGCCATTGCCGAGGCTGCGCCTGCAGCCGAGCAGCCCAAGCAGCTTACCCTCAAGCAGGCCTTCAAGAAAGACGCTGTTGTCTGCATGATCTGCGGCAAGAGCTTCACCACCCTCAAACGTCATCTATCGATGGCCCACGACCTGAAGCCCGGCCAGTATCGCAAGCAGTTCAACATCCCGGCTTCCATGCCGTTGGCTGCCAAAAGTTACTCCGAGTCACGCCGCCAGGCTGCACAGGAAAGGGGCCTGGGGGATATCCTGGCCAAGGCCAGGGAAAAAAGGTCAGCCGCGAAAAAGGAAGCCACTTCAAAAGCCACCGGAGCCCGAAAGCCCAAGGGAAAGGTCCCTGCGAAGAAGGATTAGTATATGAGCCGAGAAAAAATCGATCAATGGTCAGAAACTGATCAGGATGAATATGTACGCCTATTGGACCTTTCTGAGGTGAGGGAGCTATCGGAACCCGAAAAAGCTAAATACAAAGAGCTCTTTGTGCGAAAGTTTCGCCATTCTCTGACAGACCCTTTAAGGAAGCGCATGGCGGAACAGATTGGAAAAAGCATTGCGCTGGTAGATGACGTGGAGGCAGACGGGGCATTTTGCGCTCTCTGAAAAGGTGGAAATGGCCATACTTCTTTACAATAGGAAGATCGGATGAAGTAGGTATGCATTGCTCAAAAGAGCAGGGCGACTGGAAAATAGTTATATATTGGTGGTGACAGAATGAAATTTAAAGTCTTATCTACGGCGAAGCATTGCACTAAAAGTAATATATCAAACCAATGGTTGTCTGAATATTTGATGTCGTGTGAGATGCAAGAAGTCGAAATTAAAGATGCCGATTTGGTATTTGTCGTGACATGTGGGGTTGTAAAAGAACAAATAGAAAAATCAAAAAAAATAGTCGGTGAAATTCTTCAAATCATCAAAGATGACGCCAAGGTAATTTTTACAGGTTGCGTCACTCCGTCAGGTCTTGGAATAACTGACGACACGTTTGTATACCTAAGTCCGAATAATATAACCAACATAAAAGAACTATTGGGTTTGGAAAAGGAATTTTTGCTTGAAAACTATTCGGGTCGACTTTCGATCAATAACCAAAATAAGCCTATCAGATCAGGTGGAGAGAATCCTGTGGTAGCAGAGGCTTTGGCTGCAAAATCAGGTTTTGCGATATGCGTCGCGCGAGGTTGCTTAGGCCAATGTACATACTGCAATGTAAAAAAGTCTATCGGAAGCCTGAAAAGCTACTCACTGGAGACAATCGTTAGCTTATTTAAGAAGTCTTACGGACACGACATAGCGTTGATAACTGCTGATGATCTTGGCTGCTGGGGGCAGGACTTAGGTTGCAACATAATCGATTTGCTTACGGCTTTAGTTGACGTTGATACCAATGCTAGGATGTATCTGCAAGAATTTAATCCGCAATGGTTGCTGAAGTATGAAAACGGGATTCTTGAATTATTACGTAAATACCCAAATAAATTTTCTATGTTATCAGTACCAATTCAATCTGGTTGCGAACACACTCTAAAGGCGATGGGTAGAAAGTACGCGTTAGATAAAGTTGAAGGGTTGATAAGAAAGATAAAGGTGGTTGCGCCTAACGTTAAAATACTCTCAACACTGTTTGTTGGTTTTCCGGGTGAATCGGAATCCGACTATCTTGAAAGTTTAGATTACTTTCGACACGTGAATGCGGATGCTGTTTGGGTCTCTCCATATTCCGATATGGAAAGTTTGCCTTGTTTTAATTATGAAGACAAAGTTACGGAGCCTGAAATATGCCAACGAGTTGAACTTGCGATGTCTTATCTCAAAGGCGCGTACAGGTAATGGAAAAGCATTTATTACAATTATATAGGCTTCTGGGCGCGATACAAAAAGAACCCAACCATTGGATACTAGAAACACAATTAAACGATGAAGACTTGGAGGTGCTATGGTTTGCAATAGCATCAGACTTACTAAAAGCAGGTTCTATAAAGAGTGTTATAGAACTACCGGTCTGTTCTACCAGTTTCGGACTAGGAATATTTGCGCCAATTAGGCTTGATCTGCTTCGATACGGCGGAATGTGGGCTAATGAGACAAATAGAACAATGCCACCTAGGCTGTATCTAATAATTGCAGGTATGGCTGGAGTTGGTAAAACAACCACAGCACTTATTCTTTCGAAGATATTAGGGCATGAACCAACCCCGACAATAACAACACGTGAGCAACGTGCGAACAAAAACGACTTTACTACTTATGTTACCGATAGTTTTACATTCAATAGATACAAGCGAGAACCGGCATATTTTTATCCTATAAAGTTCCGGGACAGACTTTATCAGACACGCACGGCATCATTGATCGATATTTTTCTCTCCGCAAATCCGATAATTTTGACTATTGATAGCCATCCATCTAGAATTATGTGGAAGAAGACACTTCTCCCCGAATTGAAAATAGTGTGGCTTGATGCTTCCGAAGATCACAGAATCAATAGAATTAAAGATAGGTTGGCAGAAAACGATAGGATAAGTGACAGTTATTTGTCAAGTGTAGATAATATAAGGAACCTTGCGGACTTAAGCATAGTTACAGATACGTTAGCGCCTGAACAGGTAGCAAATGAAATCATCATATATTTGCAAAAGGAGAAATTGTTGTGATTAATGTAGTTGTGATTGTCGCAATAGGCAATTACATTTTATTGCTACCTAATCTTATAAGGTCGATACTTGGGCTAAACAAGTACGTCAACATTCTAATCATAACCAATTCTACAAAAGAGGCTGAAGAATACCTTAATGTATCTAATATTAAAGGAAATATTTCTATATCCCAAGCAAACTATATAAATGAACTACCACACGATATTGCAACACAAGGATGTGCAACCAAATTGGCAGTATGGAGATATTTAGATACCTCTGTAAATAACGCTTTAATTGTGGATGCGGATGTTGTTTTTCTGCGGCAAACAGAAGATTCTATTCTTAACATCAATTTGGGGCAAAACATGCAGTTCGCCGCAGCAATAGATAGGTACGTAGGGTACAAAGAGAAGATCGGCGAAGAGTTTTCGTGGATTAAGCAGAATTGGGTGCCAAGGTATGTCAACGGCGAAAGGCTGTACGTTAATACAGGAATAATATTTGCTAGTAGAAAAGTGCGCCGGTTTTTCGAAAATGTCCTATCACTGTGGAAACATTATATTCGTATGATAGGTAATAACCCATCAATATGGGATCAAAATATTTTTAATTATTGTCTCGACATTGGTACCTACGGTTGCAGTTGGGAGAACGTAAACGTATTGCCAGTTGAGTACAATTATCTAAAAGAATATGACGCATGTGTTGAGCTTGATGAACATGGACTCCTAAAGGGAGATAATTATATTAAAGCGCTACATTTTAATGGTGGGACATTATTGCAAAAGTATACAAGAGCTTCAAAACTCCACCAGTTAGAAATATGATATGACGAAAATAGGTCTATGGGCAATTAATGGAATAGGAATCGGGCACACAAAGAGAATTAAAATCATTTATGATAAACTTCTGAGTGACAACCAAATTAGGACTAAAATCCTCATAGAAAGCGAGGTGCAACAAACTCTACTAAAGGTTAATAATAATGAAGAGTTACTTGTATGCAAACGACCTTGGAAGGATGGATACAAGGAAAGTGCAATATATGCTATTCGAGAACACATGAAGGAAATTGATGGGCTTATTGCCGATTTGGGATCTGTTCCAGAGCGAAGGGATTTTGAGCAGGTAATGTCTCCATACATAAAAAAAATATTCTTAATAAGGTGGATGACGCCTGAGAGGTGGCTGCCTGTCTCCCAAAGACTGCATGACTATGACAGCAATACTTTGGTGCTCTTTGTAATGCCAAAGGACTTTTTCACAGAAGCTACAGGTATACGTAACATAGAAAGCTTAGCGCCAGTAGAATACCAATTCCTTGATGGTTATCTCTTCCAAGATAATAGTGACAATAACGATGAAGCTGACGATAGAATAGCGTTTGTCTGTGGACTTGGAGGGGTACACTCGGAAACCGGATATCGCCAACTTATTGAGGCAATTAAAGCTCTATCAAGTGTGAAAGAGTTGATGCCGAATGTAAAGACGGATGCCTGGATAGGAAATAATATCGAATTGTATAAATTTGCCAAAGCATGTACTGGAATAGATCAAGTTTATGGAATAAGTGACTGTGCAAGGCCAAACTGGAATAAATACAAAGTCGTATTAGGAAGATCGAGTTACAATACTCTGTTGGAAATTATGACTACATCTGCAATATTTGTTACTGCAAAATTTGAGTCCGATGGTGAATGGGGTTATCACTTTTACAAGTATCTTGAGAAATATGGTGTGATAACTGCCCCTTATCCTGATGAGCAGCATATGAGATCGGCTGTATTACATGCCCTTTTGACTCACAAAATGGATGATGCTTGTATCAGAAACAGACAGCTCGAGTTCAGAAATGCTGCTAGCGAGATGATTTCTATTTCCAAGCAATTCATCAGGGCATGAACCTTTTCGTCGCGAATAAAATACATCACATTGATGCATGTTGCAGTTGATTCCCATGAAGCATTTCCCAGACCTCTTTTGTCAGCCATAGGTGGTAGCAGGGTAGTCGCAAATAATTACTACACCCAAGAATGTGCAGCTCTCATCAGTCATTGCATCTCCCTGGGGATACTCCAGCCAGATAAGGCTGAAGAACCAGAAATTGATGAATGGGATTCTTGACGAATATATTTAGGATCAAAAGGGGAACAACATGATCACTGCCGTAAAACGGTCCGCACTGGCTGTACTCTCGATGATTATCCTAATGGGGTCGCACGCTGCTTTTGCAGGGGAGCTCAACGGCCAGCCGCCAGTAGGGCCAGTGTCTGACGAAGCGGCGGCAATTAAAATCGCTATCACATCCTGGGAGCGTATTTACGGGAAAGAGAAGATTGAACAACAAAAACCCTACAGTGCTGTGCTCAAAGGCAATGTATGGCATGTTTCAGGTTCTCTTCCTCGTGAATCGAAAGGCGGAGTTGCCGAAGCTGAGATCAGAAAAACTGATGGCCATCTCATCAATGTTTGGCATGGCAAATAATAATATAAGAAGGACAGCACAATTTATGACGAAAGCAGACATAGTAGAACGAATTCATCAGAGGATTGGCTTTTCAAAAAGGAAGCGGCTGAGCACCTTGAAGGGATGCTGAACATACTGAAAAAGGCACTGGAGTGCGGCGAGACAGTCAAAATTTCTGGTTTTGGCAGCTTCATAGTCAAGCAGAAGGCAAACAGGCGTGGCCGGAATCCACAGACCGGCGAGGCTCTTACTATTGAGGCCAGAAGGATCCTGCAGTTTAAACCGAGCCCTGTTTTGAAGAATTCGATAAACGAAGGATAGGCAGAGTCAATTATTGGCGATCTTCTATTTATACGCATGAATGCTTTAAGTGGGTGATATCGGCTTGTAGTTGTGTTTATCCCTCCTCCCCTCCCCTTTCCCCGTAAATAGCAAATAAACAACAAATGACTTGTTTTTTGCATTGCAACGGATAAAATGGCCCAAAAGTGCAATTATGAGCAAATAGCACTAAAGGGGGCCATAATGGCAAGAAAGAAAGAAAATAAGGTTTTTTTTGAGAATCCGCTGACTCAGGAAAAAATGACTTACATCATGTCGCAACACCCTGACAAAACAGTTCAGCAGGTTTTGGACATGGCCGTTGACTGCCTCTTTAAGGTTGAGGCTGAGAACATCCAACGCAATATTGCCCGTTTGATGGGCGATAAAGGCGTTTGTGCCGAAAGTAACCAGTAAGGGACAAAAAGCGCAGTTAACGGTCAATATTGTTCTTTCAAGTGCAATATGGCGGTTATTGCCTCAAAAACGGTTAAAAACACCTCGCTTTCCGTACACAACCGGACGGTCGTGTACGCAAATAGGGTCAATTATGGGTAATCGATCTTGGAATATTCAGAAAAATATTACCTGCAGAGTGTGCGGTGCTGATTCTGAAGACAAGGTGTGTGCGAAATGTGCCGGCAAGTATTCAGAGCTTTTTGATCTGCATACGCCAGACGGGAGGTATGCTGCGAGAGTTGCTGAGCAAGGCACATCGGAGGATCGGTGGCAACGGGAGCAAAAACGGCTGGAACAACTTGATGAGCGGCGAAAGCCACTAATCAAACGTATTCAAGAGAAACTGACTGATGCCGATATCGCTCTGCGGGAGAATAGGTTTGCTGATCTTGCCGCGACATTGAAAGGTATCGAGCTTTTGTCGAAGAAGCTGAAGGCAATAATTTAGAGGGTCTCTTGGAGGAGAAATTAATGGAATGGAAGCGGGTAGCTGACGAGTGGCCACCGATAGGAAAGCGGATTTTGACCTTTAAGCATCTTGCCTCAGGAGAGCCCAACATACAGACAGACGAGCTGAGGCCCGGACATGGGCTACAACAGGACCCTGCACTGTATTATTGGAACAGCGGTGATGATTTCAATGAGGTGACGCATTGGGCTGAATTCCCGAATGTGCCTGATCAGGAATAGAGATTTCCCAGTAGGAAATGCAATGTCAAAGAAAAGAATAGTTGAGTGGGCCGAGCAGGACGCCAAAGAATTTGAACGACTCAGGTTAAAGCACAAGAATGGTGGATCATTCTCTGAAGATGAGCTCCGGATTTTTAATGGTCTATGGCAGCGTTATGGTGAGTATCTCTATGAAGCGGATGCTCCCTTCAAAGAGGCAGTCGACATAACCTCAGACGGGCTCACTGCTGTCAGGCAGCTCGAGAGTGATGGGATCCAAATCACGAAAGACCAACGATCTGCAATGATACGGCCTTTCTTCCAAGAGGCTGTGGAGAGGCTCCTGAAAAAGGGCAAGTAATGCCATGAATAGAAAACAGGCAATCGGCTACATAAGGGTCTCAACAGAGAAGCAGGCCGAGGAAGGTGTTTCCCTTGAGGCCCAGAAGGAGAAGATCAGGGCTTGGTGCGAAATGCACGAGTACGAGCTCCTTTGCATCGAAGAAGATGCCGGCGTTTCTGGTAAATCCATGAAGAAGCGCGAAGGCCTCCGGCGTGCCCTGGACAAAATAGGGAAAGGCACAGTCCTGGTCGCATACTCCTTTAGCCGACTTGCTCGTTCCACCCGGGATCTCCTGGACATTGCCGAATATCTGCAGAAGAAGGATGCGGATCTGGCCAGCATCTCCGAGCGCATTGATACTTCCGGGGCCACCGGCCGTCTTGTATTCACCATCCTGGCTGCACTAGCACAGTTTGAGCGGGAGCTCACCGGCGAGCGTACTAAGTCCTCTTTGGCCCATAAAAAGCGGGTAGGGGAGGCGTATTCGCCAACGCCGTTCGGGTACGACCGGGTTGAGGACGGGACCGATGCCGAAAATAAACGCCTTGTGGCCAATGCCGATGAGTTGTCTGTTCTTGAGTCGATGCGGCAAATGAGATCCCAGGGGGTTTCGCTCCGAGGGATTGCGGCTGAACTCAATAAGCAGAGTGTCAAACCGAAACGGGGCCAAAGGTGGTATGCCTCATCAGTGAAAAGCGTCCTGGAGACGGATCGGGGAATGGTTAAGGCCGATTGAGAGAGACTGCTAAAAAATAGGCTGCGAAATTTGGCCTGTAATCGGTTTTCTCTGATGGGTGAAGGGGTAGGGCAGGGTTGATTTAGAGAGGATTCAATTCAGAAGGAGACCTGATGGCTATTTTCAACCGAAAAGGTTTTTTTCACATGCACACTGGGGCGATCATGTTTGTTTTCGCTCTTATTGGTTGCTGGTACATGTATCGGAGTTTTCAGGCAGGAAATCTGAAAAAAGATTTCGGCTCAATGGTGGCAGATTGCGAGAAGATGAGCGACGGACTGAGCCTCCCGATCCCGGAAGACCGGCGAAAGATGGAGCAGGCCTTCGCTACCATTCGCGAAATTGCTGCGAGGAACAACATCAAGGTCAATTTGCCTGGCCCTGCAAGATAAGACCATCGAGGATTGCCCCAGATGATATTCATCGTTACTCCACTTAGAGACAGAGGCGTAAAGATCCCGAATGACAAGAAGTTGAGGAGTTACACCGGCGATCTGACGATGATAACGACCCTCAATCCGATCCTGCGGCGAAACGTCTGTGAGGCGATGCTGCATGCTGCTGACGGCAGCGTTCCTCTGGATTCCATAATCGATGCCCAAATTACCAGCATGGGTTCAGACGTAATGATTCTCCGCGGTACGGAATACCATCAGACACGACGCGGAATGGTCGAATACATCCAGGAATGGGCGGTGAGAGCCGCCGAGGGAAAACAAATGCCAGTTCCAGAGGGGCAATAGAAGGAGGGAGGGGTTATGCAGGTCCGGTTCAGTGATCCATTGCTGCGTTACAGCAAACGTGTGGTGCGTCGGGAGAAATTCCTTCTTCTCAATGCTCCGGCAGAGGTCATCGCGAAGGAAGAGGCGCTGATTGAAGAGGCTCGAAAAGAATTGAATGCGGTTGATCTTGCCCAGTGCAAGTTGGCCATCGAGGAAGAGGTCATATCGTCGATAGCGATCGACATAGATAGCCCAAGTTGCGGGAATTGCCTCGGTGGCCATGGTCTGGGCGAATGCGTAATTGCGAAGGAGTTGAAAGCCTTCGGGCGTGCACTCGAGGCGCAATCTGACGGAATCCAGAAAGACAAGGCTTCGGAAAGGTTGATAGACATCCTCGACTCCAGTCAGATTTTGGAGGATGCCCATCTGAAGTGCAAAGACTATCAGGTAAACGATGAACTCTTCAACGCCGTCATGGAATCATCAAAACCGTTGATCTCCAGAATAGTCGAGAAGTTTGGGGTCAGCCGAGAGCAGATTGAGTTGAAACTCCGGGATAAAATGAACAAATTTGCTCAAAATGCTCTCCCTACGCCCCCGGGAAGAACCCATTGATGCGCGGGATGCTGGAAGGAGGAGTGATGAAGTTCGCCCCAGGGATGAACACAAAAGTTAAACCAAAATTTCTGACAGGCGAGATAACCGACAGGAGGTTACCATGAAGGTCATTATTGCAGTGGTGGTTATAATTTGTGCGGCGTCCAGTGTGTACGCAGATGAAGGGGCAAATGCCTTTCTGCAGGCGTACTCATCAATGGATAAGACGGGGGCGCAAGTATTATCTGATTATAAACGGCACGTCGAAGCTAACTGCCAAAGGGATGTGTCGATGGATGAGCTGCAGACGTTTCAAGGGGAGAAAGAGTTTGTCTATTTGACAGGCTTGCTGACACTTTCCGATACATCAAATCCTGACTACCAAAAAGTAATTTCATCTATTCCCTGTGAATAACGATCTTGGAGTGAAATGAAATGGAGTTGCTCGAGAAACCGGATCCTATTATAGAGCCAAACTGGGTGCCCCTGGAAGAAATGATCGGGGCCAGGTGCGCTGAGTATATGTACATTGCTGGGTATCAGTTGGAGGATGGCACTGTGGTCCATGCTTACAAGCAAATCGATACCCGGAAGTACGTGAATCTGAGCGATGACGGGAGATCATGGCAATTTACCGGTGACGGGTATCAAGAGGTCAGAGAGATCCCGGTCGAAAGAGCATGATGGTAAAATCCAACGTCATTCCCTTTGAAAGACGAAGAACGGAGCATCTGCGGCCTCTCGGCATCCCGGTACCGCCGACCTTGGAAGAAGCCATCTGCTACCCGGGCAATGAGCGATACGTTGCCCTGTGGTGGAGCCGCAGTGGAGAGGATATCGCCTTCGACGACGGCTATCGCTCCGGAACCGGCTACTCATACGGATGGCTTGCCTTCGCTCGACATGAGGCGATTGCCCCTATTTTGTCCAGGTTGGACTACGTGGATTACGACGATGATGACCGTACTGCTAGGGAAAGGCTCTTGCTCGACCGCTATCAGCGACGGTTCTTCTGTGGCCGCGCAGAATTTGTCATGGCCTTCGTGAGGGAAGAGAACATGGTGGTCGAACATGATGGCCCGCCGATCGTGTTGACACAAGGGCAATTGGATGAAATTGCCGCAACCATGAGGGAACATCTTGCTGTCCCGCGCGAAGAGCTTGAAAGGAGGATGGAAGAGCATCGCCGCCAGCTCAAGCAGATGCTAGACTGGCTGGATTTGCAGGCGTCACGTTCAAGGTAAACCTCCATGGCGCCTTTGTTATGGGGAGGGGAAAATTATTCCCCTTAGGAGGGAAAACTGTGAAATGGCATGTGAAGAATGCTTTGGTTGTGGCAGCTCTCCTTGCACCGCTGCCGGCGATGGCAGCGGAAAACACCCTTAAAAAAGCGCTTTGGGTTGAGGGAGGGTCAACGACGAAAGGAAGTTATTCGGTGGCAGTCGGAACACGACTGGGTCCGGTAGGCATGAAATTCGGGTACGGTGGGGATTCTGACTTCGAGAGCAAGGAAGTATTCGACGCCCATCCCTTTTCGCCGGCTGAACTTGGTGTGACGGCCAGTCCCATAGGACGGAAGAGAATCGACCCCGCCTTCGGCTTCGACGTGGTTGGATTCTATGACCTGACGCAGAATCTGAGCGGGTACGCTGAACTCGGGCCGTACTTCCAGGAGGTCCGGAACGTAATGGTGGTGACCGGGACACAGCGGTCGGTGCTTGGCCGGAAGGGACTCTCTTCAACAGCGAGAAGAAGCGATACTCCCTGACCCTCGAAGGTGGCGGCGGTATCCAGTACAGAATCCCCTATGACAACTGGCATGCGGTCCTCGTAACCGCGGGTTATCACACCATGCGCGGGATAAGCGCCGGGATCGGGTTGGCTTTCTGACCAATGGGTGAGGCAATGAATGCAATAGAGATAGAACTCGTCTTGTCTTTCCTTGAAGAATGCCGGGACCATGGGGCGTCCTACGCTGAGGAGCGTCTATGGCAACGATGGAAATTCTATCGATACCGGGTAAAGGATGTAAGTAGGGCGGCCGAGGAGGTCGGCCAGCAAATAGAGCGCAAGTACAGGTCAGAGCGACGTTGGTATCTGATCGTGATCAGTCTTGGTATCGTTGCCGCCTTGGTGAACCTGGGGGTTGTCCTGAATGTGCGGCTCCCTGATGCCGTTCGTCTTGCCTTCTGCTTCATAATGCCGGCGGCCATTGTTCTGGTCATTGCATACTGGCGGTATTTCCGAGATGCCGGTAAGCGTCGAACTCTGACGAGGAAGGATCTGGACGCGCTATATTCGGCTTTCGGAGGGTTACTGGAGGCATGAAGCTGACCGATGAACAAAGGGCCATTGTTGACCACCAGGGTAACGCCCGGGTCAATGCCTGCGCCGGCAGCGGGAAGACCTCGACATGTCTCGAGTACATCAAGGCACGGCCGCGGGCGAATTGCCTCTACCTGGCGTTCAATTCCACCGTCAAGACGGAGGCGATCAAGAAGTTCAAGAGGGCCGGACTGGGGAATGTGACGGTACATACGGCGCATTCCCTGGCCTACCAGTCGGTAGTATCGGGCCGGGATTACGAGCTGCACAAAAGCGGGAACCTTCGTCCCTATGATGTCACTGCTTGGTACAAGCCGTCCGTGAAATTCAAGGATGAGCTCGAACCGTTGGTCTTCGCCAAGCACGTTTGCGACCTCACGAAGGCTTACTGCAATTCCGACAAAGAGAAGATCCATCACCTCGATTATTATGGAATGGTGAAGGATTGCCCCCAGGCCCGGGAATTCGTCGGGCGCTATCTCGATGAGATCGAGGATGCGGCCGAGGATATTCTCAGGAGAATGTGGGCCGGCCAGCTACCGATCACCCACGACTCTTACATAAAGAAGTACCACCTCACCTCCCCTGACCTCTCCTGCTACACCCACATCCTTTTCGACGAAGGGCAGGACTCCAACCCGTGCCAGTTGGCTATTTTCCTGAACCAGCACCGGTCGACGAAAGTCATCGTCGGCGACACTCATCAGTCGATTTACGGATTCAACGGTGCGATTGACAGCCTTGCCAAGGTCAACTTTCCCCTATTTCGCCTATCGGCCAGTTTCAGGTTCGGAGAGCGCATCGCCGAGACGGCAATGGAAGCCCTCTCCCTCAAAAAGCTCCTGGGAGTCTCCCTCGATGGGTTCACCGTGCGGGGGCTTGGCAGGAAAGAAGACCATGGCCTGCCCGTTCAAGCCTTTATCGCCCGTAGCAACCTGGGGCTTTTGACTGAAGCGATTGAAATCGTCGTTGAAAGGAACCAGAAGGCAGCTTTCGAGGGAGACTTGAGCTCCTACACATTCCTTGCCGGCGGAGCCTCGATCTTCGATGTGCTGAATCTCTATCTGGGCCGGAACGAGAAGATCCGCGACAGTTTTCTGCGAAAGTTTGAGAGCTACGACGAGTTGAAAGAATATCAGGCCGGGACCAAGGACCAGGACCTGGGGTTGGTCATGAACCTTGTGGAACGTTACAGGGGTAGCCTTTTCCCGCTCATCAAGGAGCTCAAGGAGCGAGCTGTCCGAAAGGAAGAGGCAGAGTATCTCTTCAGTACCGTCCACCGGGCCAAGGGGCTCGAGTATTCGACCGTGCGCCTGTGCAAGGATCTGATCACGGGAGAGAAGATCATGCAGAAGCTTGCCACGGCCAAGAACGACCCGAGCAAGCCGGTTGATAGGGCGGCGTTGGTAGAAGACATCAACGCTCTGTATGTTGCGGTGACACGGGCCACGCGGTTGCTGCTCTACGATTTCGCAATCGTGCATAACCCGGGAGGGTACAATCCTCCCAAGCCGCAGGGGAGATTTTTGCAGGCTTCTTTGGGATGGGGCCGGCGGTGATCTCTCTTGCTGTGACTACAGCGACATAGGGGGCTCTGGTGGCTTAGCGGCGGTGCCGCGATACCGCAAACACCAGAAAATACTCACAGGATGTTTCTCCTCTTTTACCTCGGAGAATTTGCCCTGGTGGAGGGAGTAGTCGCTGGTCTGTCAACTGTAAAGAGTCCGAATGAAATCCGCATCAATACGTCGGATGGACGGACCCCTTCATGTCTTCAAACGACCCAGTTCGAGGAGCTGCTGGCGACAGCTTACAGACTTGAGAAGACCCACACGAACTTGTGGGTGGCGGATTCTGATCACACCGACATCGCGCTTTTCGGGGAGTTGGCGAATTCAGCCTTCAAATGAAACTTTGCGGTCAGAAATTAATCTCCCAGTAGAGTAGCCGTTGTCTTCAGGATACTTCAAAATTACTCACGGCTGGCATGATGAGCACTGATGGTTATGTGAAAAGATTTCGCCAACCACTACCATCTGCTGTCATGCTGGAAATATTCTAATTTTTCTGCTATTATGCGCAACCATTTCTGCCGGACCCCACAGGAGACGCTATGGTTGTCTTTCCGATTACCGTTCCGCGTAGCACTTACCGTGGAAGCAACCCTGGCAAGCTAAAGAAAGCGGACGAATAGGACCGCACGGCCCAAAGGCTGGAGGAGTACGTAAACTGTCGCATAGAACTGCAGACGGAGGACATTCAGCGGTACACTTGCAGCAATATTTCATCCGAAACTGGCATCCCGGTGGATATAATCCGAAAAATCATGTTCGGTGTCGACTGCGGACATGGAGGTTTCACGCTGGCGAAGTCGGAAGAGGCGCTTGAAAGGTTATATAATCCAGAGACGCGAGGCAGTAATGAATGAGGAGCTGATACAGCGCGGGTACATCGTCAACGGCAAGCTGAAGGGAGAGACGTTCGGACGTTTTGAGAAATTCGAGCTTGGCGGAACATCAGCATCAGAACTGGTTAAGCAAGGTCTGATAAAGCCGCCTGCTGGCAATGGCGTGCCGTTCCCATTCGCATTCTATAAGCCGCCCAAAAGTTGGAAGAACGTAAGGCCGGATGGCCTGATTTGTTCACGTGAGTCCGGGGAACTTGTCGTAATAGCCAGCAAGGAGAACAAGAAGCCTTCAGAACTGGACACAAAGCAGAAGCTGTCTAGCGCCCTTGAACAGGGATTGTTTTCCGGGGCCATAATTGATGCCCGGATAGCGATTGTCACCGATGAGACCCGTTTCTTCTATATCGACATTAAAGCGTCCCTGGCTTCTGGAAACATCATCCTTCACCCGGACAAACTCACGCTTAATCCTGGTCTGCTGGAAGACATGCTGAGGGACAACCGGTCGGTTGCTGTTGACCCAAGCGAACTGGCCGAAAAGTGCTGGCAAGCGATATGGCACGCAACCAAGGAAGACCCTAAACCGTGCCTACTCACATTCGTTGAAATCTTCGTACTGAAGTTCCTTTCCGACAACCTTCCAAGCTCTGTGTTGCCTAAAATCTACACCTTCTACGAGCTGTCAGACAGCGACGAACAGCGATTCCGAGACAAGCACGGTAAGAGTCAAATCGAATATTACGTACAGAATATCCGGCCGGAAATCAAGCGCATTTTCCCGGACAAGACCCCGGTTGCAAACTCAGAGATTACCGGGCTCTTCGGCCTCGGAACAATCATATCTCCCACGTCCATTATCAACGGTTTTGCGTTTCTGCGTTCCGGAGCCACGAGTATTGAGACGTTCAATCGCACCTTTCTTGAGATTCTAGGCTACTTCAAGGATTTTGGAGCGTTGACCGCCATTGCCCCTGAATTCAAACTCCGTCTGTACGAAACGTTTCTCAAGAAGACAACGCGAAAGCAGCAGCTCGGTCAGTTCTTTACCCCGCGCAACGTTGTTAGAGCGATTGTCCGCATGGCCCAGCTTCACAAGCTCCATGATGGCGATTTGGTTCTGGACCCGGCTGCCGGCGTCGGCGGATTTATACTGGAGCCCATGATTGACGAACATGGCGTGCAGGGTAACGTCACATTTTCAGGTGGCTCTTCCAGCCAGAAGATACGCTTTCTCGGCCTTGACGTTGACATGGTTACTCATATCCTAGCTAAAGCCAACACGCTTCTTCACTTCGCGGAAGCCGTGCGAGACCCGGCAGTAACCACCACTGCGCTAAACAACCTCATGTCTGAATTGTTTGTTGTTCTCAATAGCAACGAGCACCTTGGGACGCTCGAATACCCCATCAGACAGCGGGCATCCGTCATCATGACGAATCCGCCTTACGTAACGAGGGGCTCACGGGTCTACAAAGAAGAAATCAGCCGCATCACTGGCGAGCGCAACGGCTTGGATATCCGCGACTACTACAACCGGTGTGGGCTTGGTCTTGAATCGCTCTTCCTGCGGTACATATCCGGCGCGTTGTTGCCGGGAGGCCGGGCGTTCGTGATAGTACCACAAGGCATGCTTACGCGAAGCGAAACCGCTTTGAAAGAGAAGGTCTTGCAGGAATGCAACCTGATCGCCGCTATCTCCTTACCACGCAACACGTTCTTTGGAACACAGCAGAAAACATACATTATAGGACTCGAACGGCGCTTTACAGAAGAAGACCCGAGACCGGAGGTTTTCTGCGCGATAGCGTCCAGCGTTGGTGAATCGTTAGACGCCAGAAGGGTTCCGCTACCCAATGAAAACACACTACAGGAAATCGCGGAGGCGTTCGTGTCGCGGAGCGAGGGCAAGGGGATACCGGAAGCAATCTCGCAACGTATCAAGCTCGTGGATCCGTCTGAATTCTCGGCGCAAGACCGGTGGGATGTGCTGCGGTTCTGGGACGAAACAGAACGAGTGGTCATCGAAGAGATAGAAGAGGCCGTGGAGGTTTCGGATTTCATCGACGAGATTTCATCAGAACTCGGCGGACTCCTGAAGGACTTGCACGAGGTACAAAAGGAAATCAACACGCTGTCGCTCGGCGCAAAGAAGATGGTTCCCTTGGAAGATGAGGCTATTTTCCGCATCAGGAGAGGTCAGCGCGTCACCCGAAAGAACTGCGACCAAAACCCCGGACCTATTCCGGTCTACAGTGGGTCGAAAATCAAAGATAGACCTCTTGGTAAAGTATCTGAGGCGTTTGCAAGAGTGAATGGAATACCGATAGAGAACGAGGAGGGAAAACGGCCCGTGGTGACTGTGAACGCCAACGGTGCCGTTGGAGAAGTCTTCGTCCGGCGTGACCGTTGCATCATTCATGACGACGTGATGGCGGTTGAAGTCCTGACAGATGATGTAAACCTTGACTATCTAGTGTTTGCCTTGAAAGAAGCCATTGCCAGCGGAGACTTCGAGTACGAGGCGAAGTTGTACGGAAGGCTGGCGAAACTCAGCGTTGAAATCCCGATTGACGATGCCGGGAACTTCGATATGAAGGCTCAGCTTGCTTACTCCAAGGCATACCAGCGGCTTGAAAAGGTTAGAGCGGGGATAGACCAAGCAGGGAGAAGGGCGGTATCGGTACGGCTCAAGAGCTAATCCAGTAGCCATTGTCTTGTCTCCTTGTCCAGTCCTTGGTTGCAGGCGAATATATCCTATGTCTGCTGCTGTACCCGCCTCGTGTCACGTGAACGTCTCCTGGCGCCTTTCCCGCCCAGATAAGCCCACTCTATGCTCCGACTTTTTCTTCAGTATATACGCGGCCGGTGCTTGAATGCAAATCTGCCGGGAAGTAATCGTTTCTGACAGGTTGATGGCCGGCTTTGCCACCCGTGCCACGCCGAGGGCGTGTGACTAGAGGAGGGAGCGGCCCAGTGGCCCGGTTGAAGGACGCCCCGGCCAAAAGCAGTGCCAGGACCGCCTGTTGGACCCGCCACAGATACCAGCGCCGAGGTGGGATCTCTTCTGCCAGGACCGAACAGGGATGTATAGAGAATTCGGAAAAAATCGTACGCTAGTGCGAAAAGTTTAGAAATACTAAACCTGTCACGGCCGAGCGGCAAAGGTCGAGATTTCGCGGAATTTCCTATAGTTATCCCTTACCGCGGTGAACCAGGTCGTCGGCGATCCTGCCGGCACCTGGCCGAGGCCTCAGCTCCATTCTGTTTAGTATTTCTAAACCATATAGAGCCCTTCAAGAATTGCCGTCCTGAGCTCCGCAACGATACCGTTCAATTCATCGAGGACCGGCCCCGGCTCACACGGGGCCGCTACCCTTTCCCGCAATACCTCCCACGCCTGATGAGCCTCCCACCCTTCCCGGATGTTTCCGCTATCGTCTTTTCCCTCATACCCGAGCTTGTGCCGGGTACAGAACCAGTCGGCAAGGCTCACCAGGGCGACGCCGGCGGCGTGCTCCGGAGGAGCCGTGTCGAGGTTGTGGTGATAGAGTATCGCGTCGGTGATGCTCTCGTGGAGATGCCACCGGCAGCCGAGGATATAGCCGATTTCGCAGTGTGAAGCGCCCAAAAGCCTTAGTTCCGACTCGTGGAGAGGTATGTTTTCTGTTTCCGCAAGGTAGATGGAGCTCAAGAAATCCTTTCCCCGGAAGAAGTTGAGAAAGACTGCACCCACGTCGTGCAGAAGGCCCGCGAGGTAGGCGTTGAAGGGGTCGGGATAGCCGAGCCTTTCGGCGATGATCTTTGCTACCCGGGCCACGCCGAGGGCGTGCGCCCAGATGACGGAGCGGCTGAAACCTTCCTTCCGGGTCTTGAAGAGATCGACGACGGCGCAGGTAAAGACCACCTCCTTGAGATGATCGAGACCGAGGTAGATGATTGCCTCCCGCAGTCCATCCAGGTGCTTCAAGGGGCAGTAGAATGACGAATTGACGAGGCGCAGCACCCGGGTTGTCAAAACCTGGTCCTGGAGAAGAAGATCGGAGATGTCGTCGATCGACACCTCCGGATCGTCAAGTCTGCCGGCGAGCCTCAGAACCACGGGGGGAACCGTCGGCAGCTCGTCAACCTCGGCCATGAGCGTGCGGGCGGCGTTGAGCCGGTCGAATATATTTTCTTTTGTGCCTTCCACGGCAGCCTCCAAGGTTTTCAATTATTTAAGCAAATGTAATGCCCAAAAGGCTCACCTTCTCCTTGCCCAAAAGGACAGGTAAAAGGAAATGGGTTGTAGAGACCCCCTACGCGGGTCTCGATAACCCCAGATCAGGACTTTTGCATCAAGGCTCACCCCAAATAAGAAAAAGGCGGCCACACGGGCCGCCCTATCCTGGCCGAGCGGGTCACTCAGCCAGAAGATCTCAGGAGTTCACAGCCTCTTTCTCGAAGATTTCCACAATTTCCACGCATGTTGTCGCCTTGTAGAAACTGCGTTCGAACTCTTCCCAGGTCAGGGTGAACTCCCTACTGTTGATCCTTACTTTGACGGCCATGAATCTCTCTCCTTCCTTTGTGGTGTAGGAAAACCCAAGAGGGCTCCCTGCAACCGCTGTCCGGAGGACAGCAGCTTCAGGGAACCCTCTTGGGGGAGAGTATGGCCGGGAGGGGGAAGACGTGCTTCGCCCCTCCCTATGTCAAATCGCTACCCTTCGAAGAGGGGCAGCGTTTCATCCGCAATCGCCACCGGGCGGTCAGCTTGAGCATGATGCAGCTTACTCAGCTGTGCATCCCGTGCGACGATGCCGGCGATCCTCTCTGCGGTCTCCTTCTCAGAGAAGGACAAGAGGTCTGATCCCCGGCCGACGGCACGAATCAGATCCTTGCGGAACCTGATCCTCCACCTGCCATCGTCGGATTGAAAAACGGTAAAGATGGGGGCGCTCATCTGTGCACCCCCTCGTAAAATCCTCCACTCCTCGCAATGGCGACAGGGGTGGCTTCCATGAAGTCAATTTCCCCGAAACGCCATCCAAGTCCCGCCTGATAAGCCTCGAAGGCAATGCACCCCTCACGAAAAGCACAGGGACCCTTCTTGCCACATGTCTTGCACGGATGCTTACCGCTGCCGGTCATGGCAACCCAGGCATTGGCCAGGGCGACAACCGGCAGGGCAAGGACCCGTTGCCAGTCAGTGAGAACTGGTTTCGAGACTTGAAGAGCAGGCTTGAGAGGAGGAGACGAAAAATCTAGCGAAAGCTGGACCATGGCTTCCTCCGCAGACACTCCCTCGCACGGGAGTGTCTGTCTTAATACTCCCGGTACGGCAGGGGCCCTCGGAGGGCGGTTATTGCTTTGTCTCTGCTTCTTTCGTTGTGGCGGTGTTTGAAGTCGGTCTCGTTGCCAACTCACCTACAGTGGCAACCATGTGGACAGCAAAGCCCACTGGATTCACCCACCCTGCGAGGTAGGTGCTATCCTTTACCGACGTCCACTGAGCGTGGCCGCAGCCAGTAAGTAAGAAACAGAAGATAGCGACGATGAAGAATGCGAGTTCTTTCATGACGGTTCTCCTGTCAGGGCGCACTCCTCCCCGTAGGGAGTGCGGTTCAGCCTTCCCCCTACGGTAGGGATTGCTCTCGTTGGAGCCGTATTGGTCATAAATTCCCGGTTTCGACGAAGCTCGTGTAGCATCCGTCTCCGATGACGATATGGTCCAGGATCCTGATGCCGAGGAGCTCGCCACCTTCCTTTAACCTCGTTGTGATGGCGTAGTCTTCGTTGCTCGGAGTTGGATCTCCGGACGGATGGTTATGCAGCAGGACGACCGCAGCCGCATTGGACAACAGTGCCGTCTTGAAAACCTCCCTTGGGTGAACGAGGCTCTGGTTCAAGGTGCCTATGCTTACCCTGTCGAGGCAGACAATCCGGTTTTTGCCGTCCATGTGCAGTGCGATGAAATGCTCCTTGGTCTCGTGCTTGAGAGAGAGGAACATCTCAAAGACCTGGCGAGGGTGCGTGTACCGTGTTGACACCCATGCGGGCGCATCTTCGCGGACAACCTCAGTGCGGTAGCGGGCTTCTATGGATCGAATGGATATCTTTTTCGTGGTCGGGGCGACCGGATCTCCGAAGAGGTTGAGATTCATGTCTGTCTCCTGTAAAGGGGGCAGACACCTCCCCCCGGGGGCTGGTGTTGCCCCCTTGGGGTTGTCAGTAGACCGGGTACCCGGTTTGCTTCTCGATGGTTCTGGCGTACTCGGTTGCTCCGCATTTGCACTGCCAGTCCGCAATGCACTCGACTCCGCCAGCGCGGAGGTGGAGGTACACAGACCAGGACGATGCCCTTTCGGGGTCATCCGTAATTTCACACGTGCCTGAACCAAGGTCATGCTCCACCGGATGGACCTCGATCGCGTCATACTTTGACAGGTCCAGTTTCGGTTTCACGAGCCATGTTCCTCGACGAGAACCTACGCCATTGATTTCGTAGAAAAGCTGATAGATCTGAGCCGTGGTGAGATTGGGGGTTTCAGGCGTAGCCCAGAACTCCTTTTCATTCCAAATGACGTGATCATACTCAGCCAGGTGTTCTTGTTCGTCTGCGAGATTGTTGCCTAACCCGATCCCCAAGTTTTCACCACGCTTCCTTCGGGTTTCTTCACTGGCTTCCACCCAGACAGATACGGCGCCGAGGGCTTTGGCCAATGACAGTTCGCGGGTGAACCTCATGTCATCGCAAATGACGACCCGCTTGCGGGCGATGGCGTCTTCCACTGCATCCTGAAATGCAGTTTCCAACACTTCCGCACCGAAACATGAGCGCACAAGGATATTGAGTCCATGAAGGAATTCCTTGCTATTCTTCTCGCTGAAGATCTCCTGAGCCTTGTAAAGTGGGTCGGAAAACCTCACCAGTTCCACTTTTGCTCTGGATGCCTGAAACAAACCCTTCAAGATAGTTGCAACAGTTGTTTTGCCGGCGCAATTGTTGCCGCCGATTACGATTATGGGCGATTTCATCATGCTGCCTCCTTTCTGACCGGAACCGCAACCTTGACCTTTTTCGGGACCATGACAGTTTCATCCATGGCTTCATTTTCAGCGCAGAAGCCGATGAAAGCTCGTATGGCCTCGTCAACGGTCTTGTCGAAATCCCACACGATATCCACCAGGGCCTTGAGTGAGTCGGTAGACCAATCTTCGTAATCTTCCAGACACGACTCGCCGACCATGGAGCCAGTGATGTAGGAGGCATAGACGGGATGGGTATAGTTGACTCGGGAGCTCCCGCAAACACCGCATTTGTCGCTCGCCGAACAGCCCGCCAGATCGATGATGAAACTCTTCACCAAGGAGAGCAGTTCATCATCAGAAAGGTGAGCAGTTGGCGCCTCCCCCTTCCCTTCCAGATAGCGGATCTCGCGCAAATACGAATGTGCGTTTGACCAGTTATGGGAGAGAACCTTTTTCGCCACAAATCCCTCGATCGTGTTCTGGTCGAGGGACGGAGGCACCTTCGTAAAGTTCCGTTGGCCGCAGGAGGGGCAGTACGACTTGTAGCCCGTGTCCTTCTTGCCTCCGGAGCACAGAACCAGGTAGCCTCCAGAACGTCCGTTCCTGGTGATCTGCCATGAATAGTCGTGGCGCCGGGCAAATTCGCCGATGATCTGGTCGAATTCGTCAAAGGCATCCGCGACGTCAAGCAGGTCGTAGGCCCGGGTACGTGTGGCGCAGTCAGGGAAGTTAATGCGGTGGATCTTGATGTTCCGGGCAAACGACGAGCTCCTATTCCACGAGTTCTTCGTGTCATAGCGGAAGTGGTTCCCCAGGAACGCGATCATCTCTTTGCGGGTGCGTGGTTTGCGTGATTTGGTGCTCATGTCTGTCTCCTTTGGTGCGAAAGGGGAGACAGACCCCTTTCGGGGAGTTCGTGTCTCCCCGCATGGGTGGATTTAATTTTTCTCGTTATGGCGTGAACTTCACATCTTCGCCGTTGGCGGCCCGCAGCAATTCGAGCGCTACGCGGCCGGTGATCCAGTTGAAGGTGCTAAGGCGAAACGTCTTTTTAACGAGATCTATGGCCTCTGGAATGTCCGGCTCGGGGTCGGAAGGCTTTGTGAGCACCCCGTATTTGATCCCTTTCGCCAGTTTCAGAGCATCAGCGAGGGTGTAATCATAGTATGGGTGTTTAATAGTTTTCATGATCTCTACCTCGCCATCCTGCAATCAAAATGTTCCCTGACCCGGGGAATGAACCCCGTGAGGAAGTTTACAGCCTCACAGCCGTTGATTCCCTCGTCGAAAATATCGCTCTCAGGGTCTGCTTGGGGAAAGGCTTCAATCAGCTCCTGTAGGAGCTCATATGAGCCCCTTCCCTTCCCTGCATCGATCTTGACGGTTTCAAGCGAGTCGTAGCCGTCCAGTTCGGACAGCGGGATACTGTCCGTCGTCCACCGGTAATCATTCCGATAAGACCCCTCCCAGTAGAAAACATGAGCCGTTACCACCAGCCTCATGTCGTTCATCTTCCCGGGATACGGTTTCAGCGGCTGAGAACCATCGAGATTCGGTTTGGCATCCCAGTTTTCAACCATGAACCGCGGGGTGTCATCGAGTTCGGCCGAATTGAAGATGCAGAGGGCCCGCACCATTCCCGCCATCTGCAATATTCTGAACCGCAGCTGGTCAAAGATGGTGACGATGGCCTTATCTGCTCCGGGAACCTGGCACTCGCTGTTGTCGTGGATGTTGAGGATGAATTCTTTTCGCATGACTGCCTCCTTGTTAGTTGAGGGGGCAGTCCCCCGAGGGGGTTATCTGCCCCCCTGAGGGTTAAGGTTTGCGTGTCAGCAGGTCGTTCATGACACCGAACATTGCCGGCGGCAATTCCTCTATGCTGTTCACGACCCTGTTGTTGGTCCAGTAGGTGGCCACATCCGGCAGTTCGATCCCAATGGCTGCGATCTCAATGCCGTCCTTTTCAAGGCGTCTCGTGGCTGCCTTGGTATCTGCCTCAATGCCATCCCAGCCGTAAGGCTCGCCATCGGTGACAAGAAGACAGATTTTGCGTTGTTCCGGACGCTGCAACAGCTGCGCTCGGGCGTACCATAATGCCCATGGTGTGGGAGTGTAGTCGCCGGGCCAGATACTGAAGTTCTCCGGTGCCGGTTTCTCACCCCAAGTACAAAGAAGCTGGATTGGCGGTGAATCGTGATCCATGTTCATGTCGAATGCTGCGGACAATGCAGACACTCCACCTATGCCCCTGAGGGTATGGTGAAGCGCAAAGGCCGCATCCCTCGCCACCACCATGCGATTGTTGGATGCCATCGAGCCTGAGGCGTCGAGCATTATCACAACCGCAGTGTTAATGGACACCGTTTCAACCCGTTTCTTGAAGATCCGGGGGTCACCGGTGGCCATGTTGACAAGTCGATTGACAGCCAGCTTGCGTCCGGTAGTGCCATAGCGCTCCGGTTGCCTCTTGACCGACTGCAGCATCCCCATGAGTTTTGCACGCATTCTTGAAGTTGCGGTAATTGCATCTGACTCATTGACCAGGCTTACGTCGCCATAGAACCTCTCCGACCGTGGAAGTTGCGGAATGCCGGCCCTAACTACATCGGGCACGTCCTTAGACATCCGATCGAGCTCTTTCAAGGCCATCTTCTTCATATCCCCAAAATCGCTCTCTTCCTGCAAAATCTCCCGAATTACGTCCGGAGAGAGTTTGGAAGAGGTTTGCCCCTCTTCCCGATCGGTTGCGGTATCATCGGCCTGACCGCCGGATGAAGCACCGGTCTGGTCAGCATCGCTGTCGGCGTCAGAGGGGCTAGAATTATTCCCACCGTTGCCGGGGGAATCATCCTCGCCATCTTTGCCTCCATCATCCTGGGATGGGGAGTCCTCATCCTGCTGGCCCCCTCCCCCATTCTGATCGTCTTCATCCGTGTCGGACTCAGACGGCGAATTGGAGTCGTCTTGGTCATCCTGGTCATCTTGGCTGTTTTGGTCATCATCTCGCCTTCGCTCGGTTCGGCCTTCTGCTCTTCTTCCTCCGAAGATTCCCCTTGAGAGGGTTGATCTTGGTGGTCATCCTGCTTTTGCTGCTGGCCCTGTTGTTTCTGCCCCTGCTCTTCCTGTTCCTTTTTCTTGGCCTCTTCTTCAAGGAGATTGCAAAGAGCCTTTGCCATCTCGATGGATTCAGCCGTACCTTCTTTGCCAAAGGACATTTTGGGGTACTTTTTCAGGATCATTTCAGCCAGCGAGAGAAAACCATCCCCCATTTCTGAGGAAATGATCTCCCTTGCCAAGGCAAGCTCAGGGACCAACGACGGGAATCCCAGGAGGTCGACATAGCCGACCCCAAGGGCAAGAGCACGAATTGCCGTGTTCAGGTCAGACGGGGTGTAACTCCCCGCTTCCTGGTACCAATTGACAGCTTTTTCAATGTCGTATGCAACGCCAGGGCGGTCCTTTATGAAGTCCCGTGTTTCCCTGACATCCTCGATGATGTTGGTGAGGTCGTGTTGCAGCCCATGTCCCCAATCGCTGGAAATGTCGGAATAGAGCTTGTGCCCCACTTCGTGGAACCCAAGCCCTACAGCTACAAGGCGACCTTCTGGTGTCATTGGCATGGCGGCGATATTCAGCCGGCAGCCATCGTCTGTGATGTAGGATTTCTTGCCCCCTACAGTGACCTCCATGCCGGAATCGCGGGCGATTACCTGGCAGAGGCCTACAAGTTCGTTGTCGCGAATCATGAAAAGCCTCCTTTTAGAAGTCGAATACCAATGGGGCACGTTTCTTTTGCTTGAGCAGCGCCGGTGGCGAATTGAAAACGATCCTTTCCTCGAGAATCTCAACCTCCTCTTCTGCAGGTGCTTCTTCCTCAACTGCTTCCGGTTCGGGTTCAGGCTCGGGCGGCAAAGGACGTCCAATATTCGCCAACCTGCGGCCGACAAGACCAGCAATCATATCCAGGTCCGTACCGATGATCGGGCCGGTTTTGGGAACCTTGTCGATCACCTGGTCGATTGCCTGGATTGCTTCCGCGATTTCCGGGTCAAGGAAAGACAGCCCCAAAAGCTTTTCTCTCATGGACAAAATAGGGCGGAGAGCCTTGCGGGTTATCTCCTTTCGTCCAACGAAGGAAGCTTCAAAGGCGGTTTTCGCCTGCATCCGGACTTCATGGTACAGCTGGCCCAGCAGACCATCGGTTTCTTCGTCCAAACCTTCATTCGTATCCTCCATCCCTTCCGGCGAACCTACAACCACGGGGGCGAAGTTGAAATGCATGGCCTGGTCGATGGTGCTGGCCGGCTCAATAGCGGCACGAATTACGGCAGCCCATTCGGGTGGGTTTTCCGCAATCCATTTGTCAATTTCCTTGTCGTAGTCAGACAGGAGGCTTTCTTTCGTCTCCTGGAAACGCTGCTTGATTTCCTTGAGTTCTTCAACCAGCTTGTCGACGTTCTCTTTCGGGATGGCAAAGCCGCCCAGAAAGCGAACCCCTTTGGCGAGGCAGATCCGCTCAGCTTCCTTTTTGAGGGCTGAGAACGGATTCAAGGCTTCGGGAGCAATGATGCGTTTCGTGCCGAGTGATGCCAGGGTGCCGGGGGGGAGTTTGTCCACCTCGATTCCGTTGGCCGCCAGGTCTTCAGGACGCAATTTCTTCCGTCCCGACCAAAGCGAGATATTCAGCATTATGACTACAATCTGATTGAGAATGTTCATGGGGTAAGTCTCCTTTTGTGTGGTTGCCCGCACGAAGGAGACTACCCCTGACGGGGAAAGAGTCTCCCCGTGAGGGTGGGTTGTAATGGTGGTTAGAAATCCCAGACCAATGAACGCCGTGTGATGACATTCACCGTTGGGTCAGGTGCCGGAGGTTTCGGTGGCGCCATCTTTGCCGCTGTATTGGCCGCGCTTTTCTGTGGGCGATTGCGGCCAACGACAAAATAGCCTTCGGACAGCTTTTCGTTCTCCCTGCCAGCGGCGTACTTCATAGCCGCTGCCGGGGTGCCGAACGTTTTTTCCCTGCTCTGCCCTTTGGTATTGATAGCTCCCCAATGAAGGATAACTTTCGGACCGTATGTTTCAACGATCCAGAACTTGCCTCCTTTGGGGCCAGTGGTCTTTTTCTCTAACTCGACGTAGTAATCTGGCCGTAAAATCGCGTTGGACACAGACATTCAGCACCTCCTAGATAGACGGTGCCGGCACGTTGAAATGCGTCTGCACGAACTTGTGCAGAGCCGCCCGGACGTGCCTGTTGACGCCGTTGCCGAAAGCCTTGTCAAAGGCATGGTAGATCGGCTTGACGTCGGTTCTGTGTCCGCAGATAGCCAGTTTTCTGCCCCACCTGATCAGATCCCTTACCGAGATCGGACCGGGACAATGCCCCTGGTCGTAAGCGGTGCGGATATCCGCGGCCACCTTGACCATTGCGGTAATTGCCCGTGCATCCAGGTCCTCCAGGTGGCTTTTGATAATCGACTCCTCCACATCAGCCGGAGGGTAGTTCATCTCCCACTTTTCGAACCTGTTCAGGGTGGCAAGGTTGAAGATATTGGTGGACGCATAGATGTCACCCCCTTCTCCATCGCCTCTCGTGTTTGCCGTAGCAATCATGAGAGTGCGTGGGTGGGGCTGCGCCACGTATCCGTCGTCAAGGGTGACGGGTTTCTTTTCGAGGAGCCGGTGCAGACAGACACCGACTTCAGGAGAAAAACCGTCGATTTCGTCATAGATGATCATCCAGCCCTTTTCATAAGCCTCGATGAGCAGTCCAGGCTTGAACACGGTCGAGCCGTTTTCGAGCCAGATCTTGCCGAGGACTTCCCCGGGTTCGGCATCCTTGCGCCCAGTGACTATGACAGTCGGAGCGTTGAGGCCTGCGCCGAGCTGGATAGCCATCTCGGTTTTGCCGCATCCGGTAGGGCCGGTGATCCAGAGTGGGTCAGGAGAATCTTCTTCCATCCACTCCAGGAGGTCCATGACGGTTTTCTTGTCCCACACGTATCCGATTTTCGCGGGTACTAGCGGGTGCCCCGGTGCAAAGCCGACAACCGGCATGTTTGAAGCGAGGCCGAAAACGTCCTTGACAGTAAGTTCAACAAGTTTAGCAGCTGCAGCAGCCGCTTTGATGGTGGTCTGTGCCATTTCTCTGTCTCCTTTGATGATTTGAGGGGTGACAGATCCCCCGTGGGGAGTTCGTGTCTCCCCTGAGGGTAAATGGTTGATGTTAAGTTAGTTGGGCTTCTTCCAACCCGCTTCCTCGAGCGCTTCCCTTACGTCTTTGAGCATGGCGTTCCTGATGTCAGGTTCCGCCGCGCTGCCGATCACAAGGGAGGCCTCAATGCGGGCCAAAGTTTCCATCATTCTTTGTGCCACAGGCGTATGCCTGGGCGTTGCCGAGTTGTAGATGACTTCCTGAATGGCTGGTAGCAACTCAGGACTGAACAGTTCTTCAAGATTCCCCCTCTTGGCAAGCATTTTACGAACATCCGGTATCTGCTCTGCCATGTAAAAGAGGCCCCGCTCCAACCGTTCGAGACGGTGAAGCTTCTGGTGAGTGAGAGACATCTCCATTCCTGATTCCTTCATGGCTTTACTCAGGTAATCAAGGCCAGTCATCGACTTGATTCCATTGAAGGTGCCTCCGGTCCTGAAATAACTGTCCGGATCCTGGTCATCAGGGAGCAGACAGGCCGTAACGGCAAGCTCCTCCTTGAGCGCCAGCAATATTGCCTTCTGAAGAGCTTTTCTGCCGGCGGCGTCTCCATCGAAGATGAAGTTGAGCCGCTTGCAGTAACGCTTCAATAAGGCTGCGTGGTCCTTGGTGAACGCCGTGCCACAAGTGGCCACGGTATTCAGGATCCCCGCCGATTGCATGGCGATTGCATCCAGATACCCCTCGACGATGTAGGCCTCTCCGGTTTCCCGTACGGCCTCCATCGCCTTGTCAATTCCGAAAAGTGTGGCCGTCTTCTTATAAAGAGGCGTCTCGGGGGAATTGATGTACTTCAGGGTGGTTTTTTTGGGGTCGGTTATCCGGCCGGCGAAGGCGACTACCCTTCCCCGTTCGTCGCGGATCGGGAACATCACGCGACCCCAGAAGTAATCCTTGTAGGGTTCGTTTTCTTCCCTCCGGATCAGTCCGGCCTTTTCGGCAGCCCACAGAGGCACACCTTCCTTGTCGAGGTATTCGACCAGGGCCCTGCCACTTTTCGGTGCATAGCCGATCCCGTACTTCTCCACCTCTGAGGGGGTGAGCCGGGAATCGATGTATGCCCGGGCGCCGTTACGGTTTTCGTGGAGATTGTTCTGGAAAAAGGTCTGTGCTTTGGCCAGTGCCTGAAGCATGGCCTTGCGTTCCTTTTTCTCCTTGGTTTCTCCGTTTGGGATGACAACCCCTACCCGGCCGGCCAGGAACTCAAGGGCCTCGGGAAACTTGATCCCCTTCTGCCTCATGAAGAACTTGGCAACATTACCCCCCTCACTGCACTGACCGAAACAGCGCCAGGTACCGCGAGCTGGGTTCACCGAGAAAGACGGCGTCTTCTCGGTATGGAAGGGGCAGCAGGCCTTGTATGTGGAGCCCGCTTTCGTCAGACTGACGCTCTCCCCGATGAGTTGCACGATGTTCTGTCCGGCTTTCTCGAGGATTTCGTCTCTGAGTTGGTCAGGTATTCTCACGGGCACACCTCCATCATCTCTTCCGGTATCCCTTGCAACACGAGTTTGAAGGCCTTGGCAACCGCTTCCATGCAGGAATTGGAACCTGCGTGGCAACCAATGCCGTCAAGCCCCTTGATAACCCGCTCAGGGTCCATCCCGCTCCTCAAACCGTAGGAAATCATTCGGCTCATGCCGTCCATGACGGCTGAACCACATCCCCCGGCCTTCCCGAAACGGACAAAGACCTCGGCGGGTTGCCCGTTGGTCGGGTCCCGGTTGATGGTGATGAAGAGTTTACCGCAGTTCGACATTTCGATTATGGTGTGGCCTGCCATGACGACAGACCGCGGCAATGTTGGGCTCATGATATCCTCCATGTTGTAATGTGTTTCACGCCGCAGGCGCAAAACAGCACCCCGACGAGGGACGGATATCGCCCCCGAGGGACGACAGTGCCGCCCCAGGTGGGGGTTTGAGCTGTAGTGTCAGTGCCGCCATGCCGAGATCAACCGGGGACGGCCGTCTTCAGCCATCCGGGCAATCAGGGTAACTTGGGCATTCCTGAACGAAACCCGCAAGGGTTTCTCGTTCAGCAGACCTGTCACCAGTGGCAGCAGTTGGAGTGCCTCTAGCGGGACATCCCGTTGAAGCATCCGGTTAGCGGCGTGAAGGGTTAGCGAGAGTGCCCCGGATTTCATATCCGCACCTCCCCGGCAGCCGTCTGATTAGAGGGGACGTCGGGCTGTTCGATGGAGGCGGCGGCGATAATAACCACGGCAAAAATGAGAATCATAAAAATGCTGGCCAGGATAGTCCTTGCCAGTTCCTTCCGGTTCTCTTTTCTCGCTTCAGTTAGGTCGATGAAGTCATTGAGGTCACGAGTGAGGGCCTTGTTCAGCTCTCTTTCGCGCGTAAGAAAATTGCGATTTTTCATAAGCCAGTCTCCTGTACGCACTCCGTCCTCTGTGGACAGAGAACCCCATCAGGGAGTGCGTTGCATCTTCCCCTGGTGGGTGGAGGGATGGTAAGGATCAGGCTGCTTTCTTCTCAGCCTCTACCGGTTTCTTGGCGGACTTCTTGATCTCCAGTTTCGTGTATCCGGCCTTGGGTTTCGTGCACTCCTTGTAAGCCTCAGGGTATTTCGCCTTCAGTTTTTTGGAGTCCACGGTAACCGATGGCTCGAATATCACGGCAACAATGTCAATTCCGTCTGATGTCCCCCTGAACGACTCCCCGGTGTAGCCGAGGATGTCGAGTTTGAGATTTTCCAGTTTCCCTTCGATCTCTTTCTTTTCCGCAAGAAGCTCCTGATACCGCTTCGCCGCGGCAAGGACATCGGCCGGCAACGCTACTGTCGGCAGCTGGTGTACTGCACAACTGCTCCTGAAGGCACAGTAACCGCACAAAAAGCTCGGTTCGGACTCCGGCTCCTCATTGGCCACAAGAGACTGCCAAATCTTTTCCGCCCGACGCTCGCTCTCCTTGTAGAGAGCCTGCATTTCGGGGGAAGCGATGTTGTAGCCGTTGTAGACCTTCCATTCCCCGGCGTTGATGTCCACGTAGAGGATGCAGCCCTCAACGGAAACATCAGGGGGGGTGACGAGGCGCAAGAGGCCCATTTGCAGAGAGATTTGGTCAAGGTGAGAGGATCGTGGCTCCTCCGGGATACCGCCGACAGACTTCATCTCGACGACATAGAGGCGCTTGTTCCCTTTGAAGAGGAAGTCGATATGCACCTTTATGTACGGCTTGTCAGGGTGGGTGATTTCCACCTCTTCATCGAAAGTAGCCTTGCCCGCTACGAAAATCTTCGCGAAGAGGTCCTGGACGGCATGACCGCGCAGGAACCGCAGCAAGGTCTTCTTGTCGTGGGAGGGCTCAGTCATCTTCCCCAGTACCGCCTTGCGGAGGCACTGGCCGACATCTGAACCGCCGACGTACTGCGAGCGGTCTCCGAGGTGTTTTGAAGATTCCCTATTCAGTTCCTCGAGAGCTGATCCTATGAATGTGTTAAATTTTGAACTCATGATGGTTGTCTCCTCTGTCTGGGTTGGGCTCGGACAAGAAGACAAACCATCCCCTTGCAGGGTTGGCTAAGTCTCCCTGCCGGGGTCGAGTGGATTTTGGACGCAAAAAAACCCGCAGAGGGAATTCCTCTGAGGGCCTGATTGCCGGATATGTCGAAGAGAGCTATGAGATCAGCTTGACAATCGTTGCTACCACTCCAATAGAGACAACCATCATGGAGCCAAGCTTGATCGTCATCCGCTGCTCAAGCTGCTTAATTTCGCCTTTTAACGACAATTCCAAGAAAGCGAGATCCTGTTTCGTTGCCAATTCGAGATCACCTTGGGCCTCTTTAAAGGCTTCGGAGATTGCCTCGGCCTCAGCACCAGGAATCCCAGCTTCTTTGAGCCGTTTGGCGAATTTTAGCGTGTCAAATGTAGTTGTTGCCATCATTTTCTCCTATTCCTTTCTTAGCGAATACATAGGGTATTGTCAACTCACGTTTATGCAGCCTTCTTCCGCTTGGCTTGTTCCCGATGGTAGATGCCGAAAAGTGTGATCTCGAGCAGACCTTTATCCTGCATCTCCTCGAATATCTTCTTCGGCACGTCCCGCTCGACTTCCCTCCCCTCTTCCGTGAAGATGACCCGAAAGAATTGTTCAAGCACCGGAGGCGCAGGTGTGGGGGGTGAAGACGGCACGTCGTCCATCGGTTCTCCTGCCGGGGAGAATACAGCTGCAATGGTTCTCGATTGTTCGAAGTTCTCTGCCCTGACCTTGGCATTTTCGGCTTTGGTCATCTTCTTCAGCAGGGCGCTTGGGTCCTGGTAGTCGAAGTTCCCCTCCTTGAGTGCCTTGGTGATAAGGGCAGAGAAGCTCTGATTCCCACTTGAACACTCCGCGGGGTCGATGTCCGGAGTTTCCCCTTCCGCCAGTTTGGCAACCATCCTCTTCTCCAGTGTGTAGGCAAGCTGGGCTTCCTGGATTGGCGATGAGGTGAGGTACCAGTAACGGCAGGGGCGGACTTCCCCGAAGAGTGCCCGGTGGATGTCGGCAGTGTTCACGCGACGGATACGACCATCACCCTGTTCAGCCAACCTGGTGTTGTCGGTATAGTCGTACCACACCAAGTTGTTGAACTGACTGAGATTTAGTCCCGTTGCGACACGGTGGAATGACACAATGACGACTTGAGCGGTGGTTTTTGTGAACCATTGCACCAGCTTGTTGGGGGCAACCGAATCGGGAAGAGTATCGATCGACAGGCCCGGGTACTTGGCGGACAGAATCCGCTTCAGTGGACCACGCATATCGACCTTCTGCGTATTGCCGGTATAGACCAGCAACCGCTCCCCACGATCAATCACCCCCTGGACAATCTCGACCAACCGCTGTTCCTTCTCCAGGAGCTCGTTCACATCTCTCCTGTACAAAGTCCCAAGCAGGTAGCCCCGCAAGCAAATTTCATCGTCAGCATGCCTGAAGGTGTCGGACACCCGCAGGAACGCGGCCGTGCGAACGCTTGCGGCGGGGAGTTTGTCTTCCGGTGGCAAATCCGCATCGTCTATGATTTTGTCTATGACCCGCATGCAGTCTTCAACTTCTGCATGAGGAACGCATTTGATGACTTCCCGCTCGACTGGCGGCAGATCGTCAAAATCTTCCGAGTCCACGTTGACGAAGTTGGGCAGCGTGTAGATCAGGGCTGCCGGTGAGATGCCCGCTGTGTCGTACGTCGTGACCCGCTCCGATTCACGGTGGCGGTTTCTCTCATCGGTTTTCCTGACCTCTTTGAACGCCCCGAATTTCGTCTGGAATTCGGTGGATGACTTCATATCCCACCCTGCTGCCCTCATCTGAACCGGATTGATGCCCCAGATCAGATTGTAGAGGGACTTGGCCATGCCGTTCGTCACGGTGGCCGTCAGACAGAGCACCCGCTTAGCTGATGCAGCTAGGCGAATGAACGCGGCCCCCTGATTGCTCATGAGGTTGGCCGCATTGTGGGCTTCATCGAAAATAGCCAGGTCGAAGGGGATTCTCTTCAAGTATCGAATGTAAGGCAGCTGCTTGTTGTGAGTTCTGGCGTCAACTGATTTGCCGCGGGCCTCCATGTCCTTTATCCACCCTTTGTAACGAAGGAATGGACGCTTGTTCTCGGGAATGTAGGTGTAGAGCGCCGAGCCGCACATACTGCAGTGCTCCTTGTCGCTCTTACGCAGCTTCTCTGCCGGCCAGCCACATTCTACGCAGGCCTGGGTGTATTTGATGCCTTCGCTGGTACGCACCTTTGCTGTTTTCGTGACTGTCACGAAATCGGGGTGCATGCGAAGGCGGGTGTAGGAAATGATGTAGAGTCCTTTGGGCCGGGCAACTGCAAGTTCCCGCATCCGTTGCCATGAGTCGATTACGTGGACGTCGAAGCCCTCGTTTTTGTACTCCTCGACCATTTGCTCAACCAGGTGCGGTTCGGTGACCATGATCGACCGTCTGGCGCCGGCGATATACTTTACCGCCTTCGCCATCCAGGTTTTACCGGTACCGGTGTTGGCCCGAATGCCGATCCCCCTCCTGCCCGATGCAAATGCCTTCATCACTGCCTTGACCGCTTCCCGTTGAGGAGCTTTAAGGCCGAGATCCTTCAGTTCATCGGCAAGGTATTCTTCGTCCTCGCCGATCTCGTGAAGCGGCTTGTACATCTTGGTCAGTTTTCTGAGAAGGATTGTGGATAGCTGTGAGTTGAGATCGACATAATCGAATCCCATCTCCCGGGCTTGTTTCACTTCGCCCGTCGCATCCATCAGGAAGGTCTCTACGGTGGGTTTGTAGACGATGGTCTGGGTTTTTGTGCCTGAATCATCGTCATAGGAGTCATAGGTTTCCGGTTTCTGGACGATCATGTACTTGGCCAGGTAGTGCGTACCGTTGAGGGTTACGGACTCGATTTGACTGTTCATGGCCGCCAGCTGGACGGCGTGGGCCGTTCTGAGTGTGGATGCCGGCAGGATTGAGGTGTCATAGCTGGAAGGGTACTGCTTTTCCAGCATCAGTCGGGTTGCCTTCTCCAACCTCTCTTCACAGTCCACGTAGAACTCTGTGAGATCCTTACTCTGCAAAAGAGGGCGAGCCCCATTGCTGTGCCGCACTTCGACGGTCAGCGAAAGCGGGTTGCCCATGAAGCAGAGGATCGGATCTTCCTGAGTGTTGTCCAGGTTATCGTAGTGATGAACATACCGTGATCGGTACGCCAGCGATTCATTGCTGCCGTTTTTCCGGAGAAAAATGACCACCTGCTTGAAGGCATCGTATTCCTCCGAACGGTAAGCATACCGCCAGGAGAAATTGCCTCGCAGGATGGTGAGCAGCTTTCCCTTCAACTCATACTCGGGGATGATCAGAACCATAACCCCGCGGTGCGAAACCATGGGGGCGGCCTTGTCTATCCAGGATACAAGCTCTCCCGTGTTCTTGTTGTACGGGGGATTCAGAAGGAGAATGTCAAATGAACCGCTGTTGGTTGTCTCGAAGAAAGATGAGTTGAGCTTCTGGTCGATACCGCGAATCTTGTCGAAACGATCGGCATCAAGCTCTACGGCGTAGGAAGCGACCTGTGTATTTTTCGCTTGGGAAAGGTTTGCAGCCTTCTTGGCATGGCGAACCATGCTTTGAAGGAATATGCCTTCCCCTGCGCACGGGTCGAAGATACATACCTGTTTCTCCTCGACGCTTCGCTGGTCCCATCCGAAGTCAATCTTGATCACGGATTTGACCATCTCCACGTCTTTGGGGAATGTAGGGTAGTATCCCTTTGCCAGTTCATTCCCTCTCACGCGAGAATGTGAGTTTACTCCTGATGTTATATCCATGTCTGTGAGCTCTCCTTTTCAGGGGGGGCAAGCAGACACGGTAATCCCCTGGCCGGGGTTGTGTCGTGCTTGCCCCGGGGGGAATTGTTAACAGTGTTGGTTACTTGGTGACGATGGCGTTGAGCATATAAGTCATGTGGCACTCCATTTCTCGCTCCAGGTAAGAGCGAAACCTTGACTCATGAATGGTACACCGTTCATGTGCTTGTTGAGTGCTACGAAAGCCTTGGATGGCTGGTTATGGTCAGGGCGATTGCTCAAGACTACCGCAATGGCCTCCGTCATGCTCTCGGCAACAACCTTCACCCATTGATCGGGAGGCAGACTTCCGTCTGACTGCTGGTTAATATGGACAAAATAGGTGACGCTCCGCACGGATTAAAACCCGGCGGCTTCTTGGGCAAACCCCTCCGACATCAAGGAGCTTGGCGCCCAAAGGGACTGTCCGTCCCCTCTGGTGAGGGCTGCAATCCCTCGGTTCAGGATATTGATGGCAGCGTTGTGGTCCCGATTTAGGGACAATCCACATTCCGGGCAAGTTATCCAGCGGTGGGAGAGTTTCTGCCCTTCGAAGATGTGGCCACAACACGAGCAACACTTAGATGTATAGGACGGATTTACCTGGATAACCACACGGCCAGCTTCTGCCGCTTTGCTCGTGAGGCGTTGCACCAGGTAATGCCATCCGGCATCGTGGATGCTCTTCGAAAGGTGCGGGTTTCGCACCATGTTTCTGATCTGCAGATCTTCCAGCACGATCAAATCGTTCTGGGAGATCAACCTGGTGGCCAGTTTGTTCAGAAAATCCTGCCGTTGCCGCTGGATCTTGAGGTGATGCCGTTGCAGTAAGGCTACCGCCTTCTTGCGGTTGCTGCCGCCCTTTTTCTTCCGGGAGACGGCGCGTTGCAGGACCCGGAGCTTCTTCTGTCCGGTGCGGTACCATTTCGGGTTTTCTATCTCGGCGCCGTCGCTGTCGGTGAGGAGATTCTTTATCCCTACATCGAGGCCAATGACTTTGCCGGTTACGGGGAGATTTTCTGCTGCAATTTTACAGGCAAAGCAGGCGTACCAACCATCGGCCTTTCGGATGATCCGCAGTGTCGAGGGTTCTGCCGGCAATTCCCGGTGCCACCGTACTGCGATTCGGCCGATGCCGGAGATCTTCAGCCTGCGGCCGTCGATCTTGAAGCCGTTGCCATACTCCTTGAGGCCGAAACTATCGAAGCGGTGCCGGCCTTTGAATCTGGGGTAACCTGGTTTCTTCCCGGTTTTGATCCTGCGGAAGAAGCTCTTGAAGGCTTTGTCCAGATCAGCCACCGTAACCTGGAGGATGTGGCTATGGATGCCCTTGGCGTACGGGTTGGTTGCCTTGAGTTACTTTACATGCCGGAGCTGTTCGACCTTGGTGACGGACTTGCCAGTGGCTTCGTACGACTCTTTGCGCTCCGCGAGGCAGTCGTTATAGAGTCTGCGGCAAGTCTCCACGGTCTGCTCCAAGAGCCGTTTCTGCGGTTTGGTCGGATACAACCGGTATGCAAAGGTCTTGATGGGCATAAAAGCGCCTTTCTGGGCTTCGATGTATCTACACGGGTTAAAATCCGGTAGCTTGCACCGGTTGGTTTCCGTCATGGTGCACCTCCGCCTTTTTTCTCGGCTGTTTCAACTTCAAGATTGGCAGTCGAAGCGGGGAAGCTGAAGCCTCCGTACCTGATACGTTGCTGAACTTCATGCGCGACGTTATCGATGGTCAGGTAGCACTTCTTGACGCCGATTTCCGGTGTCACTTCCTTCGCCAGCTTGAAAATGTCGCTGTACCAGTCGCAATGAACAAATTGCTGTTGGTCCAGAATGCGGGAATAGATGTCGAAACATGCATCCTCGCTGTTGCCGACGACGAGCTGGCTGGACAAGGGCGGCACGAGGTAAAGACCGGTGTAGCCGTTATCCAGCTTGGGGATCATGATCGGATTGGAGAGGAACGAGGTGTTGATAACCCTCGTGTTCTCCGTTTCCAGCTCCGCTTCGCCGCTCGTAAGCAGTTGCGCGAAGGCACGGACTTCCTGGCTAGGGCCGTATGCGGTAAGGTACGCCACATTTCTGCCCTTCATGATCAGATTGGAACAAAAGACGGTTGCGGTGGCACGTTTGCCTTTTAATGATATGGTTGCTGGCATCCTCCCCTCCCCTAACCGATGTAGCAAGAAGCCGTGAGGCCGACAGCAAGGAGGAACGAGCCTGCCATGACGCCGGCGAGGATCCTCTTGATATCGATTGAGAGGGTATTTGCGCAGTGATTGTAATTGCGGACTGCGGGGACTTTGCAACCTTTGACTTGAGTGAATCTGTGCATGTCTGTCTCCTTTCGCATAAAAGCGGCGGGGAGACAGAGCAACCCCTTCCGGGAGTTGATGCCTCCCCGGTGGGGTTAGTGAAGTGAAATAATGGTCTTGTTACCGTTCAGCCTTGTCCACACAAGCCAAACCGCCTTGCCATGGAGCTCATTGGCTCGTTCCGCGAGGGCCGGCAGGACTTCGAAGGTTTCCCCCCTGATATAGGCTTTGCCGTTTATCAGGGACAAGAAGGCTAACGGTACGCAACAGCCGGAAGTAATCAACAGTGCCTCCCTTAATAACAGGGGGGAGCACCTCTTCCTCAGGGGAAATGGTGTTCCCCCTGCAGGTAGTGATTAAAGTGCCCAGCGCTTATTTTTTGCGTCCCATTTAAAGCCTTGATCCTTCAACCAGGTCCGGGCCGCCGAATCGGAGAATTCGGGGTACGCATAGATCGTCCCGTCATCGCCGACTTCGTGCTTGACGTTCTTGACGGTCAGGTAACCGACAATTTCGTCATTCGAGATCGGTTCAGCCGAACTCCCTCCCTGGTCGCTCGAAGAGCTGGAGGATTGGGAGGCCTGCTGTCCTGACTCGCCCCTTGATGAAGATGCCCCTCCTGATGCAGATGAGCTGTTGTACGTCTCGCCCGTAGCTGCTCCCTGGAGATCATCTTCCTCGAGGTCCTGGGTGAAAATATCCGAAGCGGCCGTGGAGGTAAGAGCAGCATCCACAAGGCCACGCTTCTTGGCCATTTTAAGGCAGGTGTTGTAGTTGTCGGCCGGGTTGTCGTGTTCAACCCTCTCGCCTTGCTTGACGATATAATACTTCGTACCGACCTTTTTGGCTGAAAACCCTTTTCCTCCCAAAAGCTCCTGGGCCTTCGCGGGATTGCTCTCGCGATGGGTCCAATACTCCTGAGGTACAATTTTACCGGTGTTTTCGATTGGACCGGTGCGGAAGCGATACTTCGATTCCATTGTGCTGCAGGAGCCTACACCTGTACCGAGACGTTGGCCGGATGGTGCGTAAATCGTCACCTTTACCCGATACTCCCGATGGAAGTTGGGCAGTTCAAGAACTTGAACATCCAGGTCGTTAGCGAGCCGGAAAGTCAACATCAACTTCTCGGCGCCAGATTTCAGGAGAACTTTTTTATCCCCGCAACCGGGAATAGTTCCGTAATGTTCTCCTTCAATCATGACCTCACGCATAACCTGCTGAATGAGGGTGACCTGGTTCTTGATCTCAGAGAGACTGGCTGCGTTAGAGGTAAGGGTGACGGGATTCTGGGTCGGGTAAGGGATTACATTGCTGGGTTGTGCGTTGTTCATGATCTATCTCCTTTTCTGTGGGTTGTACCCGGCAGAGAGGAGACAGATCACCCCCAGGGGAGTTAATTGTCTCCTCCCGACTGGGTGGTTGATGAGATGTGGTTGACGAGTAGATATCGGCAGACGAAATATGTTTACGTCTGACCTGCCATGCTGTTCACCTCCTCTCGTGTTAGGTTGTCCCGTCGCAAGAGAAGTGCATGGCCCCCGGAGGGAGACATGAACCATCTCCCGATCGGGATTTTACAATAAAAAAGGCGGTCACTTTTCAGTGCCCCCCTTTTTCTGGGGGGATATTGGGGCGTTTCGACTAGCGGTGATGTTTTTTCTGACGCAGGATAGCGTACGTTAAGCAGCTACCAAGTACCAGCATCACACCCATAGCGAGCAGGACAGCGTCAAATGGTGTCATAATGGCCTCCTAAACTGAATTTTACTTTTTCCTTTCAGAAAAGCAACTCCAATTTCTTCATGGGGGCTCCTTATCCGGGTTTTCGTCGTCAGAAATGCTGTCGATTAGAAAACCGAGTAAAGCGAACCATGAAGACGCAACGAAAGCCAAAAGGACTTTCCAGACCTGGATCGCCGGCATCATTATACCGGTAATTACACCCCCGGCAAATGCGGCTTTACCAATATCCCAAAAGAACTTGCTGGTGTTGTCAATCTGCTTGTTGGTGAACAACTTTTTCATACGTGCCTCCTTGACCTACAGGAGACACATATCCCCCGGCCGGGAGTTGTGTTCTCCCAGGTCGGGTTGTTATTCTGCCGCTTGTAAGGCTTGTCGCAGATTCTGGATATAAAAAAAGGCACAGCCGAATTCCGGACGCACCTTTATTGAAACTTTTGAGTCGCTCTGCCCGAGACGACTATGTGTGCCCGAAGGATAGATCCGGGCGGTGTGCTCTGACGGGGTGGCGAACTGCTGCCAGATTTCCTGTCAGACGATACATCCTCTGCCGAGGGTGCTTCTGTTCGGGGCTTTCCTGAACAGTTTGTCCATGACGCCAAAGGCGGCAGGGAGTTCCCTTAGAGAAAGGGAGTTATAGATTGCGTTAAGATTAGTCTCCCTAGTATCCGGTGTCAAGAAGATTTTGGTGAGAGGCCTGATGGCTTGTTAAAAGATTTTGAACAGGGTTTAAGGAGTATTTAACAGTGGTTAAAAGGGGAACCTCTTACAAGTATGTATAATATTTGGTTTTATAGAATAAATATAGGTTGACATAGAAAAAATGTCTCTATATGTTGTGGCTTGTGATCGCGACGTGCCCCAACATGTGGGGGATAAATTAGCCTTTTTTACGCTGGAATGGCGTAAAACGCCTTGAAAATGATTCTCCGCAGGTTATATTGCCATTACGCTG